>CACLAC010000006.1 GCA_902604785.1 uncultured Pelagibacteraceae bacterium
ATCATGATTGGATCCAAAAATGGATGCCAAAAGATGGATCAGTACAATTTGAAAATATTACCAATTCAGTTGGTGTTTTGGTTGTAGCTGGACCAAAAGCTAGAGAATTAATGCAAAAAGTTTCTAAAGACGATTTTTCTAATGAAAATTTTAAATGGTTAAGCTCTAAAAAAGTTGATATTGGTTATGCACCTTGTACCGCTGTTAGAGTAAACTTTGTCGGAGAACTTGGATGGGAACTCCATCATCCTCTTGAGTATCAAAATCATATATTTGATAAATTAATAGAACATGGAAAAGATCTTGGTCTAAAACCCTTTGGTATTAGAGCAATGAATAGTTTAAGAGTTGAAAAATCTTACAAACTTGTTGGCACCGAATTATCTATAGAATATTCACCTTATGAATCTGGTCTAGATAGGTTTATTCACCCGAATAAAGGAAACTTTATAGGTTTAGAAGCGCTAAACAAATGGAGAGAAAAAGGTTTCCAAAATAAATTAGTAACAATGGAAGTTCATGACATTTCAGATGCAGATGTATTAGGAAATAATCCAATTTATAAGGAAGATAAAGTCGTTGGAAGAGCTACTGGTGGAGATTTTGGTTTTAGATTAAACAAATCAATAGCAATTGGAATGGTTAAGCCAGAGATTGCGACAACAGGGCAAAAATTAAAAATTGATATTTTAGGAAAAATGCACGACGCTACTATTCTTGATGAAAGCCCATACGATCCAGAAAATAAATTATTAAGAGCATAATGAAAATATTAGTAGCTGTTAAAAGAGTCATTGATTACAACGTTCAAGTAAGAGTTAAAGAGGATGGAACTGGTGTAGTTACTGAAAATGTAAAAATGTCAACAAATCCTCCAGATGATAATGCAATTGAAGAAGCTGTTAAAATCAAAGAATCTGGAAAAGCTCAAGAAATAGTTGCTGTTACAGTTGGAGAAGATAAAGCACAAGAAACTGTAAGGAAAGCTTTAGCAGTCGGAGCAGATAGAGGAATTCACGTTAAAGTAGATGGAATTGTTGAACCTTTGGCTGTTTCAAAAATATTACAAAAAATTGCAGATAAAGAAAAACCCGATTTAATTTTTATGGGTAAACAAGCAATCGATGATGATTGTAATCAAACCGGTCAAATGCTTGCAGCACTTTTAAATTGGCCTCAAGCTACTTTTGCTTCAAAAATAGAAATTAAAGAAAAATCATTAGAGGTAACAAGAGAAGTTGATGAAGGATTGGAAACAATTGAAGTTAATGTTCCGGCAATAGTAACTTGTGACTTAAGATTAAATGAACCTAGATATGCTTCATTGCCCAATATAATGAAGGCAAAAAAAAAACCGATTGAACAAATTAATTCTTCTGACTTAGGAATTGATACCAAACCTAGAATTGAACAAATTAAAGTAGAAGAACCACCAAAAAGAAAAGCAGGAATTAAAGTAGCAAATGTAGCTGAATTAGTTGAAAAATTAAAGAACGAGGCAAAAGTAATATAATGTCCGCATTATTAATAGCAGAGCATAATAATAAAGAAGTAAAACCTTTCACTTTAAATGCAATAACCGCAGCTTCACAAATTGATGAAGATTTACATGTTCTTGTAATAGGCCATAAAGCAGAAGAGGTTGTAAAGTCAATTTCTCAAGTACCAAATGTTAAAAAAGTTATCCATGTAGATAAAGAAATATATGAAAATTTTTTAGCAGAAAACTTTACTTCCGCCATAGTTAAAAATGCAGAAAATTATTCACATATTGTTTGTTCAGCAAATACATTTGGTAAAAATCTAATGCCAAGAGTTGCCGCATTACTAGATACTTCACAAGTAAGCGATATAATTAAAGTTATATCTCCAGATACTTTTCTTAGACCAATTTATGCAGGAAATGCATTTGCAACCGTAAAAAGTACAGACTCTAAAAAATGTATAACTATTAGACCAACATCTTTTGACCCCGCTGTAACCTCAGGCGGTTCTGCGGAAATCGTTAAGGCTGATGGAGGAGATGCAAATACTAATATAAAATTTATTAAGAGAGAAGAGGTTAAGTCTGATAGACCAGAATTAGGAACAGCAAGAGTAGTAATATCTGGTGGAAGAGGAATGGGAAGTGGTGATAATTTTAAATTAATTACAGCTATCGCAGATAAGTTAAATGCTGCTATTGGAGCATCACGTGCTGCTGTTGACGCAGGTTATATTACAAACGATCATCAAGTAGGACAAACTGGAAAAGTAGTAGTACCAGATTTATATATCGCTGTTGGAATTTCAGGTGCAATTCAACACCTCGCAGGAATGAAGGAAAGTAAAGTCATTGTAGCAATAAACAAAGATGGTGAAGCTCCTATTTTTAGTGTCGCAGATTATGGTTTAGAGGCAGACCTATTTGAGGCACTTCCACAATTCTTAGAAGAACTAAGTAAATTAAACACTATACAAAAATAACAAATACTGTAAAAAAATAGTATGTCCAGAGAAGTGATGGAATACGATGTAGTAATCGTAGGTGGCGGACCATCAGGACTTTCAACTGCAATAAAATTAAAGCAGTTAAATCCGGATGTTAATGTCTGCCTTTTAGAAAAAGCATCTGAAATAGGTGCTCATATTTTGTCAGGTAATGTTTTTGAAACAAAAGCCTTAGATGAATTATTTCCTAATTGGAAAGAATTAAATGCTCCTATAAAAACAAAAGTTAATAAAGAAAAATTTTTATTTTTAGGAAAATCAAAATCTTTGAGTTGGCCAACATGGCTACTTCCTAAAGTGCAGCATAATCATAATAACTATATTATTAGCCTTGCTAATTTATGTAGATGGTTAGCAGAGCAAGCAGAAGCATTGGGAGTAGAAATTTTTCCAGGTTTTCCAGCAAGTGAAATTTTATATAATGAAGATGGGTCAGTAAAAGGGATAGCCACGCAAGATATGGGTTTAGATAAAGATGGAAATAAAAAAGATAGTTTTGAGTCTGGAATAGAACTTCATGCAAAAGTTACTGTATTTGCAGAAGGATGTAGAGGACATTTAGGAAAACAATTAATAAAAAAATTTGAATTAGATAAAGGAAAAGATCCTCAACAATATGGAATAGGATTTAAAGAAATTTGGGAAATTAAAGAAGAAAAACATGAGGAAGGTCTTGTAATGCATACAGCAGGATGGCCAATGGATAAACAGACTTACGGCGGTAGTTTCGTATATCATGCAGAAAATAAACAAGTATTTCTTGGTTATGTTATTGGATTAGACTATAAAAACCCTCATTTATCCCCATTTGATGAGTTTCAAAGATTTAAAACTCATCCATCAATAAAACGAATTCTTGAAGGAGGAAAAAGAATTTCTTACGGAGCCAGAGCTCTTATAGAGGGAGGTTTACAAAGTTTACCTCAGATGTATATGCCAGGAGCAATGCTAGTTGGTTGTGATGCTGGAACTTTAAACATGCCAAAAATAAAAGGTTCTCATACTGCAATGAAAAGTGGAATGTTAGCAGCTGAAACTATCATTGATTATTTAAAAGAAAATAAAAGCTTATCTTCTTATGAAGACAAATTTAAAAAAAGTTGGGTATACGAAGAATTGCATGCAGCTAGGAATGTTAAACCAAGCTTTAGTTGGGGTTTAATTTTAGGAATAATTTTTACAGGCATTGATCAAATATTATTCAGAGGAAAATTACCTTTTACACTAAAACATAAACATGCAGATCACGAAACTTTAAAACATGCGAATGCAATGCCTAAAATAGATTATCCAAAGCCAGATAATGTAATTACATTTGATAAAACTAGTTCAGTATATTTAACAGGTACAAATCATGCGGATAATCAACCCGTTCACTTACAATTAAAAGATAAAGATTTACCAATCAAATATACTTTAGAAAAATTTGATGAACCCGCACAAAGATATTGTCCGGTTGGAGTTTACGAAGTTCAAAAAGAAAACGAAGTAAAAAAATTTGTTATAAATTCTCAAAATTGTATTCACTGTAAAACTTGCGATATAAAAGAACCTTCACAAAATATTACCTGGGTAACCCCTGAAGGTGGTGGTGGTCCCAAATATGGTAATATGTAATTAAGAAAGATCTATTGCAAGTTTTTTTAATTTTTCAATTGGAATAATTTTTAGAGTATTTTCGTGAGTTTTTTTTAAATAAACAGAACATCCTTTTTCTACTTCTATCGCTTTTGATACCCAACTAGCACATACACACCAATTATCTCCATCTTTTAATCCAGGAAAACCAAATTCAGGATGAGGTGTAATTAAATCGTTACCTGCTTCTTTACACCATTCCAAAAATTCATTATTAACTTTTACACAAACTGTATGCATGCCATGATCATTTTCGTCTGTATTGCAACAACCATCTCTGAACCATCCAGTTAAAGGATTATTTGAACATTCTTCTAGGTCTTCACCTAAAACATTTTTTTGTTGTTCACTCATTAAATTTTTGTTGGGTTGGGTTGCCCTTTATATACTTTTTCAGGATCAAATTTTTTTTCTTCTTCTTCAAATTTCATTTCAACTTCTCTTCCATTTTTAATTTCACCTAATGGTATTGATCTATAAAAACAAGATCTATAACCAACATGACAACTAGCGCCATCTCCAATATCAACAGTCAGCCAAACTGAATCCTGATCATCATCAATTCTGATTTCTATAACTTTTTGAACAAAACCACTGGTCTTACCTTTGTGCCAAATTTGTTTTCTTGATCTGCTCCAATAATGAGCTTCTTTAGTTTCAATAGTTAATTTTAAGGATTCGACATTCATATAGCCATGCATCAAAATTTCTTTAGTTTTTGAGCAAGTTGTAACTACCGGAATTAAGCCATCATTATCAAATTTTGGTGATAATAAAGATCCTTCTTCTATATCAGCGACATTTTCTCTTTTTTTAAACATATACTTGGAATTATCTAACATATTACTAAATATATTAAATATTTTAAAAATAAAGATTTATATATATAAAAGCACGTCATGAAATTAGTAAAAAACGAAAATGAGTTAAGAAAAGAAAATATCTCTGACAAAGAGGCGGAAGAAGCGTTTGTAAAAATTTTAAAATGGATGGGAGAAGACCCTGGTAGAGAAGGGTTATTAGAAACACCTAAAAGGGTCGTAAAGGCTTTTAAAGAATATTTCAAAGGTTATAAAGAAGATCCTAAAGAAATTTTGAACAAAACTTTCGGAGATGTAAATGGTTATGACGATATGGTTATTCAAAAAAATATTTCTGTTCAAAGTCATTGTGAACATCATATGGCACCAATTATTGGTATTGCTCATGTGGCTTATATTCCTAAAGATAGAGTAGTTGGTTTAAGTAAACTTGCTAGAGTAGTTGAGGTATTTTCAAAAAGACTTCAAACTCAAGAAAGACTTACAATGCAAATAGCCACAACATTAATGGAATCATTAGATGCTAAAGGTGTTGCGGTAAGTATAGATTCAACTCATCAGTGTATGACAATGAGAGGAATTAAAAAAGAGCAAGCAACAACAGTTACTAATTATTATTTAGGTCAATTCAAAGAAGATTTAAGTTATCAGAATAGATACTTGCGATTTATTGCAAAATAAAGTTTATATAAATTATGGCTGACAGTTTTAAGGCTTTGGTAATTAACCAAGAAGGTGAAACTTTTAATAGAGAAATAAAATCTATTGAAAAAAGTTTTTTAAAGCATGGAGATGTTTTAGTTAAAGTTAGTTATTCTGGTTTAAATTATAAAGATGCTTTAATATTAAAAAATGGCGCAAGGTTAGTAAAAGAATTTCCACATATTCCAGGTATAGATTTTTCAGGAACTGTTGAAGAAAGTCATAATGATAAATTTAAATCGGGTGATGAAATAATTCTAACAGGCTGGAGAGTAGGTGAAATTTTTTATGGAGGATACTCTCAGTATGCAAAAGTAAATGGTGATTTTTTAGTAAAAAAACCAAAAAATTTAACTCAAAAACAAGCTATGATATTAGGCACAGCTGGTATTACAGCATTACAATGTTCGTTTGCTACAAAAACAGCAAGGGAAGAACTTTTACTTGGTGAGAAAGTTGAAAATGTAATTGTAACTGGAGCATCAGGTGGTGTTGGAAGTGTTGCAGTTATGATTTTAAATAAACTAGGTTGCAATGTTACTGCAGTTACTGGAAAAGAAAGTAATAAAGATTATTTAAAATCAATAGGTGCAAAAAACATAATAAATACAAGCGATTTAAACAAAGAAGCAAGACCTTTAGATAAAGGTTTATGGGACGGAGCAGTTGATACAGTTGGAGGTCAGGTCTTAAGTAATGTTTTAGCTCAGACAAAAGAAGGAGGAATTGTTGCTGCTTGTGGTAATGCAGCTGATATAAAATTAAATACAACTGTTATGCCGTTTATTATTAGAGGAGTTAAACTTTGGGGAGTTAATTCAGTAAATACTTCTATAAGAAGACGAGAATTTTTATGGGGCGAAGCTTCAAACTTAATTGATTTCGATTTACTTGAGCAATCAATTAAAGAAATTAACTTAGAAGGTCTTTTAGATGTTTTTCCAAAAATGCTTAAAGGTGAAACATCTGGTAGATACATAGTAGACGTAAATAAATAATGGATTGGGATAAATTAAAAATATTTCATGCAGTTGCGGAAGCAGGCAGTTTCACCAGTGCCACTGTTACTTTAAATTTAAGTCAATCAGCTATCAGTAGACAAATTCAATCATTAGAAGATGATCTCAAGGTTAAATTATTTGAAAGACATGCAAGAGGATTAACTTTAACCGAAAATGGTGAATATGTTTATAAAACAGCACATGAAGTTATTAGTAAACTTAAAGAAGTAGAAACCTCATTAGGAGATCAAAAAAGCAAACCTTCAGGAAAAATCACAATTACAACCGTTAGAAGTTTTGGTACACACTGGCTAACCCCTAGAATTCAAGAATTTATGCAATTAAACCCAGAAATAGAGGTAGAATTGGTATTTGATGATAAGGAGTTGGATTTAAGCACAAGACAAGCTGATATAGGTATTTTTATGAGAAGACCTAAAAAATTAAACTATATTCAGAGAAAATTAATAGACATTAATTATCATATTTATGGTTCAAGCAAATATTTAGAAAAATATGGAATGCCAAAGACAATAAATGATTTAAATAAACACAAATTTATATCTTTTGGTAAAGGGGCGCCTTCACCAGTATACAATCCAGATTGGGCTTTAAAAATAGGCATGAAGGATAACGGTAAAAGAAAAACTATTATGAAAGTAAACAGTGTAATGGGATTACTTTTAGCTGTTGAAAGTGGAGTAGGTTTAGCTGCTTTACCAGACTATCTTGTGTTTCAATCTACAAATCTTATTAAAGTATTACCAAAAGTAGAAGGGCCTATTACAGAAGCTCATTTTGTATACCCTCAATCCCTTAAAAATGTAGCAAGGGTTCAAGCTTTCAGAAATTTTTTATTTAGTAAAATTTCTGAATGGAAGTTCTAATTTCTCATAGATTTACCTTATAAACCCTAGGTTGCGACATATTGATACTGATAATCATTATCATTGATAATAATTATCAATTGCAATAAATAGCTAAAAATTAATAATTAACGAGGAAAAAATGAAAAAAATATCAATTTTAGCTTTGATTTCTTCATTGTTAGTTTCAACATTTGCAATCGCAAATGAGGTAAACATTTTCAATGCAAGACATTACAAAGCTGATGCTGAACTTTATGGTAAGTTTACTGCAGCAACAGGAATAAAAGTAAACTTAATTAACGGAAAATCAGGAGCCTTAGAAAAAAGAATGATAGAAGAAGGCGCTGATTCTTCCGCAGACCTTTACATTACAGCTGATGCTGGAAGATGTGGTGCTTTTCAAGCAAAAGGTATGACGCAAGGTGGATTAATTTCACCTACAATTAAATCTTCAGTTCCAAAAAACTTTAGAACAGCACATTGGGTTGGAGTGGCAAAAAGAGCAAGAATTATTTACTACTCACCTGAAAGAGTTACTGGTGCTGAACTATCTGGAATGACTTATGAAGGTTTAGCTGATCCTAAATGGAAAGGTAGATTAGTAATTAGAAAATCTAGCAACATTTATAATAAATCTCTTGTAGCTTCTTTAATCGAAAATAATGGAAAAAAAGCCACTGCTGCTTGGGCAAAGGGAGTAGTTGCTAACATGGCTAGAGAGTCTACAGGAAACGATAGAGCTCAAATTATGGCTGTAGCTGCTGGAGAAGCAGATATCGCTGTTGCTAATACATATTACTTAGCTCTTATGTTATCTGGTAATAAAGGCGCAGAACAACAAGAAGCTGCAAAAAAAGTTAAAGCATTTTTCCCTAATCAACAAGATAGAGGAACACACATGAATATAAGTTGTGCTGCTCTAGTTAAGGGTGCACCTAATAAAGCAAATGCTGTAGCACTTGTTGACTTTTTATTATCACCTGAGTCTCAAGAGCATTTTACAAATAATACTTTTGAGTTTCCAATGATTGCTGGTGTTTCACCAAGTCCATTAGTAGTAAACAATTTAGGATTAGATTTTAACCAAGATCTAAAAACAAAAGTTTCTAGTTATGGAAAATATCAAGCAGATGCATTAGAGGTAATGACGGCTGCTGGTTGGAAATAAGTGTTAACAGTTAAAAAAAAATTTATGTCTAATATTGATTATAATAAATCTTCCAAGTCATGTCCGCAATGTGCCGAGGAGTGTAAAAAAATCAATAAAAGAATAAATAAGAGAAAACTTTCTGAAATTAAAGACAAGGAATTTCCGCATATCCTTAAAGTTTTTAATTTTTAGTTTTCTTGATATTTGGTGTCTGTGGTGGTGAATCTCCTTTACACACAGTCTCATTTAATCATAGACACCAAATTAATATTGTAGAATAATCTATTTTTAAAAAGCGGAATACATTCAGACACGAAAAAACAATGATAAAAAAATTTAATATTTGGTATTTAAGTTCATTTCTTATTTCTTTTATTGTAGTCATTCCAATAATAACAGTATTTACAAGTTTTTTTGAAGATACATCAAACTATTTTGAAATTCTTAAAAAAACTTTTTTTCTTGAATATGTGTTTAATTCTTTAACTCTTTTGATTGGTGTTTTATTTTTAACATTCATTTTAGGTGTAGGCTCAGCTTATATAGTTTCTTTTTATCATTTCCCTGGTGCTAACTTTTTTAAATGGGCTCTAATACTATCTTTTGCCGTACCTCCTTATATATATGCTTATTCTTTATTTGCTTTTTTTGAAAATTATGGGACTGCATTCACTATCCTAAAAAATGTGTTTGGAGATGGAAATTACAACAAACATATTCCAAAATTTGATGGTATGTTTGGCTTGATATTATCAATTTCATTTTCATTATTTGCTTACGTATATATACTTGCTAGATCATCATTTTTATATCAATCACAAAGCTTAATAGAATTGGGTAAAAATCTTGGTTTTTCAAAATTTAAATCTTTTTATTCAATAATATTACCTTCTGCACGTCCAGCTATTGTTGCTGGGTTATCACTAGTAGCAATGGAAACATTAGCTGAGTTTGGAGCGGTAGATTTTTTTTCTGTAAATACTTTAACAACTGGGATTTATAACGCTTGGATAGCTTTTGATGACTTGGCATTTGCAAATCGAATATCATTTTTTCTTTTAATATTTATCTTTATATTATTTTTGACTGAAAATTTATCTAGAAGAAAAGCTAAGTATCATTTGGAAGCAAAAGGAGGATTTAAGAAAAAAGAAAAAATTAAACTTTATGGGAGTAAATCTTTTTTTGCATTTATGTTTTGTTTTATTTTATTTTTTTTGAGTTTTTTATTTCCTTTAAGTCAAATGTTATATTGGACAATTAAATTCCCTGAAAATTTAAATGGTTTGCAAATAACTGATCTTTTATTAAATACTTTATATCTTGTATCTTTATCAAGTTTAGTTTTAATCACTTTTGCTTTAATATCAAATTATGGAAATAGGGTTTCAAATAAAAAAATTTTAAATTTTTTATCAACTTTATCAATTTCTGGCTATGCAATACCAGGAGTAATTCTTGCTATAGCTTTCATAACTTTTATTGCATGGTTTGATGAAAGTATTATTAAAACATTAGGATTTTTATCTATAAAAAAAATATTTATTGGTTCAATTTTAGGTTTAGTTGTAGTTTATTTTGTAAGGTTTTATTCATTAGCATTTAACGGAATAAAATCAGGATATGAAAAAATAAATATTTCTGTTGATGAAAGTGCTTATCTTCTAGGGTATTCTAAGAGTAAAACTTTTTTAAATATTCACATTCCTTACTTAAGAAATTCAATATTATTTGTTATTATATTAATTTCGTTAGAAATAATTAGAGAATTGCCAATCACACTAATTTTAAGACCATTTAATTTTGAGACTTTTGCCACTACAGCTTATATTTCTGCATCTGAGGATTTATTGGAAGCCGCAGCTGTGCCATCTTTATGTTTGATAGTTATTGCAAGTTTTTTTATTTTATTTACATCTAAATATATTTTAAGAGATAATAATGAATAAAAATTTTTTTGAAGTTACAAATGCATCATTTAAAGTTGGAGGCATTAACAAGGTAAATAACGTGTCATTTTCAATTGAAAAAGAGGGAGATATTATTTGTCTTTTAGGACCTTCTGGTATTGGAAAAACTACAATTCTTAGATCTATAGCTGGTTTAGAAAAAATTGAAACAGGGTCAATAAAACTTAAAGGAAAAACTCTTTCATCAAATAAAATAAGTATAGAACCAGAAGACCGCAATATATCATTATCATTTCAAGAAAATTCCTTATTTCCTCATTTCACCGTTGAAGAAAATATTAATCTTGGAAAAATTAGAAAAAACCCAGGAAAAAAAAAGAAAATAAGTATTAATAAAATTATAAAATTACTTAATATTGGTAAAATATTAGATCACTATCCACATCAAATTAGTGCAGGAGAAGCCCAAAGAGTATCTCTAGCAAGATCACTAGCTTCTCAACCAGATCTTTTGCTATTAGACGAACCTTTATCTAACGTTGACCAAAGTTTTAAAGAGGAAATACAAGTTCAATTAAAAAAACTTTTAAAAGATTTAAAAATTACAACAATAATTGTTACTCATGATTCATATGAAGCTTTTTATTTAGGAACAAAATGTGGAATAATTTTGAATAAACAACTTAAACAATTTGATGATCCATACAATGTTTATCACTTTCCCAACTCAATAGAAGTTGTAAATTTTCTTAATAGGGGAATTTTAATACCAGCGAAAGTTACAGGTGAAGATAGCTTAGAAAATAAAGATTTAGGAACTATTAAAGGTAATTTTATTAAACATTATAAAAAAGGTACTGATGTAAAATTATTATTACAACCAGAAGATTTAGAGCATGACGATCAAAGCAATTTAAAATTAGAAGTTGTTGATAGAAAATTTAGAGGTACAAATTTTATTTATACTTTAAAAACTAATAGTAATCTTTTAATACCTGTATTTGTACATTCCCACCATATACACCAACATGAAGTAGATGAAAAATTTGGAATTAAACGTCCAATAAATATTGATCACATAGTATGTTTTTAAGTGTAAACTTTTTTATTTCATAATAATATTAGAGCATATGAGTAAAGAATTACCCAAAAGTGTAAAAGTAGTCATTATTGGAGGAGGAGTTGCTGGAACTTCTTGTGCTTATCATTTGGCAAAATTTGGATGGAAAGATGTTGCTCTTTTAGAAAGAGATCAACTCACATCAGGAACCACGTGGCATGCTGCTGGCCTTGTCAGTCAATTAGGACCTTCTGCAGGAGTTACAAAGATTAGAAAATATTCATTAGAACTTTATAAAAAATTAGAAAAAGAAATCGATTTTTCAAGTGGATTAAAACTTAATGGAGCACTATCCATTGCAACTACCAAAGGAAGATGGCAAGAACTTAAAAGGCAAGCAACAACTGCACAATTATATGATGTAAATGTTGAAGTATTAAATATTGATCAAATAAAAAAAATATATCCGATAATTAATGAAAAAGATGTTTTAGGTGGAATTTTTATGCCTGGTGATGGTCAAGCAGACCCAATTGGAGTAACAAATTTACTAGCAAAAGCAGCAAGAAAAGAAGGGGCTAAAATATTTGAAAAATCACCAGTGGAAAAAATAATTAAAAAAAATGGAAGAGTAGCAGGAGTAATTGTTAAAGGTCAGACAATTGAATGCGAATATATAGTACTTGCTACAGGAATGTGGTCTAGACAAATAGGAGAAGACTCGGGTTTTAGCATCCCATTATATCCAGCTGAACATTTTTATGTAATTACAGAAGGAATTAATGATCTACCAAAAAATATACCTGTATTAAGAGATTTTGATGACAGTTTATATTTAAAAGAAGATGCGGGAAAAATGTTAATAGGAATATTTGAAGGAAAATCAATTCCTGCATTTAACCAAACTAATAGAGTGCCAGAGGATTTTTCTTATGGTGAATTTCCTGAAAATTTTGATCATTTTGAACCCTATTTAGAAGCAGCTTTAAAAAGAGTTCCAATTTTAGAAAAAGCTGGAATTAGAAAATTTTTTGCAGGACCAGAGTCTTTTACGCCCGATACAAATACTCTTTTAGGAGAAGTGCCAGGCGTTAAAAATTTATTTGCCTGTTGTGGCTTAAATAGTATTGGCATTGGAAGCGGCGGGGGCGTTGGAAAAGTAACTGCAGAATGGTTAATGAATGGACATATAAATGAAGATTTATTTATTTATGATATTAAAAGGTTTCAAAATTTTCATTCAGAAGTAAATTTTATTAAGGAAAGAATCACAGAGACTCTGGGAGATTTGTATGGAATGCACTGGCCATTTAAACAACATAAAACTTCAAGAAATCAAAAAATACTTCCATATCACGAAGAATTAAAAAAAGCTGGCGCATGTTTTGGGGCTTCAAGTGGATTTGAAAGACCAATGTGGTTCTCAAGAAATGGAGAAAAAGCTGAATATGAATATTCTTACAACTATCAAAATTGGTTTCCAGCGGCTGAATATGAAACAAAAAATACAAGAGAAAATGTTGGATTATTTGAACTAACTCCTTTTTCTAAATATGAATTAAAAGGTGAAACAGCTCATGATGAACTACAAAGAATCTGCACAGCAAATATCAAAAACGAAATTGGAAAATGTACTTACACACAAATGTTAAATAAAGATGGAGGAATTGAAACTGATTTAACAGTTGTTAAAATAGCAGAAAATAGTTTTAGAATAATAACTGCAGCTGCAAACAAAGAACGTGATAAATTTCATATACAAAAACACTTATCAGAAGATATTAAATTATTAGATGTTACAGATGATTATTGTGTCCTTGGTATATTTGGGCCCAAAAGTATAGATTTGATGTATGATTTAAGTAATGATGATTATTCCAATGAAAATTTTAAATTTGCAACAGCAAAATACATAACAGTTAATAAAGAACAAATGTGGGCACAAAGATTATCTTATGTTGGTGAGTTAGGTTTTGAGCTTTATATAAAAAGCAATAAAGCAAAAGAAATTTACAATCTAATTGTTGAAAAGGGAAAAAAATATCAATTAAGCCATTGTGGTATGCACGCGATGGATATTATGAGAATGGAGAGCGGTTTTATTCACTGGGGTCATGATATTTCACCTGAGGAAAATCAATATCAAGCAGGTTTAAAATTTGCCATTAGTTATAAAAAAAATATAGATTTTATTGGTAAAGAAGCTCTTATGAAAATCAAAGATAAAGAATTAGATAAAAGATTAATGATGTTTACGTTAAAGGAAAATAAGCCTGGCGAACCTTTACTTTTACATGACGAACCCATTTATTTAGATGATAAAATAATTGGTCGCACTACCTCTGGAAACTATTCTTTCTGTTATGAAAAAAATTTATCTTTTGGATATGTAAATTCTGGAAATTCTTATGAAACTCTTAAAGATAAAAATATTTTTATTGAAGTAGAAAAGAAAAAATATCCAGTAGATATTTTGCAAGAGCCACTTAATCAAAAGAATTATAAAAATTAATTAATGAGGAAAATAATTTTAATCCTTTTCGTTTGTATAACTAGTTTAAATTACTTTAGCTATGTAAGTGCTAAAATGTATAAAAGTGGAACAATATTTGAAAAGGAAATAAAATTTACAAAAAATTTTGTTTTACCGCTTTCAGATGGAAAGTGGGAAGTAATAAATAGTTATAATTTTTTTTATTATTTTCCCTTTAAAGGAAATTCAATAGTTAGATTAGAAAATAATGAAGCATTAGAATTTATATGGGTCGAAAGAGCCAATCTCTCGGGAGAATCCATGGGATTTATAGATAGTGCTGTTAATGAAATTACTTTTAAGGATAAATATGATGGCTGCTATCAAAGACCAGAATATTACTTGGTTGAAATTTATAAAAAAGGTGGAACCCATAATTGTTTAGTAATTTCTCATATTGAAACAAATAAAGAAATATTTACTCCTGATGATCCATTAGATAATAATCCTGAATTAAAAAAATATATAAAAGAAAAATCTATAATTTCACCATCTATAATGCTTGCTAGTAAGCATTCATATTTTTCAAGATTAAATAGAGGTGAATGGTTTGTTATTCGATATTTTGCTAACCCAAAAATATTTAAATCTCCAAAACTTAATTATCTTACAGAAGAAAGCTCTGAATTTCATAAGGCTAATATATCTAGATTTCCAGAACATAAAAAAACAATGGATAAATGGATTTCTTTTTCAGTTAAACGACACCGACATTTAGAAAAATTATTTAATGCAAAAGAATATCATCTGTTAAATTTAAATAAATATATTTTAGAAAATGATATTGATAAATTAAGTAATCAAGGTGAAAAAAAAAATATTACAGAAGATCTTGAAAAGTTAAATGATCTTTACAAATCAGGAGCTATAACAAAAGAAGAATTTAAAAAAGCTAAAGATAAGATTTTAAATTAATAATTATTTTACAAAAGTATCGTTAAACTGTTTTGCAACTCTTACAAAAGTTGTACACTTGCTTAGTTGTTTTAAAGAAGGTGCGCCCACATAAGTGCAGCTGCTTCTTATTCCACCAAGTATATTTTGAATTGTATCTTTGATCTTTCCTCTATACTTAACTCTTACTGTTCTTCCTTCGCTACTTCTGTAAGATGATAAACCACCATAATGTTTATTATTTGCAGTATCAGAACTTGAACCATAAAATTCTATATATTTAGAACCATTAGACTTAACAATTTTACCTTTACCTTCATCATGCCCCGCAAACATTCCACCAAGCATAACAAAATCAGCGCCACCACCAAAACCTTTAGCTACATCTCCCGGACAAGTGCAACCACCATCTGCAATCATGTGAGCACCTAATCCATGAGCAGCATCAGCACACTCTATAACAGCGCTTAGTTGAGGATAACCAACACCTGTTTGAATTCTTGTAGTACACACACTACCAGGACCAATTCCAACTTTTACAATATCAGCTCCACTGAGTATTAACTCTTGTGTCATATCTGCAGTTACAACATTACCTGCGATTATAGTTTTCGTTGGATATTTATCTCTTACTGATTTTAAAAATGCACTAAAACGTTCTGAATATCCATTTGCAACATCAATACAAATAAATTTAATAAAGCTATATTCTTTCAAAACTTTATCTAAATTTTGAAAATCTTCTTTTTTTATTCCAATACTTAATGCAATATTTGGATATATTGATTTAATTTTTTTAAATTGTTTAATTTTTTTAACATCATGTTGTTTAGTTAAACATGTAATCATTCCATACTCAGATAATTTTTCTGCTATCCCTAATTCACCAACACCATCCATATTTGCGGCCATAATAGGAATACCTGACCACTCATTATTGCTATATTTAAACTTGTAGGTTCTTTTAAGATTTACGTCTTTACGACTTGATAAAGTACTTCTTTTTGGTCTGAAAAGTACGTCTGAATAATCTAGCTTTAGCTCTTCTTCAATTCTCACAAATTCGAACTTATACAGTGCTTCTTAAGAAATTCAAATTAAATATTTGTGATATACACTAGGATAATAAAGGTTTTACAACTAATAATGTACTAAGAATAAAAGTTTAAAAATGTTCAAGGGTTTTAAAAAAAAATTTGTAAAAGTAAATAAAGGAAAAATATTTTGTAGAGTAGGTGGAAAAGGTCCGCCTTTGTTATTGTTACATGGCTACCCTCAATCACATGTTATGTGGCATAAAACAGCAAATGAACTTGCAAAATCATTCACAATTATAGTTGCAGACATAAGAGGCTATGGATCTAGCTTTGTTTTAAAAAGCGATAGTAAGCATGTAAATTATTCAAAAAGAGAGATGGCTAAGGACATGGTTCAACTGATGGATAAACTTGGTTTTAAAAATTTTTTTATAGCTGGTCATGATAGAGGGGGAAGAGTAGCGCATCGTTTAGCTAGAGATTATAGAAAAAAAGTTATTGCAATGAGCGTTTTAGATATTTGCCCTACTTTAGATATGTATGAGCAAACAGAAAAAAATTTTGCTAAAGCTTATTTTCATTGGTTCTTTTTAATTCAACCCAAATGGCTTCCAGAAAGAATGATTGAAAGCGATCCAAAAAAATGGATGAAAAGTTGTTTAGATAAATGGTCAGGTAACAGTAAGTTTGGTAAAACTGAAGAAATTTATTTGAAAGCTTTTAAACAACCCAAAAGAATTCATGCGACATGTGAAGATTATAGAGCATCAGCTTCAATAGATTTAGAACATGATAAAAAAGATCGTAAAAAGTTACTAACTATTCCAATACAAGTGTTATGGGGAAAAAAAGGAGTTGTTGGAACACAGTTTAACTCTATAAAAATATGGAAAAAATATACTAAAAACAAAGTTTATGGAGCAGGCATTAAGTCTGGTCATTTTATACCAGAGCAAAACCCTAAAGAAACGATTAAACATATAAAAAAGTTTTTTTTAAAATATGTTTAAAATAATTCCTGGTAAAAAAGATATTGGAGCACAAATTTCTTGTAATATAAAAAAGATAAATAAGAATAATTTAAAAAAAATTAAATCTGCTCTTCAAAAATATGGAATGATATATTTCAGAAAACAAAATTTGAATTCAAAATCATACATTCAATTTGCTAAAAATTTTGGTAAGCTCGCTGACTATCCAAGACTAAAAGGATTAAATAAAAAATATCCAAAAATTACAGTAGTACAAAGAAAATCTTCTGATAAAGGACCTAGTTTTGGAGAACAATTTCACACCGACTCTATTTATACAAAAAAGCCACCTAGGTTTACTATGTTATTATCAAAACTTGTTCCAAAAAAAGGTAAAGCAAATACAGAGTTTTGTTCTCAGTATTTAGCTTATGAAGCCCTTCCTAAACCAATTAAAAATAAATTAAAAAAATTTAAAGGCAATTATTCATCTGAAGGCCCTATTTCAATTACAACAAAGGAGAGAGTTAAAGAAAAAGGAAAAATAAATAAAGAATTAAAATCAAGACACAATATTATTAGAAAAATTAGCTCAAAATACACAATTTATTGTAGCCCTGGTCACTTCGTAGGATTTAACTCTAATCTAGCAAGAAATAAAAAACTAGAAAAATATTTATTTAATCATCAAATAAAAAAAAAGTTTCAATATTCTTTGTCATGGGAAAAAAACCAATTGGCTATTTGGGATAATAGATCAATGTTGCATCAAGCAACTCCATTCAAAGGAAATAGAATTATGCATAGAATAACAATAAATTAAATTATAACTAGATGTTAAAATTTAAATATTTGTTAAAATAAAATATGTTTAAATATATAATAATTTGTATTCTTGTCTTTTTTCTTAATTCTAAAGCCTTTTCTTTAGAATTAATAATGATTAACAGTAAAAATTGTTTTTATTGTAAAAAATTTTTATCTGAAGTAGAGCCAGAGTATAATATTTCTGAATTACCTTTGGTAATTATTGATAATTATAATCCACCTAAATGGTTTAAAAATGCATACAAACAAAAAAAAATTAAACCTTATAGAGGCACTCCCACTTTTATAATTTGGAATTCAATTCAAGATTATGAGATCGATAGAATCATAGGTTATTCAGGTAAAGAGCGTTTTTATAATCAGTTGAGAGAGATATTTAGTACATTTATTAATGAAAACGAAAATACGTAATAATACTTTTTTTAAATATTTAAAAGAATATAAAATATTAAAATTTAAAACTTATTTTATTTTTTTTTTATTATGTATAAATAATAATTCTGCTCTAGCCACTTCTTATTTTTCGGCATCAAAACTTTTAAAAAATATTATTAATAAAGATGATCCAACTACATACAAAGATTTGAATTTTATTAAAAAAAAGCAGAGCAAAAGTTTTGACAAAAGATATGGAGAAGAAATGTATACTGCAACTTTTTTTATTTTTGAGGCAAAATATGAAATTGGTAACAATGTTCAAATTTTGGTTAATTCTGAATTTGGTTCTCACGAAAATATTGCAGAGGTCGCTATTAAATATAGTAAAATGCTTGGAAAACTTCCTATTTTTTTTAGAAAAGAACTAAAGTGGATTATTATCCATGGTCCTTGGGTTGATAAATCTAAATGTACTTGTCGTTGGTATGCATTTCGTAACCAAGGAGTTTATATTCATACTGAAATGGTAAATGAAGAAGCTGAGCAGGAAGTTTTGATTCATGAGTTGGCACACGTTACCATTGATCCACTTTATTATAATTCTGTAAATGAAATAGTTTGGACTAATGCTCAAAAACAAGATGTAAAATCAATTTCAAGATATGCAGAGAGTAATCCTTTGGTAGAAGATATAGCTGAAAGTGTAGTAGCCTGGGTAGCCGCAAGATGCAAAAAAGATAGGATTTCAAAAAAAAAATATAAAATGATAGTAAATACTATTCCAAATCGTTTAACAGTTCTTGATGATCTAATCTTTCGTAATTCTCAATATCCTTTAATCTGTAAAAAATGATAACTATTTTATTTGGATTAACTCCTTTTATATTTATTACTCTTTTAGGTTTTTTATTCGGTAAATTTAAAATTTTCAATCTCAACCATGCTAAAATTTTAAATTTATTTTTATTTTATATTGCTATACCGGCTTTGATTATAAAATTAATTGCACTAAGTGATTTTGATCAAATAGATGTTAATCAAATTACATCATACTTAATAATGCAATCAGTGTGTGGAATATTTGCTTTTTTGATTACTTTTAAATATTTTAAAAGACCAATTGCTGAGTCAATTATATGGGCTTTAACAGTAGCATTATCAAATCATGTAACACTTATATTGCCAATAACTGAAATTTTTTTTCAAAAAGATATAGTGACTCAAGTAGCAAGTATTATTCTTATGGATAGTATAATTTTAATATCTGTAATTGCATTTTTTTTAGAATTAGCAACAAAAAGGAATGTTAAGATAATAATATTTATTAGAAATATCATTCTAAACCCAATGATATTATCAATTTTAATTGGAGTTTTCTTATTTGTTTTTAATTTTGATATTGAGGATACTCCAATAGAATATACTTTATCCACACTTGCTTTATGCGTTTCTCCAGTAGGTCTTTTTGCAATTGGAATAATTCTTTCTTTTTATACTAAAAATGTAATCAATAAATTAACATTCTCAATTTCTGTTTTAAAATTAATAATTTCTCCTTTAATATTATTATTAATAGGATTGGTAATATTTGACTCTGGTATTCCAAAAGAAATTCCGGGTGCTTTTTTGGTAAGTGTTGCACCTTGTGGGTTGTCCGCATTAGCCTTTTGTGCAGCCTATAATGTTAGCCCTGAGAATATAATAAAAGCAATTTTTATTTCTACTTTTGCATCAATAGCTACAATATTTTTTGCAATCCAATATTTAACAACTTAAAGTAAGATATTAATTTTTTTAATATGAAAAAATTTTTAGTAATCATATTTCTTAGCTTTTTGTGGTGTGGAACTTCCAATGCCAAAAATGAACAAGTATGTGATTGGATTGTTAACGAAGTTTATGCAGATCTTTTGAAAGAAGAGTCTAATGATCATCTATTTGTGGTTGTTGGAAAGGATGGGAGATGCGAGTACGGTCGTGGAACAGATAAATACAAAGGATTAAGTGAATGTGAAAAACATAAAAAAGTTAATTTGATTGATGGAATTTGCAGACTCTTTGCTATTGGTGAAAAAAAAATAGCAGGAAATTTTAGTGAAACAAAATTTAAAACAGGAGGAAAAATAAAAAAAAATACTGGCTGTATTGAAGGAAATTGTACCAATGGAAAAGGGACCTTTATATTGTCAAATGGAGCAAAATACGTTGGTGAATGGAAGGATGGCAAAATTCATGGCGAAGGAACTATGCAATGGTCAGATGGAGGTCGGTATGAGGGTCAATGGAAAAATGGTAAAAGACATGGCAAAGGTACTATGCGTTTTTCGAATGATACCAAGTACGTTGGTCTATGGGAAAATGATAAACGCCATGGAAAAGGAGTTTCTACCCACAGCTTTAATGAACTTCAGATTTGGGAAAATGATATAGCTGTAACACTTATAAGATGGTGGCCATTAAAAACAAATAATAAAATTGGATATTTATTTAAAAATAACCTTTATCACGACTGTGATATTATTAAGAAAAAAGATCCAACTACCTTTTTAAACTTATCATTTTTAGGAGTTGAAAATATAAAATGGTTTGATTACAGACTTTCTACTGAAAATTCGATGAAATATGAAATTTATTTCGACGCTTTTATTTTTAAAGCAAGATTTGAGAAAGGAAAAGACGTCACTATAAGAGTAAATAGTGAATTTAAAACTAAAGAAAAAGCTGAAAAAATTGCAAAAAAATATGCAAAAACTATTGGTCAGTTACCAAACTTTTTAAGAGTACCTCATCTATTAACATCAACTATTCATAAAGGTAATGGCGGTTGGGGAGGCGGCAATTCTGATATTTTGATTCATACTGGAACGTCTCCTTCAAGAAGGGGGGTAAGTAAGTGTCTTGAGGAAGTGATGATTCACGAGGGAGCGCATGTATCAATTGATTTTTTTTATATTCTAAAAGGAAAAAAAGGAAATAGATGGAAGGATGCAGCTAATAAAGATAATAAATATGTTACACCTTATGCAAGAAAACATCCTTTTAGGGAAGATATTGCAGAAACTATAAATTGGTGGATTGCAGTTAGATGTAAAAAAGATAGAATTTCAAAATCAACATACAAGAAGATAGTTCAAAATATACCTAATCGATTAGAGTTTTTTGATAACCAAGATTTTGATACTTATCCTTTAGTTTGTAAATGAAAAAACTTCTAGCTTTTATTTTCTTATCACTAACAGTTTATGGTTGTAGCGATAATAATAAAATTGAAGTAAAAAAAATTTTATTATTTGGTGATAGCTTAATGTCAGGTTATGGTTTATCCGAAGAGTATCATTTATCAGCTGTTTTGCAGGAAAATCTTAAATCTGAAGGTTATGATATTGAGGTTATTAATGGCAGCATTTCAGGAGATACTTCATCAGATGGTTTGGATAGAATTGAAGAAACTTTATCTGAATTTGATGTAGATTTAATAATTCTAGGTTTAGGAGCAAATGACATGTTGCGAAGAATTAATCCTGAACAAACAGAAAAAAATTTAGAAAAAATTATCAAAATCATTCAAAATAAAAAAATTAATATACTTCTAGCAGGAATGGTAGCATCACCTTCAAATGGATTACGTTATAAAAAAAAATTTGATGAAATATTTCCTAATTTAGCAAAAGAATATGAACTTCCTTTAATTCCCTTTTTACTTGATAAAGTTGCTCTTAAGCCAGAGTTAAATCTAAGTGATGGAATGCACCCTAATGAGAAAGGTATATTGGTTATTTCTAAAACAGTAAAAAAAAGTATAATTCATCTTATAAAATAAGGGAGGGGACAATGGAAAAATATAGCGGACGTTGTAGATGTGAGAAAATAACTTTCAAAGTAAGTGGTGATCCAACCTGGAAAGTTAATTGTAATTGCAACTGGTGCCAAACAACAAGTGGTAGTGCGTTTAGATCATTTGTAATATTTAATGAAAAAGACATTACATATCTTAAAGAAAGTCCAGATTCTTATGAAGACACAAAAACTGAACATGGTAGACCAATGACAAACTTATTTTGTTCTACTTGCGGTACAATAGTTGGTATTAAAGTTCCTATTATGGAAGGTCGTCAACACATCTCTATAGGAACAATAGACCAGAGAAAAGATATTAACATCACTTGTAATATTTGGGCACAAGAAGCACTTCAGTTTACAGGTTATTCAAAAGATGCTGAAGTTTATAAGACAGGTTATTGGGGTGGCACTGGTGAAAAAATGGTAATAGATAAATAAAAAAATTAAAATTTTTTTACTATGTATAAATTAAATCTTGTCGTTATTTTTATATTGAGCATATTATTGTTTAATAATTCGTACGCGGCAGATTGTGATAATAATACAGTTTCAGCAGCTGTAACTGAGCAATATAGTTGTGATGACAATGATACATTAACTGTAACAGGTTCTATAACTTTAGATGCAGCAAATGCAGTTCTTGCAACACAAAAAAATAATGTATCAATTGAAAACTCTGGTACTATAAAAGTAGATAAAAGTGGGGGAAGTTTAGATGCTGCCATTCAAGGTCAATCATCATTAAATCTATCAGTAACTAATAACGGAACCATATGGGCTCAAGATGATTATGGGATTAAACTTATAGAAGCTGAAAAAGTAACAATAACCAACGAAGCTGGTGGAACAATTAAAGGTACTCCTGCGAGCAGTGGATCTCAAATTGCAATTGGTGGAACTAAAATGGGAAATTGCGGAACTTGTCTAAATGAATCAACTACATCTTCCGGAGAAGGTTTAACTTTGCACAATTATGGAACAATAGATGCGAATAGTAGAACTGTATATGGAGGTCATGCGGATGGACACGATTCTAAAAAAACTAGAATTTATAATTATGATGGTGGAATGATTAATGCAACTACTAGTTCTGCTATAAAATTTAGGTTTGCAGAAGATATAGATATTCAAAATTATCTTGGGGCAACTATACAATCTGGAAGTGGTGATTTTGCTATTGACTTAAAAGAATCATCAACTGTTACATTAAATAATGCAGGCACCATACTTGCGGGCAATCGGTATGGTGTAGCATGTAATTCTTGTACTAATCTAACACTTACAAATTCTGGAACTATAGAAGCCACAGCTAATTCGGCTTTATATTTACAAGACATTAGTGGTACGAACACAATTACAAATACTGGAACACTAAAAAACGGTAGTGGTAATTCTCCAGTAACTATTAAAAATGGATCTGGTGTAACCATAATCAACTCAGGAACAATTGAATCTGCTGGTCAATACGGAATTAATGCAGACAATGCTTTTAGTCCAACTATAACTAATTCGGGAACAATTAGTGCTTTATCAAGTAGTAGTGAAGGTATTGGAATAAATTTAGCTCAAAATAATACTGAAAATCTTGGAACAAACGCAGTCATAACTAACTCAGGAACTATAGAAGCATTAGGAGATGAAGCAGATGGAATAAGAGTTGGTGATGGTACAGCAGTTTATAATGGCGTGACAATTACAAATTCAGGAACAATAGCTGGAGGTGATAACTCTATATGGATTCAAGCAAGCGGAACAACAGGAACAAATATAATTACTAAAGGAGAAGCGACCTATACAGGCGAAATTGAAATGGCAAGTGCAGTTGTAGCTATGACTTTAGATTGCAGTATTTCAAAAGATATGGACATTGAAATTCATAATAAAACTAACATGACAATTACAAATAATTTATGTGGAAATGACACTTATGAAATTTTGGATTCATCAAAAAATGCAGATGCTGATAACTCAGAAACAAATGGATATTTGAGAATTTACGGGGAAGATTTAGATATTGATAGCCATAATAAAAAATTTAGATCTGAAATTTTTTTGGCAAAATTAAATAATATATTTGAAGCCACTGAGCAAAATAAAGAAAAAAGTACTTATTATTCTATACAAAAGAGAAATGATATTTATAAAAATTATGAAAACGGAATTTTAGGTTTTTTTGAAAACAAAAAAGATCTAAATTTTTTAGGCAAACCTTTTATTAATTATTCTGACCAAAGAGCATCATTTAATAATGGAGAATTTGCAGGTAGTAAAAATTTAGCATTTGGTTATAGAAGAAAAGTAGAAACAAAGGATTTTAATGTTTCAATAGTGCCTGTAATAGGTTTATCACAAAATAAAGTTGTGGATGTTGAAACTGAAACTAATCAATGGATTAAAAAAGGTTTTGCAAGCCAATTTGCAGGCGTAAATACATCTCTATCTAGAAAAATTGATTTTGAAAATGAAAGCAATTTAACTTTAGAAGTGAACGGCTCTTATGGTTTACATAGATTGCCAAAATATTTAACTAATTTCACAGACGGTGATTTATCTGTTGATGATGCAATTGAACAAGTTCTTGGAGCGGGATTTAATGTTAAATATTCAAAAGAAAATGCCAAAGGTTTTGTTTTAGAACCTTATGCGGGATTGTCAGCGAACAATACATTAAGCAATGATGTGAAGATAATTGCTGATGGAGAAAGTAAAGAAGCAGGACATGTAATGAATGGAGTTTTAGCAAAAAAAATAGGTTTTGATTTAACAAAAAATACTGAAAACTTTAAGTTTGCAATTAATTTTAATCATCAAGACCAAGATGGTTTAATTGAGAATACAGCTAGCATTTCTTTAAGTAAAAAAATTCAACAAATCTCTAAATTAAGAAAAGAAAGAGAAATACCAGAATTAGAAAAATTATTTGACCAATTACAATTAGCTAAAGAAAACGAAAGATTGGCAGAATTATCTGGTAAAGTAATGAATGAAAATGAAGTGATGAAAAATTTAATAATTGAACTTATTAAAGAAAATCAAAAGCTTAAAACAGAAAATAAACTATTCAATAATAATTAATAAAAAAGTTTTCGACAAAACTTGTTTGCAACAAAAAATAAAAGTAGTATATATCAATACTAATTTAATGGCGGGGTAGCTCAGTTGGTTAGAGCGCGGGACTCATAAGCCCGAGGTCAGTGGTTCAATTCCACTTCCCGCTACCAAAAATTGAAATGAATAATATAAATAAAACCAATTTTTTTTATTCATGCTTTTTAATTTTAATAATATTTTCATTAATTCAAGGGTTTAATTGTAAATATAATGAATACAATGTTTGTAAGGAAACATTTGAAAATTATTGGAGTGAAAATGGCTTTATTGAAAATCTTCAAGCTATTTTTGTTTTAATTGCAATAGCTTTATTAATTAAATTAAAATTTAAATTAGATAAGTTAAACTTTGTTCACTTATTTATAATTATAAAAATATTCGCTTTAATTTATTATTTAGGAGAAGAAATAAGCTGGGGACAGCATTTTTTTAAATGGGATTCTCCAAAAATATTTCAAGAAGTAAATAACCAAAAAGAAACTAATTTACACAATATATCAAATTTGTTTGATCAACTTCCTAGAGCTTTAGTATACTTTTGGTGTGCTTTTAGTGTAATTTTAATTAATCTTAATATTTTCAAAAATAAAATTAATAAAAATTTCTACTTAATAATTTCACCTAATAAAAAACTAATTTATATTAGCTTGCTTTTGTTAATTTTATCAATTCCAGATATAATAGTAGACATATTAAATTTACATCCTGGACATGTTGATGAATTTGGAAAAGGAATTCCTGCTTCATTTTTCTATGATTTTATTACATTTAATTATGTAAGATTGTCAGAACTGCACGAGCTAATATTTAGTTTTTATTTTTTATGTTATTCAACATTTATTTATAGGATTAAATTTTAATAAATTTAATTAAGGATTTTAATGGCCTGGAAATTCAATTAAATTTTCTACTTTAAAACCTTTTTTAACTAAATTATCACATCCTCCCAAGTCAAATAAATTTATTACAAACACATATCCCGCAACCTTTCCTTTGGACATTTCAATTAATTTAGCTGCAGCTTCGGCTGTTCCGCCGGTAGCAATTAGATCGTCAATTAATAAAACGGAATCATCTTGTTCAATAGCATCCTTATGTACTTCCATTGTAGCTGTTCCATACTCTAATTCAAAGTCAATTGAATGCACCTCAGCAGGTAATTTGTTCTTCTTTCTTAAAAGTATAAATGGTTTTTTTAAAATATAAGATACCGCCGAAGCAAAAACAAAACCTCTAGATTCTATTGCTGCAATTTTATCAAATTCAAATTTTTTAGTTCTTTGAACTATTTGATCTATGCACTCTTTAAATGCTTTTTCATTCTTTATTAGAGTTGTAATATCTCTAAAAAGTATTCCTTTTTTAGGATAATCTTGTATTGATCTTATGTGCTCTTTTAAGTCCATAATTCTTTTGAATTATATCAATAAATAAATTATTTTTCACTTATGGCAAATGATAAATTAGCAATTATAGGTGGAAGTGGTTTATATGATGTTGAAGAATTCAAAGATAGAGAATTATTAGACATCAATACACCTTGGGGCAAACCTTCAGATCAAATATTAAAAACTATATATAATGGAAAAGAAGTTTACTTTTTACCTAGACACGGCAGAGGACATTTTATTTCACCATCTAATATTAATTTTAGAGGAAATATTGATGCTTTAAAACAACTTGGAGTAACTGATATCGTTTCGGTCTCCGCCGTGGGTTCTTTAAAAGAAGATTTACCACCAGGAAAATTTGTTCTAGTTGATCAATTTATCGATAGAACTTTTGCAAGAAATAAAACTTTTTTTGATGAGGATATAGTTGCACATGTATCAATGGCTCATCCAACATCTAAAGGTTTAATGGATGCTTGTGAAGAGTCCATAAAAAAAGAAAATATTTCATATCAAAGAGGAGGAACTTACGTTGTAATGGAAGGTCCTCAATTTTCAACTTTAGCAGAATCTAATTTATATAGATCTTGGAAAGCTGATGTTATTGGAATGACTAACATGCCTGAAGCTAAATTAGCCAGAGAAGCAGAGATTAGATATGCCTCTGTATCAATGGTAACAGATTATGATTGTTGGCATCCAGATCACGAAAATGTTGATGTTCAACAGGTAATAAAAGTTCTTTTAGATAACGCAGCCAAAGCAAAGAATATGATTAAAAATTTAATAGATAATTTTGAAAAACATATTGACTCAAATGATCCTACTAATAATTGTTTAGATGTAGCAATAATAACTGCTCCAGAAAAAAGATCAAAAAAAACAATAGAAAAACTTAATACTGTAGCAGGAAGAGTTTTAAATAAGTGAAGAATGTCAAATTTATCGTTAGAACAAATTAATCAATACAATGAAGACGGGTATATTTCTCCTATAGATGTTTTGTCTATGGATGAGGCAGGAGAAATAAAAGAAGAAATAGAACGTATAGAAAAAGATTGGCCAAACGAACTTGAAGGTTTGGGTAGAAATTATATTCATCTTATTTCTCCAGTGTTTGATAAAATTCCACACAATCCTAAAATATTAGATGCCGTAGAGAGTATTATTGGAAAAGACATACTTGTTTGTGGAACTACACTATTTATTAAAAATCCAGATCAAAAAGGTTTCGTTAGTTTTCATCAAGATGCAAAATATATAGGCTTAGAACCGCATAACTGGGTTACAGGATGGTTAGCCGTAACAGATGCCAATGAAGAAAATGGTTGTATGAGAATGTGGAAAGGTTCTCATAAAGAAGACTTACAATTTCATAATCAAAAATTTGATGAAAATAATCTTTTAACGAGAGGTCAAACAATTGAAAATGTTCCTATTGAAGAAACAACACCTGTTATATTAAAAGCTGGACAATTGTCATTACATCATCCTAAAATTATTCATGGATCTGGACTAAATAAAAGTAAAGAAAGAAGAATTGGTTTTGCTATTCAAAGTTATATTGGATCTAATGTGGATCAAGTTTTAGGTAAAATATATGTACAACAAGCGAGAGGCAATGATACTTTTAAATATCACCAACATGTTGCAAGACCAGCTGAGTTAATGAACGAAAATGATATTAAAACAAGAAAAAAAGCCAATGATGAATTAAGCAAAATTTTCTACACTGGTTCAAAAAAAATAGGAAAATTTTAAAAAAATTTAAGATAAATAAATTTTATCTGACAATCCGTAAACAAGAACTGAACTTAATATGAAAAAAACTATTGGCGCAATTATTCCTTCATTTGTCGTTTTTTCATTTGTGCCAGTTTTATCAATTTTAATTGAGTAAAAATTGGTTAAAAAAACACAAGCATGTATAATCACCAATAAGTTAAAGAAAGCCCAAGTACCTTCAACACCATTAGGTCTAATGAACATAATATAAAGAGCCATTATTACCCAACCAATCATTAAGGCTCCGACAAATCTAACAATAATTGCAGCACTATGATCGATATCAAATTTATCCATAAATGTTTTTGTTCCAACAATTGTTTGAAAGCAATAAACAGCTATACCAATAAAATGCGCAAGAAATATTATTAAATAAAATATTCCATTAAACTTTTCGATCATAAACTAATCCTACAGTATTGTTTTATAAAATTCAATTATCTTATTCCAATGAAATTTTTGTGAATTTATTTTTGCCTCTTTTCCATATTCTAAATATTTATTTTCTTTTAGAAGGTTATCTATACTTGAATAAATTTCTTCTAAATTATTACCATCGCAAATAAGCCCAGTTTTTTCATGAATAATTGCATCAGAAGCACCACCATCTTTCCCTCCTATTGAAGGAATTCCATATTGAGCAGCTTCAACAAAGGCTATACCAAACCCTTCAACAGAATTTTTATGAATTATTGAAGGCATTATGAAGATATTAGATTTAGCCACTAATGCATTTTTTAAATCATTTGGAATATCTTTTAAAAAAATTACATGATTTTCTAATTTTAATTCAATTACCAATTTTTTTAAATTTTCTTCTTCATCACCATAACCAATACACGTGTAAACAATATCTGGATAAACTTCCTTAAGATTTCTAATTGCCATAATTACTTTTTCATGATTCTTACGTTTATCAAATCTAGAAACTGTAATTAGTCTATTTTTTTTTCCACTATATATTTCTTCAGCTTTTTTAAGATCGTTTTTAGGAATTTCTACAGCTGGGTCTACTCCTGGATTAATAACATGTATTTTTTTTTCTTCTACACCAAGTTCAATTGCTAAATTTTTGGTAAAATTAGAATTTGCAATAACATGATCTACATTATTTAAGACTTCCAAAACTTTTTTGTTTATTCTAGATCCTTTTTTATGATTAATTTCTTTTGAGTGAATTAAACATATTTTTTTTTTATCAGTTTTAATTAATTCTAAACTTTTCCAATGATCTGAGATTATACATTTCACTTTAGGATTTTGATTTAAATATTCGTTTACTAAATGAGGTTTACGATATTTTCTTAAAAGTTTAATACCTTTTACCCTCTCAATTGAAAAAGAAACTTTATTATCAAATTCTTCGTGATTTTCACTGTAATCAGCAAATACTTTTATTAAATCAATTTTTGCTAGGGATTTTGCAAGACCCCACATTAGATTTTGCATTCCACCAACCTCAGGAGGAAAAGTTCTTGTAACAACCAAAAACATTAATTATTAAACCACTTTATATTGCAGCCCATACTTGGAACTTGTTCTTTAGGACCTTGTCCTGTTTTTGCTATCATTTTCATAGCTTTTAGTAAGTCGCTTTCACCACCTTCGATAGGCTTTAAATCTTTTAATTCTCTTATTCTTCCTCTGTATTGAAGCTCTAAGTTTTTGTTATAGCCAAAAAAATCAGGCGTACATACAGCATCATATTTTTTAGCTATTTCTTGAGTTTCATCTATCAGGTAAGGAAAACCAAAACCATTTTCTTTTGAAAATTCTATCATTTTATCAAAAGAGTCATCAGGATAATTTACAGTATCATTTGACATAACTGCTAGAGATTTAATTCCTTCTTTGTCTAATTCTTTGCAGTCTGAAACTATTTCTTTTATTACAGCTTTAACGTAAGGACAGTGATTGCAGATAAACATAATAAGCGTTCCATTTTCACCTTTCACATCATTTAATGAAATTAGTTTATTATCTGTTGATTTTAATTCAAAATGATCTGCTTTTTTTCCAAAATCACATATTGGAGTTTTTGTAAGTGCCATGTTAAAACAATATATAAATTATGTTGTACGATTTGGAAGATAAAAAACCAAAAAACTCTGGCGAAAATTGGGTAGCACCTAATGCTACAGTTATTGGTGATGTTACTTTGGAAAAAAATACAAGTATTTGGTTTAATGCGACATTAAGAGGAGACATTGAAAATATTCATATAAGAGAAGGTTCGAATGTTCAGGATGGTAGCGTTCTGCATACCGATCCAGGCTATCCTTTAAAAGTTGGAAAAAATGTAACTATTGGACATTTAGTTATGCTTCATGGATGCACCATTGGAGATAATAGTTTAATTGGAATTGGAGCAGTCATTCTTAACAATGCAAAAATTGGAAAGAACTGCATCATTGGTGCAAAGGCTTTAATAACTGAAAATAAAGAAATCCCAGATAATTCTCTGGTTGTAGGATCTCCTGGTAAAGTTATTAGAAAGCTTACAGAACAAGAAATTCAAGCTGTTGAAAAAAATGCAATTCGTTACCAAGAAAACTGGAAAAAATATTCCAAGTCTATAAAGTAACTTAATGAAAAAGTTACTATTAATACTTTCAATCATATTTTTTAGCACATCCTTATTTGCATCTGATGAAAAACCAGGAAGATTTTTTGAAGATCAGCCAGATGTTACTGATGATTTTCAAATTCACTTTATTTATTTTTTAGGTAAAAAATCTAAAGATAAAGAAAGAGATCTTAACGGCTGGATAGAAAAACAAGTAAAAAAATCGGATGATTTATTTTTTAAAATGACAGGAAAAAAACAAAGATTTAAATTTGATTATCGAGAAGATGGTAAGCTTGATATTTCATTTGTAAGAATGGATAGAATAGCAAATAAAAAAAGTGGATGGAATATGCAATATCCAGATTATTTTTTACAAAAAAATGGATTTAATAATCCAAAAAAAATGTATTTTTCTTTTGTAGAAACCAAGCATCGAGATGGTGGCATGATGGGACCTCATCATGGATATTTATTTATTAAAAGTGTTAGAAGTGAAATTTCTCAAGTTGTAATTCATGAATTACTTCATGGCTTAGGGTTTGCAATGCCATGTACAAAAGGTGTTACAAGAGGTGCACATTTGAACTCAGGAATACTTGGACCAAATCTTGATCGTAAATTAGGAAAGGCTATATATGAACATGGTGATCCTACTTGTCCAGATCTTAAAGATTCTGCTTATTTAACCCCTACATCAGACACACCTTTTGATCCAATACAAATAGCCTGTGCTTTAGGTCAGAAAGTAAGAGGCACTCCTCCAGGAAATTATGAAATTCCTGTAAGATACACTCATAAAAAATTACTTAAAGGAAGAAAAAATGAGTGGTGCACTTATAAATTATCTGAGTACGCAAAGATGAATTGGTTTAGAAAATGGAAAAAATAAATTATGAAAAAAATATTTATAACAATTTTTTTTTCAACTTTATTTTGTTTTAATTTAGCTTATGGAAAAACTATAGTAGTTAAAGCTAATCCAGAAAAAGGTTTTCATTTTCCTTATTTATTAAAAACTTCAAAAAAAACTGTTGATGCTAATTACATAGTAGTAGAGTCAAATAACACTGGCGGTCATAATAAATCAATAAAAGGCATGACCAGTAAAGCTAAAAAATCTTTAGGTTGGGTTTTAGGTTCAAGCATTTCAAAAAAACTGAATTATCCAATGTTAATGCCCGTATTCCCTTTTGCTACCAAAGAAATTGAAAAAGTACTAACTAATAAAAATAAATATAAATATTATTTTCCTCAATTAGATAGTGATGTTTTAAAAATAGATATAGATAAATATAAAAGAATTGATTTGCAATTAATTGCAATGATTGATGATGCAAGAGAAAGATTATTGAAAGAAAATAATCAAAATATTAATGAAAAAGTGATTATGGTAGGATTTTCATCATCATCTTTATTCTCTGCAAGATTTACTTTTTTACATCCCGAAAGAGTCTCTATAGCTATAGGTGGGGGAATAGGAGGCTTATTACCCGTTCCTGCTGAAAAAATTAATGGAATTGAAGCAATATATCCAATTGGAACATATGATTTTGAAAAAATTACTGGAAAAAAATTTAATTTAGAAGAATTTAAAAAAACTCCACAATTTTACTATCAAGGCACAAAAGATAAATCAAATCCCTTTAGAAGAGGGGCTGAAGATTTAACAGATGAAGAGTATGAAATTGTAAAAAAACTTTTTGTAGATGGTTTACCTTTTGGAGACAAGCCTGTTTCTTTAAAAGTAAATACCAAGATGTGGGAAAATTCTCAAAAATACATCAATCAAATAGTAGATAATGTTAAATTTGAAAGTCCAAAAAATTTAGATCACGAAATAACTCCTAAAATGACAAGTAAAAGCATTAAATTTATTAAAGAGAATTTAAATTAAATGGAAAAAATAAATTTGAAAAAAATTTTAGGGATCGTGATTCTGGGTTTTCTATTTAGTGGTAATGCTAATGCGGGCATTAATGAGCCTGGAACAGGATATTTAAATTTGGAAAAGTGTAAAGGAAGACTTAAATGGGAGCACAAAAAACTCAAGAAAATATATTTAGAAAAAGATAGGAAGATAAATGTCATTCTCTATGCGAGTTGTAACGCTGAGAGTGTGAGTTGGGGATCAAAAAAAGGAAAAAATTTAGAAACTCTTCATAAGAAAGCATATAAAAGCTGTTTAAAATACGCTAAGAAATATATGCAAGATGAAGACTGTTACCTATATGCTGTTAATGAAGAAGTGGTGTGGAAATACGACAAAGCTAAAGAATCAACCAAAAAAAAAGTAAAATCAGCTAAAGCAAAAGCAGAATTAGCTGAAGCAAAAGCGTTAGAAGAAAAGCAAGCACAATTAGATAAAAAACCAGGAAGATTTTTTGAGGATCAACCTGATGTAAATGACGATTATCAAATTCATTTTATTTATATGTTAGCAGCAGATGGTAAAGACCGTGAGTATGATATAAACGGCTGGATTGAAAAAAGGATAAAAACTGTAAATAAAAAATTTTTAAAAATGTCTGCAAAAACTAAAAAATCAAATGGTATAGGGCATCAGTTTAAATTAGATATGACTAAAGAAGGAAAGCTGGATGTAACCTTTGTGAGAATGAATGTTTTAAAAAATCAATTAGATAATACTCATGCCCCGGAGAGATATGTTTATCGCTATCTCAAAGAAAAAGGTTTTGATAATTCTAAAAAAGTTTATGCAACATTTGCAGGTTTTAATCACAGAGATGGAAATGACATAGGTGGTGAAGGTGGTGTACCCTATACGGTAATCTATACACCTGCAGTTAAATCTTACGGACAACCAAGTATGGATTTAGTTATTCTTCATGAATTGTTTCACACACAGGGCGCTGCTTATGCGTGTGGTAAAAGAACTTATAAAGGTGCACACGTAAAAGGTTCAGACGTATTAGGTAAAGGTATTCTTTCAGCTAAAATAGATAGTAAAAATGATACTTATTATAGACATGATATTGAAGGATGCCCTGATTTAGCTAAGAGCGTTTTTGTTACACCCACAGCAAAAGATTCATGGGATCCTTACGATGTTTTTTGTAGAAAAAAGAAAGGTAATTTTACTCATCCTAAACTTTATAATCGACATAGATGCAAAGATAGTAATGCTGCTAGCAAATGAAAAAAATAATTTTAGTTCTATCAATATTATTTTGTGTATCATTTAACAGTTTTGCCTATGGAGGTGAAAGATTTATTCCTCTTGAGCTTTTTACGGGCGGAGAAATTAGAAATGATACTGAAATAAAATTCACAAAAGCAAATTTAGTTTTTGGAGACAAAAAAAGAAAAAAAATCATAGGTCCTGAAGACTGGGAACATCCTAATACTGGAGAAAAAATAAAAGTTTATAAAAGAACAAGAAAAGGTCAAAGTGGTTTAAAAACACAGTTATTCACCATAACAAATGATGGTCAATGCATTGGAAGAGTATGGGATAGTAGACGTGGTGGACGAGTAATTAAAAATGGGTGCAAGTTTCCTCTAGGTGTATGGAAAGAAGGTGAAACTAGAACTTTTATAGGTTCATCAGGAGGAAAAACTAGAAAAATTGAATTAAAAATTTTGAAATTAGGAAAAAAACAAAAAGATAGCGTAAAATTTAATTGGAAATATTATGATGGATCGGGAAAATTGATGGATGACAATGATTACACTTTCTCACCAGGAAAAGCTATGTCAAAACTAAATGATAAAAAAATATCTAAATGAAAAAAATAATAGGAATATTAATACTTAGTTTTTTATGGCTTTCCAATGCTAATGCTGGAGTAAAAGAGCCTGGAAAAATAAATAGTCTACAGTGTGCGATAGGAGCTATGGAAGCTTATCAGGATGCTAAAGAATATAGGGAGGCAAATCCAAAAAAAAACACAGTCGTTTACATGTCATGCGTGGGGGAAAAATATACTTGGAATTGGAGAGAACACAAAAATCTAGAAACTATACATAAAAAAAGTTTTAAAGAATGCACAAAACATTCAAAGAAACGAGATACTGGTGAGTGTTACTTATTTGCAATTAATGATGAAATAGTTTGGGAATTGTCAGAGGATAAGGCAAAAGTACTAAACCAAACACTTTCAAAAACACTTTCAAAAATGAAGGAACATGATGAAGAAAAATATGCTAGTGGTAGTCCTCCTTTTTTTAAATTTGTTAACATTAATGATCCAGCGTTTGTTAAATATACAGAACAAAAAAAATTAACTTATAAAAATCCAAAAGACGATATTCCAGGAAGATTTTTATATGATCAAGAAGATGTTACAGACGATTATCAAGTTCATGCAATATATGTTTTAGCCTCTGATTCTAAAGATAAACAATATGATGTTAAAGGCGTTATAGAGAGAATAGTTTTAAAAGGTAATAAACATTTCAAAAATAAAACCAAAGAAAAACAATTTAGATTAGATTTAACTAAAGACGGTAAATTAGACGTTAGTTTTTTAAGATTACCTATAACGAAAAAACAACTTAATAAACATGAAGATGGAACAGTATTTATAGCGGCAGAAACTTTAAGAAATGGTTTTTATCATCCAAAAAAACTTTATACGATATTTTATCAAGATGCCTATAAAAGAGAATGGGGACAGGTTGGAGATGCTATACTTGAAACTCCCACAGGAAAAGTTGAAGTAGTAGGAGGTGTGACTTACTTAGGAAGTGAAATGGGCACCAAAGATGCCATGAACCCGCATCTACATGAATTATTTCATGCATTAGGATTTGTACAGCTGTGTGCTCCAAAAGCTGTAATAGAAAAAAATAGTAGATGGGGTAAAAATGATCACTTAAGTTTTACAAATGATATTATGAGCGATAGAGACAGTGGAAGTAAAAATATAGATATAAAAAGGAAGCAATATTATGGGCATTCCAATAAAGATTGTCCCATGGATTTAAGAAAAAGTGTTTTCCTAGAACCAACAGAACAAGATGCTCAACTTGAACCAAGAACAGAAAGCTGTAAAATGACGAGATGGGTAAAAATATACAATCATCAACGCTCACTTGACTGCAGAGCAAAATTAGATTTTTAATTGAAAAAAATTTTAGCAATCATAGTTTTAGTTTTGTTGTTTTTTGATACAACATTTGCGGCAGATAAAATTAAACCAAAAAAAACACCTTTAAAAAAACTTTCAAAACAACTTGGCAATGGTGAGTTAGTTAAAATTCAATCATATCAAGCAGCCAATTATAAAGCTATTAAAGAAGGTTGGTACAAAGAAACACCAATTAATGTAGAGGCATTATTAACTTTTCCTATGGGCGAAGGTCCATTTCCAGTTTTACTTTTAGTTCATAGCAGTGGTGGTGCAAAAGAATTTACGGAAGATTATTTAGAATTTATGAGAGATCAGCAAAAACCATTATTAGATATGGGAATTGCCACTATGTATTTAGATAATTTTTCTGCAAGAGGCGCAAAACATACATACAGAGATCAATCTAAAGCAAGTATCTGGTCCACATATATTGATGCTTTTATGGCGTTAGAATATTTATCAAAAAATCCAAAAGTAAATAAGAATAAAATTGGAATCTCAGGCATGTCCAGAGGAGGAAATATTTCAATGATGGCAGGTGAAAAAAGAATTAGGGACGCTTTAGTTAGTAAAGATTTATATTTTGCTGCTTCACAACCCAGGTCACCAGAATGCGGTATGACAGGCATGTTTAGAAACCCGCAACCTATAAAAGAAACTAAAATCTGGTATGTGCATGGTAAGGCTGACGATTTTACTTCATATAAGCAGTGTGTCGAGTTGGCAAAAAAAATGAACGCTAATGGAGGTAATGTTAAAATAGACATTAGATCTGGTTGGCATCATATGTTTACAGGTGGCTTTGAACCAAAATTTTTTAAATTTTTTCAAACTTTTAGAAAATGTCCACCATGGTATACAGAAGATGATGGTAGCGTGAACAAGGAATGGCTAAATACTCATATAAGCCGTGGCATTTTTAAATCAAAGGAAGAATTTGATAAAATTTCAAGAGAGAATCCTAAAAAGGCATTTAAAAAAATGATTAAAGGACTAAAACTTGAAAAGTGTATTGTTAAGGGTGCTCATATAGGTGGCAATAAAGGAAAAGTATTTATGGGTGAATATATAAGTTTTTGGAAAGAAAACTTGATTAACTAAACAAAAAAAAACAATTGAAAAAACTTTTAGCAATTTTATTTCTTAGTTTTTTGTGGTGCGAAACTTCTAATGCAGAAGATTATTTAATATGTGATTGGGTTGTTGATGAAGCGTATGCAGATGTTTTAAAGAAATATCCAAAAGATAAAAAATATTTTTATATAGTCAGAGGGGATGATAGAAGATGTGAATATGGTCATGGTCTGGATGAGACATCAGGATTTAGCGATTGTGAAAAACACAGAAAAGAAAAAGGTATAAAAGGTGAATGTAAACTTTTTGCTATAGGTAAAAAAAAAATATTAAAAATAAAAATTGAACAACCGGATTGTATTAAAGGAAATTGTACTAATGGAAAAGGAACAATGACATGGGCTGATGGAGGTAAATACGTTGGCCAATGGAAAAATGGTAAAGAACACGGAAAAGGAACAATGACATGGGATGGAGGCAAATACGTTGGCCAATGGAAAGATGGTAAAGAACACGGAAAAGGAACAATTACATGGGCTGATGGAAAAAAATACGTTGGTAAATTTAAAGATGGTGACATGATCGAAGGAGTTAATACTTGGCCTGGTGGAGATAAATATGTTGGAGAATTTAAAGATGGTAGAGGACACGGATATGGAACTTACACATGGTCATCAGGAGAGTTTGCTGGAGACAAATACGTTGGTCAATGGAAAAATGGTTTTATGCACGGACAAGGAACTAAAACTTGGGCTAATGGAAGTAAATACGTTGGTCTATGGAAAAATGGTAAAAGACACGGAGAAGGAACTATAACTCTAGCTAATGGATGTATAGACAACGGAATATGGGATGATGATGAATTAGTTACAGAAAAAAAATGTAAAAAAGACTTAGAACATATATTTGATGATCAGAATTCTATAAAAAAAAGACTTATAAAAAAAAAAGACCCAACAACATTTAAAGAATTAAAATTTATTCGAAAAACAGAAAACAAAGCTTTTCAAGGTTTACAAGGGTTACCTGATAATTGTGAAGATTGTAATAAATTTGAAGAGATTATATTTGATGCATACACTTTTCATGCATTCTATGAAAATGACATTAAAATTATATTTTTAGTTAACACTGAATATAAAAGTTTTAAAAAAGCTGAAAAATTAGCTTTAAAATATGCAAAAACTATGGGTCAACTACCTGCCTTTTTAAGAGAAAGTGGCATTGATCGAATAGTTATACATCCAGGAAAACGAAGATGGTTTGTAGATAGGCAAGAAATTATAATCTATCCTGATCCTGGTCATAAGGGTCCTGTTAAAATGTTAATACATGAAAACGCACATCTCATTGATCATCGAATTATAAAAGATCCAGACTGGGAAGCAGCTGTTAATGCAGATGATAGTAAATATATAACTAAATATGCAACAACTAATCCAAGGGAGGATGTGGCAGAAACAATTCTTTTTTGGGTCGCTCTTAGATGTACAGATGGTATTTCAAAAAAAAATAAAAAAAAAATTATAGAAGGAATACTTAATCGTATAGTTTATTTAGATAAAATGAACTTCAATACTGCAAATACTTTACCAATGGTATGCAAATAAATGAAAAAAATTTTAGCAATTTTATTTCTTAGTTTTTTGTGGTTTGGCACTACCAGCGCAGATATATATGAACCAGGAAAAAATAATTTTAATTGTGCAATAGGTGGCTTAGATGCTTATAAGGAAGCACAAGACTTTAAAAGAAAAAATCCAAAAGATAATACCGTAGTTTATTTATCATGTAACGACGGAAGATGGTCATGGAACTGGATTGGAGGAAAAAAACTAAAAAGTATCCATAAAAAAAGTTTTAATGAGTGTAAAAAAAATTCAAATGATAGAGGCACTGGAGAATGTTTTTTATTTTCTATTAATGATAAAATAGTTTGGGATTTTAGCAATTCTGATGTTGGTTCTATTGAATTACTAAAAAAAACTTACACAAAAAAGTTTGGAGAAAATTTTTATCCTACTAAAGAAGAAAGTAAAACAGCTGGATGTATGGAAGGTAATTGTTCTGATGGAAAAGGAACTATGCAATGGTCAAATGGAGATAAGTACACTGGGGAATGGAAAAATGGTAAATCACATGGTCAAGGAACTATGCAATGGTCAAATGGAGATAGATACACTGGGGAATGGAAAAATGGCAAACCAGATGGTCAAGGAGCTATGGTATGGACAAGTGGGGATGAATACGTTGGTGTATGGAAAGATGGTTTTCGTGTTAAAAAAAAAATTATAACGAAAAAAGAGCTTCGAACAAAAAAAAAATATATATATAAAAATCTTGAAATATTAAGAAAAATTATAAAACCAGATGATCCAACAAATTTTATAGAATTAAAATTTATCAGAGAGGGAAAAAATTTAAGATCACCCAGAGGACAAGCATCCAATAGAAGATGTCCCTGCAAAGACTTGTATATAAATTTTGATGGATATATTTATCATGCATATTATAAAAATATTGATCATAAGGCTGATACACCAAATTCAGTTACTAAAATTGAGATTGTAGTAAACAAAGATTATAAAGACTCAGCAAAAGCTAAAAAACATGCTTTAAAATATGCAAAACTGGTAGGTCAACTACCTGCCTTTTTAAGAGACAAAGGAATAAAAAGAATAGTTATACACCCAGGAAAAAGAAGATGGGTCGCAGATAGTGGGTCAAAGGTATTTGTTGTTTACCCTTCTTCTGACTGGTATGAACCAATCCTCAGTCTTATTCATGAAGCAGCACATATAACTGTTGATAATAAAATTATACATCATTACAAATGGAAAGAAGCAGTAGCAACAGACGGAAAATATATAACTGAATATGCTAGACGAAATGAAAATGAAGATTCAGCGGAAACAATCACTTTTTGGGTTGCTCTTAGATGTAGCAATATTTCTAAAGGTAAAAAAAAAAGAATTCTAAAATCTATACCTAATAGAATAAAATTTTTAGATGAAATGAATTTTAAAACTGATCCAATGGTTTGTGAAAAATGAAAAAATTTTACTTAACTAAATAATAAGCTGTTTATTGAATAAATAATTAATCCTAAAATAATAATAAAAAATACTCCAAAAGCAATTTGTTCTAGTGATTTCTTTTTAACCTTGGTTTGCCCTTGCTTGTATTTTCTTATTTGAATTATACCAAACCTCATAGCAAACATTCCTAAAATTATTAGGGATAAATAAAAAATAAATTTAATCATACTTAAGGAACTAGCCAATATTCTTTATTATTATCTAATTCAAATCTAGCTCTACGATGACCTTTGGCGGCTAAATAAAGCCACTCAATAGATTTGATTTTACACTGAATAACCGTAAAGTTTTTATAACCTTCTTCACTTTGCTCTATGGTAAATTCAAAATTATCTAACTCAGGTTTTAAACCAGATGTTGGGGTTGGAGATTCTGTTCCTGGTCCATTATCAACTAAATAACATTTTCGACTTATGTGTCCTGTTTTTTCCCAAGACTCTTTGGTTACTTCATTGTCGTGATTAATGGTACATTCTACTTTTAATCTTACTTGGATTTTTTCTTCCTTATCGTAAAAAAGCATTGAAGCATTTTTGTTATTTTTTAATTTAGAAATTTTATCTGATCTTATGTCACTGTGAAATTGTACTAGATTATTTGCTTGATCAGATTTTCTAAGAACTACTATTCTTCCATCAAAGTCAGATTGATCTCCACAAATAAATACAGGAATTCTAAATTGAGAACCTCTGTTAGTCACTGCATCATCTAGCATTGACCAAATCTTTTTTTTAATTTCTGTAAAATCTTCGTAGTATGCCGGTTGCATACGATATTACTTTCTAAATCTCCTAATTAAACTAGAAGTATCCCACCTATTTCCACCCATGTCTTGAACTTCTTCATAATATTTATCTATGACTTCAGTTATAGGCAGTGGAGAATTGTTTTTTTTAGCTTCTTCAAGTGCAATTTTTAAATCTTTTCTCATCCAATCAACAGCAAAACCAAACTCAAATTGATCATCAATCATAGTTTTATATCTATTTTCCATTTGCCAAGATTGAGCTGCTCCTTTAGATATAACTTCAATTACATCTTCCATTTTAAGTCCAGCATTCATACCAAAATTAATTGCTTCTGATAGAGCTTGAACAAGGCCTCCAATACATATTTGATTAACCATTTTAGCTAGTTGGCCGCTTCCAGCTTTACCTAAAAGCTTCATTTTTTTGCTATAACAATTAATAATATGATTGGCTTTTTCGTAATCTTCCTGATCACCACCAATCATGACAGTTAGTGCACCATTTTCAGCGCCAGCTTGACCACCAGAGACTGGAGCATCTAAAAAACCCCATCCATGGGCTTTAGAAGATTTATAAAGTTTTCGTGCAATCTCTGCAGACGCAGTTGTATTATCAATGTGGATAGCTCCTTTTTTTATAGTATTATAAATTCCATCTTTACCAATTGTAACTTCAGACAAATCATCATCATTTCCAACACAAGTAAAAACAAAATCTGCATTCTCAGAAGCTTTTGCAGGTGTGTCAGCTTTTGTTCCTTTATATTCTGTTAACCATTTATCTGCTTTAGATATTGTCCGATTAAAAACAGTTACATTGTGTCCAGCTTTTGATATATAACCAGCCATTGGGTATCCCATAACTCCAAGACCAATGAAAGCAACATTACAAGTCATAATTTATTAATATGTTTAAAAGTTTAAGTTTAAAAGTAATTATATTTGGTTTTATATTTACATTTTTTTCAAGTTTTGGACAGAGTTATTTTCTAGGATTATTTAATTCTAGTATAAGAGAAACACTTTCAATCTCACATGGACAATTTGGTACAATTTATGCTTCAGCAACTTTATTAAGCAGTTTATTGCTTATATGGGTTGGAAAAAAAATAGATGATGTAAATGTATTTAAATTTGCAATCTTTGTAACAATAGTTCTTTCAATTTCTTGTTTTTTCTTTTCTAAAATTTCATCAGTAATTCTACTTTTTTTTGGTATTTTTTTGATGAGATTTTCTGGACAAGGATTGATGTCCCATACAGCAACTACTACAATTTCTAGATATTTTACAAAATCTAGAGGTAAAGCATTGAGTATTGGGTGGTTTGGATTGTCTTCAGCCGAATTTATTTTACCAGTATTGATAGTTTTTCTTTTAACTTTAACAAATTGGGAAAATATTTGGTTGATAATTTCTTTTTTAGTTTTAGTTTTTTTACCAATAACTTCTTATCTGCTTGTTAAAAATATTAAATTAGACTCAAGAGAAAAAACTGATGATGAAGAATTCAAGGAAGAAAATATAAAACAATGGTCTAGAAAAGAAGTAATAAAAGATTATAGATTTTACATTATTAATATGAATATGCTTGCTATGCCATGGATAGCAACAGGAACTTTTGTTTATCAATCTTTTATTACTAATTCTAAAGGATGGGGACAATACGTTATTGCACAATCATTTATGTCTTATTCGGTTCTATCAGTAATTACATTATTAGTATCAGGATTTTTAGTTGATAAGTTTACAAGCAGAAGATTATTGATTTATATGAATATCCCTCTTTTTCTTTCTGTCTTGGTAATTATTTATTTCAATTCACCTATTTCAGCTTTTATATTTTTAGGTTTAATTGGAATTTCAAATGGCTTAGCTAACTTACTTGGATCTTCTATATGGGCCGAAATTTATGGAGTTAAACATATTGGTTCTATAAAAGCTCTAACTACAGCATTAATGGTATTTGCTACTGCATTTGGCACAGCCTTATTTGGAGTTTTAATTGACTATGGTTTTTCAATAGAAAAAATAGCTGTTGTTTCTGGAATATATATAATTGTTTCTATTGTATTGCTCTTTTTTATTAGAAAAAAACTCAATCCTATAAATACTTAGAAATAACTTGATTTTTTAAAATCCGAGGTATAAATAACCGCCCATGGCCAGAGTTACAGTAGAAGATTGTATAGATAAAGTAGAAAGCCCTTATGAGCTAGTCTTGGTAGCAAAAGAGAGAGCTACCCAATTAAATTCAGGTATGGAACCAACTTTAGATAGAGATAACGACAAAAACACAGTTATTTCATTAAGGGAAATAGCTGAAGAAAAAATAAAAGTTAAGGATTTAACAGAGTCTGCTGTTTTCAAATTAAGAAAACACGTTGAACAAGTAGATGACACGGGAGATGAAGAAGAAGAAATAGGTGATGATTTTGAAAACTTATACAAAGGTGAAATTTCAAAAAGCGGTATACCTATTCTGCCATCAAAAAGGGCAAGAAAAATTCCAGAAAAAATTCAAGTTTCAAATGAAGATTTAGCTGAGCTACAAAACACCAATGAGCCATCTGCTCCTGAGCCAACTGAAAATGCTAGTGAAGAAGAAGATACAGATGTTTCTTTAGATGAAATAAAAGAAGGTGAAGTTCAAGCTGATGAAGCGGTAGAAGAAGAGTCTACAAATAGTTAAAAAAATAAGATATTAATCTTACATCATGAATAGAAAAGTTGCAGTAGCTCCAATGATGGATTGTACTGATAAGCACGAAAGATATTTTTTACGTTTAATTAGTAAAAATGTTCTTCTGTATACAGAAATGATTGTATCTGAAGCAATAGACAGAGGAGATAGAGAAAAATTACTATCATTTAATTTAGAAGAAAAACCAGTAGCTCTTCAATTGGGAGGATCATCACCCAAATTATTATCTAACGCGGCAAAAATTGGAGAAGACTTTGGATATGATGAAATTAACCTAAATTTAGGATGTCCTAGTAAAAAAGTTCAAAAAAATAAATTTGGCGCATGTTTAATCAAAGAACCAAAATTAGTTGCTGATTGTTTAAGCGAAATGCAGTCTAAAACTAAATTACCCGTTACAGTCAAAACAAGAATTGGATATGATCAAGTTGAAGACTATGAACATTTGTATAGTTTTATTGATTTGCTAAAATCAACCGGAGTTAAAACTTTTATTATACATGCTAGAAAAGCCATGTTAGGAAAATTTACACCAAAACAAAATTTAAATATTCCTCCTTTAAAATATGAAATGGTTTACAAATTAAAAGAAGATTTCAAAGAATTAGATATTATAATTAACGGAGGTATAACATCAGCAGAACAAATTAAAAATCACAATAAAAAAGTTGACGGCGTTATGATGGGTAGAGCAATTTATCATTCACCTTATTTATTAGCTGATATAGAAAAAGAAATTTTTAAAAATGACGATGTTCCTTCAAGACAAGAAGTTGTTGAAAAACTTGTAGTTTATTTAAAAAATGAAATAACAAAAGGTACAAGAGTTAACCAGGTTATGAGACATACTTTAGGTTTATTTCATGGACAAACTGGGTCAAATTTTTGGAAAAGATATTTAAGTGAGAACATGTGTGTAAGGGATGCAGATATTCAAAAGGTAGATCACATTTTGGATAAAGTTAAATCAAATCATGTAACCCAACCCACAGGACAAATTGATTAACGAAATTCTTTCAAACCAGTACATTTTTCTAATTGTATTAATGGTACCAGTAGCTGCAATAGCAGGATTTTTTGCAGGTTTATTCGGTATAGGTGGAGGTTTAATAACTGTTCCATTTTTATTTTTTATTTTTGAATATTTAAATTTTGATAAAACATATTTAATGCATTTGTCGGTAGGAACTTCTTTCGCTATCATTATTCCAACCTCTATTGTTTCTGTATTAACCCATAAAAAACATAATTCTGTTGATATTAATGTAATTAAAAATTATGGATTTTTTGTAATTTCTGGAGTTTTATTGGGTACTATATTAGCTGCAAATTTAAATACAGAGTCACTTTTGTTATTTTTTACTATTGTAGTTTATTTTTTAGGCGCATATCTATTAAATATCAAAGAAAAGACCGCAAAGCTTAAACCAAATTTTGGTTTAGCTCCAAAAATTATATTAGGTTTTATTTCTGGATTTATTTCTGCTCCAATGGGAATTGGTGGAGCTGTAATGAACGTTCCAATTTTAAGATATTTTGGTTATCCAATAAATAAAGCAATTGGAAGTGCTTCTGCAATAGGTTTTATAATAGCTTTATTTGGTGGAATAGGTTTTTTTTTAGCTGGTTCTTATTTAGAAGCTAATTTACCTATGAGTATAGGTTTTATTAATTTGCCTGCTTTTTTAATATTTATTCCAATCACAATGTTTATGGCAAGAATTGGAGCTAATACTTCAAATAAAATGGAAAAACCAAAGTTACAGAGATTTTTTGGTATTTTTTTATATATTATTGGTACACTATTTTTGTATAGATATTTGAATATTTAATATAAAATTTATATATATATCCTCGATAATGAGCAAAAAAATTAAAGTTTTATTAGTAATTATATCACTTTTTTTATTTAAACAAGCTTTTGCTGTTGATTTAAAAAATAATGTTACTGATAAATTTTATTCAAGTCTAAATGAATTTTCTCAAAATTTGGCCCAAGGTTTGTCAGATACATTAAGTCAAAATGAAAATATTAAATATTTTGATATTAGTGTTGATATACAGGAAAAGCAAAAACCTTCTTTTGAAATAAAAAGTGTAAATAAAATATCAGAAGACAGTGATAGTGCTATTTTCAATCAAGCAAATATTATATCGCATGACGGAGACACAACTATTAATTTAGGAATTGGAAAAAGAAAATTGTTAAACAATGATACATTAATGTTGGGCGGAAATTTTTTTCTAGATAGAGTAATAGGAAGTGAAGCACATTTTAGAAGTGGATTAGGTGTCGAAGCTATCTCAAGTGTACTTGATTTAAGAGGAAATTATTACAATGCGATTAGTGGATGGGAATTTACAGATGAAGGAAAAGAAAAAGCGTTGGACGGTTATGATTTACAATTAAATTATCATGTTAGAGGTAGCACGAATACAGATTTATTTATTCAAACTTTTGAATGGGAGAATCCAAATTCGACATATAAAGAAAAAGGAGAAAAAGCAGGAATAACTTCGAAAGTTGGAAATTTTGCATTTGAAGCTGGATATTTAAATAATAATAAAAATGATGATGGTTTCTTTGGTAGTTTAAAACTTGTAATTCCTTTAGGTGAGGAAAAAGAAAATACAAATGTAAATAATACTGAAACAAATTCTAAGTATGTGAGTGTTAGAGACAAACTATACATTCCTGTAAAAAGAGAAAATAAAATTAGAGTAGTTAAAATTGCATCGGGGGTAAAAGTAAGTGGTTTTTAAATTTATAACAAACCGTTGGACAATACTTTTCTTAATTATAGGAATTTGTATTTTTTATCAAAGCACAGCAATTGCTGGCGATACATGTCATAGAAATGCAGATAATAAAATAGTTGTAAACGACACTTCAAGTACTCCTGTTTCTCATGATGGTGGATCAACTCATAATAAAGATTATTGTAATGAAGAACCTCTAAACTATAAGGTAAAGATTTTTGAAGTTAAAATGTGTACTTCAGATCCATACGTTGCAGGAACAGGTGACACAGGTGCAGATCCTGATTTGACTTCATGTATAGATATTTTCAATAGTTCTCCAGGCAAAGATATAGTTATTCAACCAAATGTAAAAACTAACTTATTAGAAGGAGGTGTGGTTTTACCTATAGGAAGTTATGGTTACTCTGTAATTATCTTAAGTAATGAGTTGCAAGTTAAACATTACGAAACTTATATTGATACAGGGGATAATGATGCTGATATTAGAGGTTATAAAGCCAGTGGATTTTCAACAGGAAAAACTTGTTATACTCATTCAAGTGTAACTAGTTATACAGGCCACTCCAGCAACATTCATGGTTGGGCCATTTTTACAGGCGCTCCAGGGACTGGTAGTACATTAGGCTTAATATGTTCAGACTCATTTGATGCAACCAATCCACCATCTGATTATGATTATACTAGAGAGATTATAGACTCTATTGATGCTACATGTGATGGCACAGGTGATTGTGACACTACCTTTAGACCTTATATTGCTTATCAAGCAGAGTCTTTAATTGGCGGAAGTTATGCAGGTGTATTAGTTCAAGATGATCATGCAACAGTAGGAACTAATAGAAATAACTCAACAAGAATTGCATATATTATGTCTTTTGATAATCCAATTAGTATTACAGAGGATACTTCAAGTTTTGAAATGTCATTTAATACATCTACATCAGTCAGTATTGACTGGGGTGCTGCAGACAGTGTTACCAACGCAGTTAAGATGGGAGTAGATCCATTCTACGTAAAATATACTGCAAATTAAATAATTTTTTGATCATATTCACCAATCTTGCCAGTATTTTGAAGTAGATTATCAATAAATTGAAATATCTTTTTCTTTCTGTCATCTGAGGTAGGACTTTCTGTAACTACAACTAAGGATGGTTTATTTGAAGACGCTCTTATCAAACCCCAAGAACCATCAGCAAAAGAAAATCTAACTCCATTTACTGTTAAAATTTCATTGATTTCTTGACCATCAATCTTTTCTTTTTCATTTTTTATTTTTTCAATTTTATTTACTAGATCTTTAACTACTTTATATTTTTCACTATCTTTACAAAAAGGAGACATAGTTGGAGTTTGATATGTGTTAGGTAAATCATTGATAATTTCACTCATTTTTTTATTTTGACTGTTTAACAGATGACATACTTGAATAGCTGAATTAATTCCATCATCATATCCATAACCTAAAGGTTTATTAAAAAAGAAGTGTCCACTTTTTTCAAATCCGGCTAAAGCGTTTTCAGTATTTACTTTTCTTTTAATATGTGAATGACCAGTTTTCCAATAAATTGTTTCACAATTATTTTCCAAAAGAATTCTATCTTTTGAGTATAGGCCTGTAGATTTTACATCCACAACAAATTTAGAGTTGTTAAATTTATGAGAAAGATTTCTTGCTATCAATAAACCAATTTTATCTGAAAAAATTTCATTTCCATTATTATCTATAACACCTAAACGATCTCCATCACCATCAAATCCAAATCCTATATCGGCATTATTTTCTTTAACTTCCTTTGCAATAGCGTGTAGCATTTTTAAATCTTCAGGGTTTGGATTGTATTTTGGAAAAGTGTAGTCTAAATTGCAATCTAGCTCAATTACATCACAACCAATACTTTTTAAAATATCTGGAGCAAATATACCAGCAGTTCCATTACCACATGCTACAACTACTTTAATTTTTTTACCAATCTTATTATTGTTAATTAAATTATCTTTATATATTTTTTGAAAATTTTTAATTTGTTTTTCACCGCCTACGCCTTCAATAAATTTTTTATTTAATGTAATTTCTTTCAATTCTTTCATTTCTTCAGGCGCATGAGTTAAACCTTTTTTGATACCCATTTTTACCCCAGTCCAACCATTTTCATTATGACTAGCGGTAACCATTGCAATAGCATCCGAGTTTAAATTGAATTGTGCAAAATAAACCATAGGTGATAATGATAATCCTATATCTTCAATAAAACATCCTGTAGAAATTAATCCTTTTTTTAAAGCTGATTTAATTTCTTCACTATAAGATCTATAGTCGTGACCAACTACAATTCTTGGATTAATTTTTTTTGTATGATTTATTATTTGAGTACCCAAACCTTTTCCTAACACTTCGATTCCCTCTAAATTAATGTTATCAGGGTATAACCATCTTGCGTCATATTCTCGAAATCCAAAAGGGTCTATTTTTAGTGTTTTTTCCATGTGGACATTTCTACATTTTTTTTATTTTTTTATTGATAAATTTATATTGTGTTCTATATATGTTCTGTTGATTTCTAATTTATATAGTATATTAACAATATAACCACACAACATATAGTTGTTTTACAAAAAAAAGGGAGCAAATGAACAAAGTTTTATCTCAGGCAATAAGGAAAGCTGTCTCTGATTTTTCACCTCAAGCAACTGAATATCAAAAAGATAAAAGACCAGATTTATTCTCATTAAATGATGATACCGAACTTTTCCAAAATTCGAAAGGTACAACTATCAAAATTGATAGATCTAAAGACAAAAACTTAACAGAATTTGGCAAAGCAACATTAAGTGACAGATATCTTGGATCAAATGAATCATTTCAGGATTTGTTTGCAAGAGTTGCAAGCCACTATGCAGATGACAATTTGCACGCACAAAGATTGTATAACTATATTAGCAACCTTTGGTTTATGCCAGCAACTCCAGTTCTATCAAATGGAGGAACCAAAAGGGGTTTGCCTATTTCTTGTTTTTTAAACGAAGCATCAGATAGTCTAAATGGAATTTTAGATCTATGGAGTGAAAATGTTTGGTTAGCAGCCAAGGGTGGAGGAATAGGAAGTTACTGGGGAAACTTAAGGTCCATCGGCGAAAAAATTGGTAGAGTTGGAAAAACTTCAGGAATTATTCCTTTCATTAAAGTTATGGATTCATTAACAATGGCAATTAGTCAAGGCTCCTTAAGAAGGGGATCGGCAGCATGTTATCTTCCTATAGATCATCCAGAAATAGAAGAGTTTATTGAAATGAGGAGACCTACAGGAGGTGATCCAAATAGAAGATCGTTAAACCTTCACCATGGAGTATTGGTATCAGATGCTTTTATGAGAGCAGTTGAACTTGATGAACAATGGGCATTAAAAAGCCCAAAAGATAAATCAGTTCAATCAACTGTGTCAGCAAGAAATTTATGGATAAGACTTCTAACGGCAAGAATAGAAACAGGCGAACCTTATATAATTTTTATAGATACCGTTAATAGAATGATTCCTCAGCATCATAAGCTAGCAGGACTTACGGTTAAAACTTCTAATTTATGTAGTGAAATAACTCTTCCAACTGGAATTGATAAAGAAGGAAAAGATAGAACAGCAGTTTGTTGCTTATCATCATTGAACCTAGAAAAATATGACGAATGGAAAGATGACGAAAATTTTATATCTGATGTAATGAGATTTTTAGACAATGTTTTAACTGATTTTATTGAAAAAGCGCCAGAGTCATTTAGTGATGCAACTTACTCTGCTTTAAAAGAAAGAAGTGTTGGACTTGGAGTAATGGGTCTTCACTCATATTTTCAACAAAAAATGATTCCCTTCGAGTCTGTAATGAGCAAAGTATGGAATAAAAAAATATTCGAAAAAATTCAAAAACAAGTTGATAAAGCATCTAAAGACTTAGCCGAAGAAAGAGGACCTTGCCCTGATGCAGCTGATTATGGAATTAATGAAAGATTTTCGAACAAAACAGCGATAGCACCGACAGCTTCAATATCAATTATTTGTGGAGGAACTTCACCAGGAGTAGAACCTATAGCAGCTAATAGTTATACACACAAAACTCTATCTGGATCATTTAATGTAAGAAATAAATATCTTGAAAAAATACTAGCAAAATATGAAAAAAATGATGAAGAAACATGGTCAAGTATTACAACAAATCAAGGATCTGTTTCTCACCTAAAATTTTTAACTCAAGAAGAAAAAGATGTATTTAAAACAGCTTTCGAATTAGATCAAAGATGGATCGTTGATTTATGTGCCGATAGAACACCTAATATTTCACAAGCACAATCAATAAATATCTTTATACCTGCAGATATTCATAAAAAAGATTTACACCAAATTCATTTTCAGGCTTGGAAAAAAGGACTTAAGAGTCTTTACTACTGTAGATCAAAATCTATTCAAAGAGCTGAAAATGTAAATGATACAAATCTAACAGATGTTACGGCTAATGTTTATAAATCTAAAAATAAACAAGAAGGCGAAACCGAATATGAGGAGTGTTTATCATGTCAATAATACAAAAAATAAAAAACAATAATGAAGCTAAAATAATCACACCAAATAAAAACGGTTTGTTGGTAGAGAACCCTGTATACAAACCATTTAGGTATCCTTGGTGTTACGATGCATGGTTGACCCAACAAAGAATTCATTGGCTTCCTGAAGAGGTTCCTTTAGGTGATGATGTTAGAGATTGGCAAAAAAACTTATCACAATCTGAAAAAAATTTATTAACTCAAATTTTTAGATTTTTTACGCAAGCTGATGTAGAAGTAAACAATTGCTATTTAAGACACTATACAACTGTATTCAAACCAACCGAAGTGTTAATGATGATGACAGCATTTGCATCAATGGAAACTGTGCACATTGCTGCTTACTCTCATTTACTTGATACAATTGGAATGCCAGAGTCAGAATACTCAGCTTTCATGAAGTATAAAGAAATGAAAGATAAATATGATTACATGCAAGGTTTTGATGTAAAATCTAAAGAAGATATAGCAAAAACAGTAGCAGTATTCAGTGCTTTTACTGAAGGACTTCAATTATTCGCAAGCTTTGCAATTCTACTTAACTTTCCTAGATTTAATAAAATGAAAGGTATGGGTCAAATCGTTACTTGGTCAGTAAGAGATGAAACTCTGCATTGCAACTCTATGATAAGATTATTCAAAGAATTTATAAAAGAAAATCCTGAAATTTGGACACCTAAACTTAAAAAAGAACTTTACGAAGCTTGCAGAACTATAATTCATCACGAGGATGCTTTTATTGATTTAGCTTTTGAAATGGGTCCAATGGAAGGATTAACTGCTAAAGAAGTTAAAGATTATATAAGATTTATTGCAAACAGAAGACTAGCTCAACTTGGTTTAGAACCTATTTATGAAATAGATAAAAATCCTCTTACTTGGCTTGATACAATGTTAAATGCCGTTGAACATATGAACTTTTTTGAAGGTAGAGCAACTGAATACTCAAAAGCTTCAACGCAAGGTTCTTGGACTGAAGCTTTTTCTTGATAAAATAAATATAAAAAAAATCTTTTTAGAGCTATGAAATATAGAAAATTTTATAGGAAAACTAGCTTTAAACAAAAAGGGATAGGAGAAATATTCCTTAATGAAGTCCAAAAAACAAATCCAAAAAGTTTTTTTGAAATAGGAATATTTCATGGTGTTACTGCGAGAAATGTTTGTGATTTAATGTATAAAAATCATAAATCAGATTTTAGATACATTGGAATAGATATATTTGATGAAAATGTGAATAAAAATGAAGTTGCACCAAGTTTTAAATTCAACAATGTATTAAAAACCTTTTACTTCAAATTTATTAAAAGACAGAACCCTTATAGTGCTATTGCTGTAGAGGATTTATTAAAAAAATATAAAAAAAATATAGAAATTATAACAGGTAATACTAACGAAAAATTAAAATACCTGAATTTAAATAATATTGATTATATTTTTATTGATGGTGGTCACAATTTTGAAGCAGTAAAAAATGATCTTTATTATAGTAAAAAATTCATACGGAAAGGTGGAACTATACTCTGTGATGATTATGACTTATCTTATGCTCCAGGTGTTAAAAAGGCTATAGATGAATTCGTTTTAAACAATCAATGTAAATTTTCGATTATTGCAGAAAGATTTGCAAAAATAAAATTGTAAATAAACTTCAAATAATCTTTAATATTCTTTTCTTTTTAAACATTTATTCAACAATTTTCTTCACATCTTAAAAATTCTTGCTCATTTAAATTTTCTTGTTCTTGTTGCTCTAATTCTTGCTGCTGCTGTTCTAATTCTTGCTGCTGCTGTTCTAATTCTTGCTGCTGCTGTTCTAATTCTTGCTGCTGCTGTTCTAAATTTTGTTCATTTTGTTTGTTTTGTTGCGAGTTATTATTAATTGATTTTTTATTATTATTATCAGATTTTGAATTATTTATTAAGATTAATGAATTAGATGTAAAATCACAACTTAATATGTTTGATTTATTTTTTTTACAATTTGCTTTTAACCAACCATTATAATTTTGACTGTACTTTTCGTAATAAGTTTTAATCATGTATCCATTGTGATCAACTACATCAACTCTTCTAATATCTTTATCCATTGTAATTATTTTTTTATTTGAACATGAGGTGATAAAAACCGCTAAAATAATTCCAAAAATAAATATAATGTATCTCCTAATATTAATCATGAATCACGTATACAACTAATAATTGAAATACAAAATACCAGATATAGATATATTAATTTTTATTAGTCTGTATATTGTTATCTTTGATTAAGAAGCATAACTTTTCTATGCTTCGCTCCACTATATTTAGAAAGAGGCCTGATTAGTTTATTTGCAGCATGTTGCTCCATGATATGTGCTGACCAACCGGTTATTCTTGATATTACAAAAATAGGAGTAAAAAAATCAGTATCAAAACCCATTAAATGATAAGTTGGTCCAGTAGGATAATCAACATTTGGGTGGATATTTTTTCTTTCAATCATAACATTTTTTACGATGTCATAAATTTTTATGAATTTTTTATCATTTTTAATTGAAGCAACTTTTTTAAAGTATTTTTCCATTGTTGGAACTCTAGAATCTCCTTTTTTATAAACTCTGTGACCAAACCCCATTACTACATCTTTTTTATCTAAAGCTTTGTTAATCCATTTTAAGGCATTTTCAGGTTTTTTAATTTTATTCATCATATGCATGACTTCTTCGTTAGCTCCACCATGCAATGGACCTTTTAAACTTGCTATAGCTCCAGTTATTGCTCCATGTATATCAGATAAACTACTAGTTATAGTTCTAGCAGTAAAAGTTGAAACATTAAAACTATGTTCTGCATAAAGTATTAAAGATACATCAAAAGCTTTAACTATTTCTTTTTTTGGAACTTTTCCAAAGCACATGTAGAAAAAATTTTCAGAAAACGACAATTTTTTTATAGGGGCTATTATTTTTTTTCCTTTTCTGCTTCTAAAAAAAGCAGCTAGAGCAATAGGTGTCTTTGCAAATATTCTGATAGCTTTTCTCATGTTGGCTTTTGGAGAATTATCTCTAGTTTCCTTATCTTCAAGTGACATTAAACTGACTGCAGTTCTCACAACATCCATTGGATGAGCTTTTTTAGGCATTTTTCTTATATCACTTAATATTTCTTTAGAGAGTTTTCTGTCTGATCTTTCTTCTTTAATAAAATTTTTTAATTGTTTTTTATTTGGAAGTTCTCCATTTAAAACAAGATAAGCTACTTCTTCAAAATTACATTTTTCGCATAAATCTTGTACAGCGTAACCTCTATAAGTTAGTGAATTTATATCAGGCATAACTTGAGAAACAGTTGTTTCGTCAACAACAATTCCAAGTAGTCCTTTTTTTATTTCATCACTCATTATTCATGACCATCTGTATTAAAATTATATATTTTCTCATCTAGAGAGTTATATTTTTCATATTCAACTAAATCATATAATCTTTTCCTAGTTTGCATTTTATCAATAATATTGTTTTGATGTCCATCATCAAAAATGGCGCGCAATCCATCTTCAACACTTTTCATTGCTAATCTTTGTGTTGTTACGGGATAAATTACAATGTTGTAGCCAAGATTTTCAAGGTCTTTGTAACCAAGAAGTTTTGATTTTCCAAATTCGGTCATATTAGCTAACAAGTAACTATCTAAAGATTTTCTAACTTTTTCAAATTCACTTTCATCTTTTAGCGCTTCTGGAAAAATAATTTCTGCACCAGCATCAATATAAGCTTTACATCTTTCAATCATTTTATCTAAACCTTCAACACTTTTTGCATCTGATCTGGCTATAATTTTAAAGTTCTTGTCTTTTTTAGAACTTACACATTCTTTAATTTTATTAACCATAGCATCTTTCGAAATAAGTTCTTTGTTATCTAAATGACCACATCTTTTTTGATCGATTTGATCTTCCAAATGAACTCCAGAAATTCCACTATTTTCAAAAGCTTCAATAGTTTCCTTACAAGATTTGAAACCAGTATCTATATCAACAATTGTTGGAAGATTTGTTACTCTAGCTATTTGATTTGATCTATTATTTACATCTTTAAGTTTTGTTAAACCAATATCTGGATAACCTAAATCATTAGACATAACTCCTCCAGAAACATAAACAGCATCAAATCCAATTTCTTCAATAACTTTTGCTGTTAAAGGATTGTAAGCCCCAGGTACTCTTAAAATTTTGTTTGATTTTAATTTATTTTCTAAATCAATTCTTTTCTGTTCTGGATTTTTTTTTACAAAGTGCATTTAAAAAATTCCTAATTTATTATTTTTCTTCAAATATTTGTTACTTACTTCAATATTTAGTTTTGTTAATTGACCTTTTTTAATTTTTTTCAAGTCTTGAACAATTTTAATAAATCTTAAACTTTCTTTACGGGAAATAATATTTTCAGTTAAGGTATTAAATTTTTTAATATAATCTTTTCTTTTAAATGGTCTTGTCCCATATGGATGAGCATCTGCTCTTTCGAGCTGGTGGGATATCTTCTTTCCATTTTTCATAGTTACTATAACTTTTGCTCCAAATGATTTATTTTTAGGATTTGGATCATGATATTTTTTTGTCCATTTTTTATCTTCATGAGTTTTAATACTGTGCCAAATTTTTATTGTACTTTTTCTGCCAGCTCTAGCTCTAGTGTAAGATTTAACATGGTGCCACTTTGCATCTTCAAGTGCTACAGCAAAAATATACATAATTGAGTGATCTAGTGTTTCTCTACTTGCCTTAGGATCCATTTTTTGTGGATCGTTTGCTCCTGTTCCAATTACATAATGTGTATGATGACTAGTATAAATATCAATGTTTTTAATATTATTTAAATTTGAGATTTTTTTATTTAATTTTTTAGCAATATCAATTAACGCTTGAGCCTGATACTCCGCAGAGTATTCTTTTGTGTAAGTTTCAAGAATTGCTTTTTTTTGTTCATTTTTTTTTGGAAGAGGAACATTATATTTAGCATTCTTTCCATCCAAAATTCTTGCAATAACACTATCTTCTCCTTCATAAATAGGACTAGGAGCTCCTTCTCCTCTCATAACCCGATCGACAGCCTCAATGGCAAGCTTACCTGCATGTGCGGGAGCGTAAGCTTTCCAGCTAGAAATTTCTCCTTTTCTAGATTGTCTCGTGGAAACAGTAACATGTAAAGCTTGTTGGACAGCTTGATATATAATTTCAGTATTCAACTTAAGCATTGAACCAATTCCTGCTGCAACACTTGGTCCTAAATGCGCGATGTGATCAACTTTGTGTTTGTGAAGACATATCCCTTTTACCAAATTAACTTGAACTTCGTAAGCTGTTATAATTCCCCTTAATAAATCTAAACCACTCTTTTTTAATTGTTGTGCGACGGCTAGAAGAGCAGGAATATTGTCTCCAGGATGACTATAATCAGCGGCTAAAAATGTATCATGAAAATCTAGTTCTCTAACAGCTGTTCCATTAGCCCACGCTGCCCATTCACAATCAAATTTTATTTTTGAACTAATTCCAAATATTGTTGCTCCACCTTTTCTTAAATGTGCTTTAGCCATCTCTCTTGCTGAAATTACTGGTTTTCTATTTAAAGATGCAATAGCAACAGAAGCATTATCTATAATTCTATTAATTACCATTTCAATTGAATCTTTGTTAAGTTTAGAATTGTCACTTGCTATTTCTGCAATTTTCCATGCAAGTTGTTTTTTTTTAATTAATTTGATTTTAGAGGGATAAACTCTAACTTTGTGGTTAATCATAGTATCTATATTTTATTGAATTTTAATACCTTAGGATGAAATTTAATCAAGTTTAATGATTTAAGTATTTATTGATTAATTCTTCAATATTTACAAAATCTTTAACTAAATGATCATGATGTATTTCTGAAACTTTTTTTTCAGTATATCCATCTTCTAATAGTATAAAAGGGATACCAGCAGATTTTGCAGATTCAGCATCAGTTTCACTATCTCCTATCATTAAACTTTTTTTTATATCTCCTTGCATAATTTCAATTACATTTGTTAAATGTCTTGGATCAGGTTTACAATAATCAAAAGTATTGCTTCCAGCAACATATTCAAAGTAATCATAAATTTTTATTTGTTTTAATAAGTCTACAGCAAGGTGCTCTTGTTTATTAGTACAAACAGCCATAGATATATTATTTTTATTTGCCCAATTTAAAAATTCTAAAACTCCATTTATAAGTCTACTTTCAACAGCAATATTTTTTCCATAATAGTCAATAAAATCTTTAATCATTTCTTTTTTAATTCCATTATCGTTTATTTGACTAAACTCCTTTTTAGCTTGGCCCCATACAGATCTTCCAATTAGTGAAGCAGTACCTTTTCCAACAAGTTGTCTTATGTCATCGGTTGTTTTAGTTTCATAACCATATTTTTTCATTACATGATTATGTGCATTCATTAAATCTGGGGCGGTATCAATAAGAGTACCATCTAGATCGAATAAAATTGTAAATTTTTGAACCATTATTAAAAGTATTATTAAGAAATAATTTGTGAGTTAAACTTAAGTAATACCTAAATATATATAAATATCAAATGAAAGAAAAAAAATTAGAAATATTACAAAAAAAACTTAGAAATAATTTTATAAAAAAAGGTGTAAAAATGATTGCCCCTAAAACAGTTTTTTTTTCAAGTGATACAAAAATTGGAAAAAAAGTAGTTATTGAACCTTATGTTGTAATTTCTAAAAATGTAAAAATAGGAAACAATGTAACCATCTCATCTTTTTCACATTTAGAAGGTGTTAACGTTGATAACAATGTTAGCATTGGACCATATGCAAGAATTAGACCTGGTGTAGTTATTAAATCAGGCTCAAAAATAGGAAACTTTGTTGAAGTTAAAAAAAGTACAATTGGAAAAAATTCAAAAGTTAATCATCTTTCATATATTGGAGATGCGAGAATAGGAAAAAATGTAAATATTGGAGCAGGAACAATTACCTGTAACTATGATGGAGTGAAGAAAAATAAAACAAAAATAAAAGATAAAGTATTTATTGGTTCAAACTCATCTTTAGTTGCTCCAGTCACAATTAATGAAAGTAGTATTATTGGTGCAGGGTCAGTTATTACAAAAAATGTTAAAAAAAAATCTCTTGCACTAACAAGATCTACTCAAACTGAAGTAAGGAACTATAAGAGAAAATAAATGTGTGGAATAATAGGAATTACAAGCAATAAAGAAGTAACAACTAGAATAATTAATTCACTAAAAAAATTAGAATATAGAGGATACGATTCAGCAGGCTTAGCAACTCTTAAAGATGGTTTTATTAATGAAGTTAAATGTGAAGGAAGAGTAGAGGCGCTTGAAAAAAATATTTCCAAAACTAATGTGCAGGGTGAAATTGGAATTGGCCATGTAAGATGGGCGACACATGGAAAGCCTAGTACTATAAATGCTCATCCACATTCATCAGAAACAGTTTCGGTAGTTCATAATGGTATTATAGAAAATTCGACAATCTTAAAAAAAATTTTAGAAAAAAAAGGGTATAAATTTAAATCTCAGACAGATACAGAAGTAATTGCACATTTAGTTACTGATTATTTAAAAAAAAATAATTTAAAAAATACTATTATTAAAGTTTTAAATAAATTACATGGAAGTTTTGCATTAGGAATTATATTTAAAGATTATCCTAACTTAATTGTGGGAGCTCGAAGAGGTTCACCTTTAGCGGTTGGATATGGTCCAAATGAAAATTATCTTGGATCTGATTCTTATGCTTTAAAATCTATGACAAACAAAGTTTCCTATCTTAATGACGGTGAATTTTGCTTAATTAAAGAAAATCAAGTTGAGTTTTTTGATACCAAAGGAAACAAAGCTAATAAGAAAATTCTGAATTTATCACAGGATAACCAAAATTATGATAAGGGCGATTATAAGCATTTTATGGCAAAAGAAATAGATGAGCAACCAACTACAATTAAAAACTGTGTTAATGAATATATTGATAAAATAAGCAAACAAATAAATATTTATAATCTTCCTTGGAAAACCAAAGAGATATCTTCAATTGTTTTAATTGGATGTGGTACAGCATATCATTCATGTTTGATAGCTAAATACTGGTTTGAAGAACATACCAATCTAGATGTGACTGTAGATATTGCTTCTGAATTTAGATATCGAAAACTTAAATTTAAAAATGATTGTTTATATGTATTTGTGTCACAATCTGGTGAAACAGCCGATACTTATGCTGCTTTAGATATATGTAAAAAAAATAAAATGAAGACTTGTTCAATAGTAAATGTTGTTGAAAGTTCAATTGCAAGAGATTCCGAACTTGTTTTACCAATACATTGTGGTCCTGAAATAGGCGTTGCATCTACTAAAGCTTTTTTGGGACAAATGCTAGTCTTGTACATGTTGTGTTTGAAACTATCTTTTGACATGAAAATAATTAATAAAAAAAATTATCAAGAAAAAATTAAAAATTTACTTTCTTTATCAAATTTGTGTAAAAAAACGTTATTAACAGATAGTAAAATCCAAAAAACTAGTAGAACATTTATTGAAGCAAAAGGTTCAATGTTTTTAGGAAGAGGTTATTCATTTCCCATAGCATTAGAAGGGGCACTCAAGTTAAAAGAGCTTGCCTATGTTCATGCAGAAGGATATCCGGCAGGAGAAATGAAGCATGGTCCATTAGCATTGATTGAGGAAGGAATGCCTGTTGTAGTTATTGCTCCTAGAGATGATTATTATAAAAAAACGATTTCTAACATGCAGGAAGTTATTGCGAGAGGAGCGAAAGTTTTGTTAATAACAAATAAAAGCAAAGATGAAATTCATTCTGAAAATATTTGGGAAACAATAGAAGTTGAAAATTTATCTGAAGATTTGTTTCCTTTTTTAACAACTATACCTCTTCAAAAATTAGCTTATTATTCAGCTATGCATAAAGGGTACGATATAGATAAACCAAGAAATTTGGCAAAATCTGTCACTGTTGAATAATATATAAACTCTGCTAGAACACTCTCAGGTTGAAATGAAAAAATGGAAAATAAATAGTTGGAGAAATTATCCTGTAAAACATATTCCTAATTATGGGGATGAAAAAGAACTGAATATGGTTCTTGGAAAAATAAAAAATTTTCCTCCCTTGGTATTTGCTGGTGAAACTAGACATTTGAAACAACAACTTGCGGAAGTTGCTGAAGGGAAAGCTTTTTTACTTCAAGGAGGAGATTGTGCAGAGAGTTTTGTTGAATTTAATCCAGACAATATAAGAGATTATTTTAAAGTTATTTTGCAAATGTCGTTGGTATTAACGTATTCTGCGTCTTTGCCAGTTGTAAAACTAGGAAGAATAGCCGGACAATTTTCTAAACCAAGAAGCGCTCCCATAGAAAAACAGGGAGATAAAGAATTACCAAGTTATTTAGGTGACAATATTAATGGTATTGAATTTACTGAAAAATCAAGAAGACCTGATCCCAAAAGATTATTCAAAGCCTACTCACAATCAGCATCTACTTTAAATTTAATAAGAGCTTTTTGTCATGGAGGATTTGCAGATTTAAAAAAAGTACATCTTTGGAATTTAGGTTACATAAAAAAAAGTCCACAAGCTAAAAAGTTTAAAGAATTAGAAGATAAAATATCTGATGCATTAGCTTTCATGGACGCGTGTGGAATCAACTCAGATTTTAACAGAAGACTTAAGACTGTAAATTTTTGGACATCTCATGAAGCTTTATTATTACCTTTTGAAGAAAGTATGACTAGAGTTGACTCAACAACCGGAGAGTATCATGATACCTCAGCTCATTTTGTTTGGATAGGCGATAGAACAAGACAATTAGATGGTGGGCATGTTGAATTTTGTAGAGGAATAGAAAATCCTATTGGTATAAAATGTGGCCCCACATCTAAACCAGATGAAATAGTAAAAATTTGTAATTTAATTAACCCAAAAAATGAAAAAGGTAAAATAACTTTAATCTCAAGATTTGGTCATGAAAATGTTGAAAAATTTTTACCTAAGCTTATTAGAACAATTAAAAAAGAAGGTATTAATGTTATTTGGTCATGTGACCCTATGCACGGTAATACTATAAAATCTACAACTGGTTTTAAAACAAGACCGTTTAATAATGTTTTAAAAGAAGTTAAAAATGTCTTTGGTGTCCATCAAAGTGAAGGATCTTATGCTGGAGGATTGCACATAGAAATGACAGGTCAAAATGTTACAGAATGTACAGGAGGTACACAAAAGATTTCAGATAAAGATTTATCTAGTAGATACAGAACACATTGTGATCCAAGATTAAATGCCAATCAGGCTTTAGAACTAGCTTTTATGATTTCAGATGAGATTAAAAAGAATTCCATTTATGCAAGAAATGGAATTAAAGCGGCTTCTTAACCAATTGTAAAAAAAATCCTTTAACGTATATTTGAATTATGGAATTAAGTAAAAAAATTGATTTTATAAAAGATTGGATATTGAACTATGTAAATTCAATGCCAACAAAAGCAGAGTCTTTAGTGATTGGAATTTCAGGAGGTATAGATTCTTCAGTATCAAGCACATTAAGCGCAATGACAGGTCTAAAAACAATTGTAATTTCAATGCCAATTAAACAAAAAACTACTCAGCACGATCTAAGTTTGAAACACCAAGAGTGGTTAAAAAAAAATTTTAAAAATGTAAGTGGATTTACAATAGAATTGGATGATCTTTTTAGTACATTTGAAAAAACACTTTCAAATTTTAATAATGAGCATGGTATGGCAAATTCTAGGGCAAGATTAAGAATGTCAACACTTTATCAAGTTGCAGCTGCTAACAATGGAATAGTTGTTGGAACAGGAAATAAAGTTGAAGATTTTGGGGTTGGATTTTATACAAAATATGGAGACGGTGGGGTAGATATTTCCCCTATAGCTGATTGTAATAAAACTGAAGTTTGGGAACTAGGAAAGAAATTAAATATTTTGAAAGAAATAATTGAAGCACCACCAACCGATGGTTTATGGGATGACGGTAGAACCGATGAAGGTCAGCTTGGTCTTTCTTATAGTGAACTTGAAGAAGCTATGGATAATGAAAACTCAGTAAATAGAGATAAATATATTAAAATTAGAAATGC
>CACLAC010000007.1 GCA_902604785.1 uncultured Pelagibacteraceae bacterium
CTAAAATAAATATCAGATTTTTTCGAGAATGGCATGTTTTTGCTAATTATTTCAGCTCTTTCTAATATTCCCATTTTTAGTAAAAATTCTCTTTGTGTGGTCAAATTTATAGAGTCTATTTCTAAATTTTTAATTCTTTTTATAAAAAAATCAAAATTTATTAAATGAGTAATATCTGATTTATAAATGTTTTCTAATAAAAAATTTTTTTTATGATTTTTAACACTTTGCAAAGTATCAAACATTTTTTTATCTTTATATCCATAGTCAATAATTAACAGGCCTCCATTTTGTTTTTTAATAATTTTTGAAATTGTATTTAATTTTTCATTTGCTAAAGGCGAATATTCAATAAATTTTTGATTTCTTTGTATTTTTTGTCTTATTAATTTTTCTATAAATTCTCTTTTTATTTTTTTTTCAAAAAAATTTAAAGATTTATCTTTATTTATAATATATTTTTCATACCAATTATTATTCTTTTTTAAAAATTGTTTTATAGGTAGTGCATCAAAAAATTCATTTGCAATAAAAATTGATGGAAATTTAGGAATTTTTTTTAGGTTATTCAGCCATTTTATATTTTTAAAATTTATTTTTTTTTTTTGTATTTTTTTTAAATATGCACTTTTTTCATAAATAATAAAATTAGAACTTGATTTAAATTTACTAAACCTTTCAGCTGTTTTTAGAATTTGAAACATCATTTCTCCATTACCAGCCCCAAGTTCAACAACATTAATATTTTTTGGACAACCCATCTTTTCCCAAAAAGATATCAACCAAATTGTAATCATTTCAGAAAACATTATTGATACATTGGGCGAAGTGATAAAATCAGCCTTATGACCTATTGGATTTTTATTCATGTAATACCCATTTTTTTTGTTATACAAAACTTCGTTAATAAATCTATCTAGCGGTATTTTACTATTATTTTTTAGAAACATAATTTTTGTAAAATAAAAAAGTACCCGTAATAAAAAATATAATACTTATTATTTGACCTATGCTCATGCTAAATATGAGCAGCCCAATGTGAGCATCGGGCTCTCGAGTAAATTCAACAAAGAATCTAAAAAATGAATAATAAATAATAAATAGAGATGAAATTAACCCATTTTTTTTAATAAGTTTGCGATGAAAGAAATTTAATAAAATAAATAAAACTACCCCTTCAAATATTGCCTCATAAATTTGCGAAGGATGTCTGTATAAATTATCAATTTGTAAAAATTTTACTGACCAAATTATATCTGTTTCTCTTCCATATAATTCTGAATTTATGAAGTTCGAGATCCTTCCTAAAAATATTCCAATTGGAGCACTTAGGGAAATTAAATCTAAATAATAAAAAATATTTTGGTTATTTTTTTTACAAAATATTATTGTTGCAAATATAATTCCTAATACAGCTCCATGAAATGACATGCCACCATTCCATATCATTGGAATCTCGCTAAAATTTTCCAGGTAGTATGATGGATTGTAAATAAATACATAACCCAATCGGCCACCAAGAATTATTCCGATAATTATATAAGAAATATACTCGTCAAATAATTTTTTTTTATCCTCGTCTTTAATTAGAATTTTATTGCAGTAAATCCATCCTAACACAAGACCTACAATGTATGCTAAAGAATACCATCTAATCTCTAAAGAAAATACTTGAAATGCGACAGGATCAAAATTATTGATAAACATTAATATAATTTATTATAAATAAAAATATTTTTTTTGTTAATTAATTATTATGTCAAAATCAAGATTTGTTCTCGATAAATTTGCAAAGCTTATAGAGCAAGGGTTATTAAGTTATAAAGATCTTAGTGAAGAGATTATTAATATATTAAAATCCAAAAGAGATGAGATAGTATTTAAAATGGAGCTAACAAGCAAAGAAGAATTTGATATTTTAAATAAAAGAGTTAGCAATCTAGAAAAAAAATTAAAAGAAGTAAAGAATGCTAAATCTTCAAAAAAAACTAAACGGGTAAAGAAATTATAACTTTTAATCCACCAAAACTTGATTTACCAAAATTCATGTCTCCACCATGTGATTTTATAATATCAGATGAAATAGCCAATCCCAGGCCTACGCTTGATTTTGATTCTGATCTACTTTTATCAATTTTGTAAAATGGTTTAATTACATTATTATACTCTGATTTTGGTATTCCAGGCCCATCATCTTCTATAGATATTATTATATTTGAAGATTTTTTTTCTATAATTATTTTTGTTTTTTTTCCATATTTTATTGAATTGTCTATTAAATTATTAATACACCTTTGAATTAAATTTTTTCTTCCATTAAAATAAATTCTTTTTTTAAATTCTTTTGAAATATTAGGATTTTCGTATTTATTAATTAAATTTTCAATAAGATCTGATAAATCAAAATTTTCCGTTTTATCTTTTGCTCCAGTGCTTGCAAATTGAAGATATTCATTTAACATTTTTTCCATTTCATCGACATCATCAGAAAGTTTTTTTGATAAATTTTTGTCTTCAACCATTGCTAATTGAAGTTTAATTCTTGTTAATGGTGTTCTTAAGTCATGGCTAATACCAGAGAGCATTTCAGATCTTTGATTTAAATGTCTTAAAATTCTATTTCTCATTTTTTCAAATTCTAGGCCGGCCTTTCTTATTTCTAAAGCACCAGAAGGTCTAAATTCGTCGATTTCTTCACCACGACCAAATCTTTCAGATGCTTCAGCAAGTTTAATTATAGGTCTTGTTTGATTCTTAAGAAAAATAATTGCAATCGCGATCATCAATATTGCAGGCAATGTAATCCATAATGCAAATATTCTTACTGATGAAGCTTGTATTCTTTCTTTGGGAAAAAAAATTTGCAAAACACCATCCCTAAATTTTATTCTTAGGTCAACAACCTCCTCATATGAAATTGTATTAAACCAATATTCATTAATTTTTGTTTTTAATTCCCTTCTTAAAGTTCTATCCATTGGACTAAACCATCTTTCAACTTTTATATCTGGAAGTTGCTCATCTTTTAAAAATCTTACAGAAAAACTAAAATTTTTATTATATAAATCAGTTACGATTTTTTTGTTATATTCACTTTCGTTGTTATAAATATCAATAATTGTAACAATCTCGCTTACTAAAGATTTAGTCATCCCTTTGCTTGTTTTTATCCACAAACTATCAAAAAAAACTAAAGTTATAGTTACTTGTAGAACGACTATTGGAATAGCCACAATTAGAAGTCCTCTGTAAAATAATCTTTTTGGAAGTAAATTTTTTATAAATTTATTCAATCCATAAAACATATCCTTCTCCTCTAATTGTTTGCAAATATTTTGGACTTTTAGGATTTTCTTCAATTTTTTTTCTTAACCTTGTAATAATGACATCTATTGATCTTTCTTTATCTAAATCAATCAAACTTCCTATTTCTTCTCTCTTGAATATCTTACCCGGTGAATTAATCATTTTTTCCAAAATTATTTTTTCTGTATTATTTATTTTTAAATTTTGTTGATTCCTGTAAATGAACAATTTATTTAAATCTATTTTTATACTTCCAAACTCAATTATTCTTTTTAAATCATCATTTTTTGTTTTATTTAAAATATTATTAATTCTTAAAATTAATTCTTTGGGCTCAAAAGGTTTAGCCAAATAATCATCAGCTCCAATCTCTAAACCCTCGATTCTCTCTGATGCCTCTCCTTTTGCAGTTAGTAATATAATTGGTGTATTTATTTTTTTTTTATTCTCATTTGTAAATTCTAAACCACTTTTTCCTGGCATCATTATATCTAGTACGATTAAATCAAATTTAACTATTTTTACTTTATTTAAAGCATCCTCAGAGCTCTCTGCTGTTGTAACAAGATAATTATTTTGATTTAAAAATTGTTTAACCAATTCTCTTATTCCATCATCATCATCTACTACTAAAATATGAGCTTTATAATTTTCCATTTATTATTTTTTTTAATACATTGTCGAAATTAATTACTTCTTCAGATTTTGATTTCAAAAAAGCTTGATAAATTCTTTTTTTTTGTATTGAGAAAATTTCATCATATAATTTTATTCCATGTTCTGTTAAAAATACATGTTTTATCCTTGTATCGTTTTCATCTTTTTTGAACATAATTGCATCTAGTTTAACTAGATCTTTTAGAACTCTATTTAAACTTTGTTTTGTAACTTTTAATTTTTTAAGGAGTTCAGAAATTGTTATACCTTCATATAAAGAAACTAAATGAATTACTTTGTTATGAGCAATGCCTATAGAGTATTTATCTAGTATTTTTTTCGCATCAGAGACTGTTTCTCTGTATCCCACAAATATTTTTTCTATATATTGTTTTAATTCCTGATCTTTTAAATATAAAAGTTTTTTCATATTGGTAAGTTATATTGACATATTATATATACAAATATATTTTTTAAAAAAAAAAAATCTAATGATACCCTTCGATAAAAGAGATGGAAAAATTTGGTTCAACAATGAACTTGTTGACTGGCAGGATGCCAAACTTCACGTTATTAGTCATGGACTCCATTATGCAAGCTTGGTTTTTGAAGGTCTAAGGGTCTACGAAGGAGAAATTTTCAAGTTAGAAGAACATACAGATAGACTTTATCATTCAGCTAAAAGAATGGATATTACAATTCCATACACAAAGGAAGAAATTAATATCTCATGTAAAAAAATAGTATCTATACAAAATGTTCTAAATGGTTATGTAAGACCATTTGCATGGAGAGGAAGCGAAATGATGGGTGTATCAGCGCAACAAACAAAAATTAATGTTGCAATAGCTACTTGGGAATGGGGAGATTATTTTGATCCAAAGCTAAAAACTGAAGGGATAAAATTAAATATTTCAAATTGGAGGAGACCTGCCCCAAATACTATTCCTTGGGATAGCAAAGCTGCAGGATTATATATGATATGCACTTTATCAAAACATGAAGCTGAAAAACAAGGTTATAGCGAGTCGCTTATGTTAGATCATGAAGGTAATGTGGCAGAGTCGACTAGTGCGAATGTTTTTTTTAAAGATAATAATGGTGAGCTACATACACCTGTTCCAGATTGCTTTTTAGATGGTATAACTAGAAGAACTGTAATTGAAATTGCAAAATCAAAAAATATTAAAGTTCATGAAAGAAAAATATCACCAAAAGAACTTGCAAATTTTGTAGGATGTTTTTTAACTGGAACTGCAGCCGAAATAACACCCGTTTCTCAAATTGCTGAAAATAATTATAAAGTATGTGATCTTATTTTAGATCTATCCTCTAGCTATGCAAAATTAGTTAGAAAGAAAAAAGCAGCTTAATCTTTATCTTTACTATCTTCAGATATAGCATGATCTATACCTTTTCTTAGATATTCATAACCGGTATAAAGAGTAAGAAACGCTGAGAGCCACAAAAGAATAATACCAATAGTTTGTGCATTGTAATCTTGAAAATTAATTATTCTATTTCCTGTTTCACCTGTAAGTAGTGCTGAAATTGCAAACATTTGTAAAAATGTTTTGGCTTTTGCTAAATTTGATACTGGAAGTTTAATCCTTCCTTTTGCTAAAAACTCTCTTAAACCTGAAATTAAAATTTCTCTAGTTAGAATAATTATTGCTGCAATTACTTCATAGTTTCTGATTGTTCCATCCATCACTAAAAGTATCAAAGCTGTTGCAACTATAATTTTATCAGCAATAGGATCTAGCAACTCTCCAAGTTTAGATTCTTCTTTATACATTCTAGCCAACAAACCATCTAAAAAATCAGTGAATGACGCAATAACAAATAATGCAAAAGGTATTACATCTCCATAAAATCCAGGTAGATAAAAAGCAAAAACAAATACAGGAACAATTATAATTCTTCCTATAGTTAGATAATTTGGAAATTTAAATTTCATTCGTGAAAAAAGTTATATATTTTTTTTGCAACTTTTTCTTCAACTCCTTCAACCGTTTTAATTTCGTCTAAACTAGCTGATTCTACTGCTCTAGCGGAGCCAAAGTGATTTAATAGTGCTCTTTTTCTCATAGAACCTATGCCTTCTATCTGATCTAGTAGAGATCTGCTAATGCCTTTCTTTCTTTTAGCTCTATGCGCACTTACAGCAAATCTATGAGCTTCATCTCTTATTCGTTGTAGAAAAAACAGAGTTGGATCATTTTTAAGAAATTTGAAGCTTTTCCCATTATGAAAAAAAGTTTCATCACCACTATTTCTAAATTTTCCCTTTGCAATAGCTATTATCGGAATATCATGAAGTCCAAGTTCGTTTAAGGCATCTCTTGCGCTAGAATATTGACCCTTACCACCATCAATTAAAACAAGATCAGGAAAAGACAAATATTTATCTTTTTCTTGAATAGCTTTTTTAAATCTTCTGCTCAGAACTTCTTTCATCATTCCATAATCGTCTTGTTCATTTTGTTTATTTTTAATATTAAATTTTCTATATCTTTTTTTTATAAATCCCTCTTCGCCAAAAGTAATTAATGCTCCAACACTATTAGTTCCTTGAATATGGCTGTTATCATATACTTCAACAAGACCTACATTCGTTTCCAAATCAAATTTTTTCGCAACTTTATCAAACAAGTCTCTGTTATTTTGGCTCTCATAAAGTTTTCTATTTAAGCTATCTTTAGCATTCTTTATTGCTTGATTTATAACTTTAAGTTTAGATCCTTTTTTTGCTACAGAGATACTAATTTCTTTACTTTCTTTTTTTGAAAGAGTTTTTTCGATTAAAGTTTTTTCTTTAATTGCTTCATTTATAATTATTGTTTTTGGTACGCTTTTATTTTCATAAAATTGAGAAATAAATGAATTTAAAATTTCATTGAGACTTTCATCAGGATCATGTTTTGGAAAAAAAGCTTGATTACCCCAATTTTGTTTTGATCTGTAGAAAAAAACCTGAATACAAGTTTTTCCAGACTCTTTATATCCAGCAATAACATCTGCCTCAATTAAATTAGCTTCATTAATTCTTTGAGAAGATTGAATTATATTTAATGATTTAATTCTATCTCTTAAAATTGTAGCTCTTTCAAAATCTAATTCTTCACTAGCTTTTTCCATTTGCTGTGAAAGATTTTTTTGAATTTTTCTAGATTTTCCTGAAACAAACTCAATTGCATCATCTACAGTCTGTTTATACTCATCATTTTTAGTGTAACCTACACATGGCCCAGAGCATCTTTTGATTTGATACAAAATGCATGGTCTTTCTCGCTTTTTAAAAACAGTATCATCGCAAACTCTAAGATGAAAAATTTTTTGTATCATTTTTATTGTCCAGTTTGCAGATCCAGCTGAAGCAAAAGGACCAAAATAAAAACCTTCTTTGTTTTTTTTTCCTCTGTGTCTTTTAATTTGTGGCCATTTATCTTTGTTGCCAATAAAGATAAAAGGGAAAGATTTATCGTCTCTTAAAAGAATATTATATTTTGGTTTATATTTTTTGATTAAGTTTGCTTCCAATAATAAAGCTTCACTTTCATTGGATGTAGTGATTATCTCAAGTTTTTTTGTTTGAGATAACATTCTTTCTGTTCTTATTATGTGATTTTTTTCCGAAACATAGCTTTTTAATCTATTAGTAAGATTTTTTGCCTTACCAACATAAAGTATTTCATTTTTGGAATTTAACATCCTGTATACCCCAGGAAGTTTTGGCATTAAGGGTAGTTCTTTTTTAATTACTTCTTTTCCAATATCAGAGCTTAGCATGGCTTCTTTTTTTAGAAATCTGTATACCAACTGACGAACAATCCTTCATTATTTCTAATTTTTCAATTTGAAGAGATATTTTATCAATTCTTCTATCCTTAAATAGCTCATCAAAAACATCTTCTGCTAATGTTTCTAGAAAATTATAATGCTTATTTTTAACCAATTTTTTTATCAATTTTACGATTTTATCGTAGTTTACTATTGATTTAAGATCTTTATCATTTGATGGCTTTTTATCCTCATAGTTTACTTCAAGAGTAAATTTTACTTGTTGAGGCTTTTCTTTTTCAAAATCGTAATATCCAAGTTTTAAATCTAGTATTAGATCTTTTATAAGAATTTTTTTTTCGTAGTTAAATAAACCTTTGTTTTTGTCAATTTTAACTATTTTAAGGTTATTTTTTTTCATACTAAATTTTTGATTCAATAAATTTTTCTATATCATCAAGATAAGGAGTAAAACAACTTCGATAGGGAATATAATGTCCGCTAGCTTTTTTCATCATTTCCTTTTTTTCATTAGGATCAACAATTGTCCAGGCTTTCTTTTTATGCCCAAGATCTTGATTATGTTCTATTTTCCAGCCACCTCTCATTCTCTTCTTAATTTTGCATTGTTTTCCGTCAATAATGATTTCTTTACCATCTTCACTATTATGATTTGGTAATTCAATCCATTTTGCTCCAGGAATATCTGCCATCCATTTTAAATATCTAGAGTCACTTTGATAATCTATTTCTCCATCAGTTTCGGAATGAAAAATTAAGGCATCAATTTTTTTTGCAATTCTAATTTCATCTAACTCCCATTTTCTAAGTTGAGAATGTTCTGACTTGTCCCAGCAGTTTGGCATCAAAGCTATAGCTGAATTAAATACATCAGGATATAGTGATTCCATTCTTAAACTTCCCATTGCACCACATGAGTGACCTGAAATGAAAAGTTGATTTCTCGGAGTTCCCTTTTGAACAAAAATATCTGCTATGGCAGTATTTAAAGCTGCCCTATTCTTGTAAGCAAAATTACTTACATAAGGTGGTATTTGCAATATATCTTTTTTTGAGGTTTTTACTTTTTTTAAATAAGTTGGAGGTCCCCAAACGCACTCGTACCATGGCGGAGTATGGCCTAACATTTTACCTTTATACTTATGTTTCATTGCACACTTAGTGGTAATACCCATTGTATCTCCAGCTTTCCAAAGTTCTTGGTTTGCCCAAACAACAATTTCTTTTCCTTTAACTTTTCTTCCTGATAATTGTCCTAAAACACCTTCTACCTCTTCTTTTTGAAAACAGAATCCTTTATCTTTTTTTTTACTACCCCATCCACCAAAGTTAAAAATCATAATTATTTTATTTGCAGGATCTTCAATTTCGAAACCTTTAATAAACTTTCCTTTTTGACCATCAAAGTAGACAAAACCACTGCTATTTATTCTTTTACCACCAACTGCACTGCAATCGTATGCAAAAGCAAACTTTGGAATTATTAATAAACAAAAAATTAATAAAAATATTTTTTTCATTCTTTACTTCCCATTATATCGGGTGTTTGCCAGTTTAAACTTTGACCACTATCAATTGAAATTACCTGTCCTGTAATAGATCTATTTTTAATAAAAAAGTCAACGGCATTACAGATTTGCTCAACATCTACTTGTCTTTTAAGAGGGGTTGCCATGTATTGCTTTTTGAAGTGTTTTTCAGATTGTCTTTTATTTTTTAAAGTAGGTCCTGGAGCTATTCCATTCACTCTTATATTTGGTGCAAGGCTCATGGCGCTTGTTTTAGTAAGCGTGTAAAGGCCGGTCTTACTTATTGTATATGAAAAGAAGTAGGGAGTTAGTTTAAAAACTCTTTGATCAATAATGTTAATTATATTGTTATTTTTTCCTCTTATATTTTTCGCAAATACTTTTGATAAAAGTGCAGGTGTTCTTAAATTTGTTCTTAAATGACGCCCCCAACTATCAGTGGTAAAATTTTCAAGTTTATCATTTTCAAATAATGAGGCGTTATTAATTAAGCAATCAAAGTATTTTAATTTAGATTTTGCAAATTTAACTATCTTATTTACATCTGTTTCTTTACTTAAGTCTCCTTTAGCTAAGTAAATCTTAGCACCATTTTTTTTTAATTCTTTTTTTAAGCTCTCAGCTTTAGATTTTGATTTATTATAATGAATTACTATCTCAATATTAGGGCCAGATAATTTCTTTGCTATAGCAGCCCCAATTCTTGTTGCTCCACCAGTTATAATGATTTTTTTCATAAAAAAATTAGGTTATTAAATTTTTTTCCATTTCTTTTTTACCTTTTGGGCTCTTGTACCTGGCATACCCATAGTTGATCTTCCTTTAGGGTACATTTTGTTATTTTTGCTATATTTTTTTACTTTTGGGTTAAGTGTAACTTCTAATTCAGTACTTTCAAGTTTTCTAATTTCATCTCTTATTTTTGCAGCTTCTTCAAATTCTAAATTACCTGCTGCCTCTTTCATTTGTTTATTTAAAGCTTTAATATGTTTTTTTAAATTTCCACCTACATTGGCTCCAGTTCCTATTTTCACATAGTCTTTTTCATAAACACTTTCTAAAATATCACTTATTTCTTTTTTGATTGAAGTAGCACTAATTTTATTTTTTTTATTATAAGCTAATTGAATATTTCTTCTTCTTTCAGTTTCTTTAATAGCTTTTTTTATACTTTTAGTTTCTTTGTCAGCATATAGAATTACTTTTCCATCCAAGTTTCTAGCTGCTCTTCCAATTGTTTGAATTAACGATGTCTCAGATCTTAAAAATCCTTCTTTATCTGCATCTAATATTCCAACTAAAGCACACTCAGGTATATCAAGGCCTTCTCTTAATAAGTTAATTCCAACTAAAACATCAAAAACACCCAACCTTAAATCTCTCATAATTTCTATTCTCTCAAGTGTGTCTATGTCAGAGTGCAAGTATCTAACTTTAATTCCATTTTCGTGGAGGTATTCAGTTAAGTCTTCAGCCATTCTTTTTGTTAAAGTTGTAACTAGAACTCTATGATTTTTTTCAATTGTTTTTTTGCATTCATGCATTAGATCGTCGACTTGATTTTTTGCAGGTTTTATTTCAACAGGTGGATCAATTAATCCTGTAGGACGAATAACTTGATCAATAAATTTTCCTTTTGTTTGTTCTAACTCCCAAGGTCCAGGGGTAGCAGAAACAAAGACAGTTTGGGTTCTCATTAAATCCCACTCTTCAAACTTGAGTGGTCTATTATCCATGCAAGATGGAAGTCTAAAACCATATTCTGCAAGAGTACTTTTTCTAGATCTATCTCCTTTAAACATTCCATTTAACTGAGGAACTGTTACATGACATTCATCAACAAATATTAAAGTGTTATCAGGAAAATATTCAAATAGAGTAGGAGGAGGCTCTCCAGGCTTTCTCCCTGATAAAAATCTTGAGTAATTTTCAATTCCTGCACAAGTTCCTGTTGCTTCTATCATTTCTAAATCAAACTTAGTTCTTTCTTCCAATCTTTGAGCTTCTAATAATTTATTTTCATCCTTATGTTTTTTTAAAGTAGCCTCTAATTCTTTCCTAATTTTTATTACAGCTTGCTCTATTGTTGGTTTTGGAGTTATGTAATGGCTGTTAGCATAAACTTTAACTAGATTTAATTCTCTAACCTGATCACCTGTTAATGGATCAAATTCTTCAATTTTTTCGAGTTTGTCTCCAAATAAACTTAATCTCCAAGCTCTATCTTCCAAATGGGATGGAAAAATTTCCAAGTATTCACCTCTAGCTCTGAATGTTCCTCTATAAAAATTTTGATCATTTCTTTTGTACTGAAGAGCAACTAATGATTTTATTAATTGTTCTCGATTGTAATCATTATTTCGTTCAAGAGTTAAAGTCATCTTACTATAGGCTTCAACCGAACCAAGTCCATATATGCAAGATACACTAGCTACAATTAAAACATCATCTCTTTCCAGAAGAGATCTTGTTGCAGAGTGTCTCATTCTATCTATTTGTTCGTTAATCGATGCTTCTTTTTCAATGTATGTATCAGACCTAGGCACATATGCTTCTGGAGTGTAATAGTCATAATATGAAACAAAATATTCAACAGCATTATCTGGAAAAAATGTTTTCATCTCACCATAAAGTTGGGCTGCCAAAGTTTTATTAGGTGCTAAAATTAAAGCGGGTCTATTTGTTTCCTCAATAACTTTTGCCATTGTGAAAGTTTTTCCAGATCCAGTTACACCCAACAAAACTTGATTAAATTCATTTTTTTTTGCACCATGTACTAATTTTTTAATTGCTTCAGGTTGATCTCCAGCAGGCCTAAACTCAGATTTAATTTTAAACTTTTTCCCACCTTCAAGTTTTCCAGAAATCTCTGGATTTTTGCCTTGTATATCTGTAATTAAATCTTGATAAGTATTTTGCATATATTAAACAACGTATTAAAATAAAAACATATTTCAATGAGCATAATATCTGAAAGTTTAAAGAGAATAAAACCTTCTCCAACTATTGCTGTTTCCCAAAAAGCTAGAGAATTAAGAGCTGCTGGAAAAGATGTAATTGGATTAGGAGCAGGAGAGCCAGATTTTGATACGCCAAATAATATCAAAAATGCAGCAATAAAAGCTATTAGAGGTGGTGATACTAAATATACTGCAGTTGATGGAACCCCAGCTTTAAAAAAAGCGATAATAAAAAAATTTAAAAAAGAAAATAATTTAAAGTATTCAGAAGATGAAATAACAGTTGGAACTGGCGGTAAACAAGTTCTTTATAACGCATTCATGGCAACACTTAACAAAGGTGATGAAGTAATTATACCAGCACCCTTTTGGGTTTCTTATCCGGATATGGTTTTATTAGCAGGGGGGAAACCAAAAATAGTTAAATGCAATGAGTATGAAAATTTTAAGTTAACACCAGCAAAATTAAAAAAGGTTATTTCTAAAAAAACAAAATGGTTAATACTAAATTCACCTTCAAACCCTACAGGAGCAAGTTATACAAAATCGGAGATAATAAAATTATCTAAAGTATTAACTAAGTATAAAAGAATTCATATTTTAAGCGATGATATTTATGAACATATATCTTATGAAAAATCTAAATATTTTACTATCGCTCAAATATCTAATTTAAAAAATAGAACACTTACCATGAATGGTGTTAGCAAGTCTTACGCTATGACAGGTTGGAGAATTGGTTACGCTGGAGGACCAAAAGAAATTATTAAAGCAATTCGAAAAATACAATCTCAATCCACATCAAATCCTTCATCTGTTAGTCAGGCTGCGGCAGTTGAAGCTTTGAATGGAACTCAGAAATTCATAAAAACCAGATCTAAGGAATTTAAAAAAAGAAGAGATTTTGTAGTTAATAGTCTAAATAAAATAAAAGGAATAAATTGTTTAAGTCCCAATGGTGCTTTTTATGTTTTCCCTAGTTGTAAAAAATTATTAAACAAAAGGACCAAACTAAAAACAGATTCAGACTTTGTTAAAAAATTATTAGAAAAATCAAATATAGCAGTTGTTCAAGGATCTGCATTTGGCTTACCAGGGTACTTTAGAATTTCTTATGCTACGTCTATGAAAAAATTAAAATTGGCAATGTTAAGAATAAAATCTTTTTGTGAAAGTCTAGAATAATTTAGTTTAGTGTTCATGCTTTTCTATTCCATGTTTTTCTAACAAATCATGCATCCTTTGATGTTCTTTATATGTTAAGCTATAAAAAACAATTACTGTAACAATTGAACCAACAATTACACCTTGAATAAATCTGAATATTGTTTTTCTATTTCTGTCTTTCGTTTCTTCACTCATTTTTTTTCCTCTTTTCTTAGCTTCATAAAATTTATATCCAGCGTAAGAAATTAAAATTATGCTTAAAATCCAAGATATCGGATGATTTGCAACAGCTATAAAAGATCCCCCAAATAATGCAGCTATAAATCCACTTATCCAACATACTGGACACATTAAACTAATCCTAATCTAACTACTGATTTAGCATTCTCAGATATACAACCTTTTGCAGTTTTAAATTTAAAACCTAATAATTCTTCGGCGTAAGTTGTGTCAGTTTGCATTAAAATTCCTAGATCCGGTATCATTGTTTTAGCGCTTGAGTCTAAATAACTTATTAATTTAACCATGAAATTTGGAAGTTCTTTTTTGGGAAGTTTTTTTGCATACTCAGGCATCGCTTCTGCCATCAATTGAGATAACTCAACTAGTTTTTTTACCTCTTTTCCGACTATCAATCTTCTTCCACCAACTTTGTCATTTCCAATACAGGCAACATGTGCTTTTGCTATATCTTTTACATCAGAAATTAAAACTGCAAATTTAGGCGCTCCCGGAAATTTACCTTTCATAAATTGTCTTACATATTCGATTGATGTACCACCTTTTTTATCCAATGCATCACCAAACACCCCACCAGGATTAATAGTTGTTAATTTATTTTTTAATCCTTTGCTTTCCATTAATTCCCATGCTGCTTTTTCTGCTTTTGTTTTCGACAAAAAGTAATCATTTACTCCTTCTATCCAATTTTCATCAGTCCAATCATTTTCTCCAAATGTATATGGATTGCTTCTATTGGGCTTTCTAAACATTGCAACGATCGAGGAAGTTTTAATTATTTGTTCCACACCAGCATTTATACCAGCATTTAACACTCTTAATGTTCCATCAACAGCAGGGGGTAATAAACTTTCTCTATTCTTTGAAACTTTTATTGGAAAAGGAGAAGCAACATGAAAAATATATTTACATCCTTTTGCTGCCTCATTCCATCCATCATCTTTAACAAGGTCTAACTCAATAAATGATAATTTATCTATTAAAGCATATTTACTTATAGTCTCTTTTGTTTGTTCAATTAAATTTTTATTTCTTACTGTTCCTAAAACTTCATAGCCTGAATTCAATAATTCTATTGCAGTATGTTTTGCAATCCATCCACTAATACCTGTTAGCAGTACTTTTCCAGTCATTTTATTTTTTAGAAGTTTTTTTCTTTTTATCTAAACCAACAATTGGAGAATTTCTAAATCTTAATACAAGTATTGCTAATGCAATTAATAAAATTGCTCCTGCTTCGTAGACAAGGATTTCAGGATTAATTGATTTTCCCTGTAAAATTATAAATCTAGATAAAGCCGTTATGGCAATAAATAATGGAAGTGTAATTTGAATAGATTGACTTTCCCAAAACACTCTAACCATAGCTAAAACTTCAAGATATAGAAAAAGCAAAAGTAGGTCTGCTAGAGTAACTGTTTGAATTATAAACATTTGGTAAAGCTCACTGCCAATAGCAATTATTGTACTAATCAGTATTATAATTAAAGTTAATAATTGTATTTGTTTAACTATCTTTTCCATATTTCTTTTTATGAAGCTAAATATTTTTCAGCTTCTAATGCAGACATGCAACCCATTCCCGCAGCAGTTACTGCTTGTCTAAAGATCTTATCTTTAACATCGCCCGCAGCAAAAACACCAGGGATATTTGTCTCAGTGGAGTCAGGTTTGGTTATTAAATAACCTTCTTTATCCATATTTAATTGATCTTTGAATAGCTGAGTAGCTGGATCATGCCCAATAGCAATAAAAAGACCATCTATTTTTAATTCCTTAATTTCATTAGTTTTAACATTCTTAATTTTTAAACCTTTTACATTTTTAGGATCTTCATCGCCAATGACTTCTTCAACAACACTATCCCAAATAATTTCAATTTTTTTATTTTCCATTAATTTTTTTTGAAGTAATTTTTCAGCTCTTAATTCATTTCTTCTATGAATTAATTGTACTTTTGATGCAAATTTTGTAAGAAACATTGCTTCTTCGACAGCTGCATTTCCTCCACCAACAACTGCTACTGTTTTTTCTTTAAAGAAAAAACCATCACATGTTGCGCAAGCGGATACTCCAAATCCTCTAAATTTTTGTTCAGAATCAATATTTAACCATCTTGCTTGAGCTCCAGTTGAAATAATAATTGAGTCCGCTGTATACTTCTGGCCACCGTCTCCAACTGCTTCAAACGGTTTTGATTTTAAATTTACAGATGCGATATGATCTTCAATCATTTCAGTTCCGACTGCTTCAGCTTGTTCTTTCATTTGTTCCATTAACCAAGGTCCCTGAATTACTTCTGCAAAACCTGGATAATTTTCAACATCAGTAGTTGTTGTTAATTGACCACCCGGCTCCATGCCATGAACTAAAATAGGTTTTAGCATTGCTCTTGCAGCATAAACAGCAGCAGTGTATCCAGCAGGACCGGATCCAATTATTAACACTTTTGTGTGTTTAGTTGGATTTTGACTCATATCAAAGCTATATAATGATTAATGACTAAATTAAAAGGTCTTTTATTAACAGAGGGAATGCATGGCATGATAAGCCAAGTTGAAGGTTTAGCTAATGCATTAGACATTGATTTTACTCACCATAAAGTTGAACTAAATAGTTTTTGGAAATTAATACCTCCTAAATTTACACCAGTTTCAAATTTTACTTTTAACCAAATCAACCCAAAAGATTTTGATATTATAATTTCTTGCGGCAGGAAAAGTGTAATTCCATCAATTTATCTTAAAAAAAATTCTGAAAAAAAAATTTATAATATTCACATTCAAGATCCTAAAGTAGATTTGAAAAATTTTGATTTTGTTGTAGCTCCAGATCATGATGGATTAACTGGGGAAAATGTAATTTTATCAAAAGGATCTATTCATTACTTAACAAAAGAAGAAATGATTCATAATCATGAATATTTGTCTGGAAGATTAAATAAAGAAAAAGAATATTTAACGCTAATTGTTGGAGGCCCAAATAAATATTATCATTATAACGATAAAAATATATCAAATATTTTTGATAAAATTAAAAATATTTTAGAAAAAAATAATTTGCAGGCAATAATAATTCCTTCGATGAGAACGCCTAAAAAAATAATTGAACTATCAAATAATTATTTTGGAAAAGAACATTTAGTTATTAATGATATAGATAAAAAAGCATATTTATCTGGATTGTCTTTAGCTAAATATATTGTTGTAACATGCGACTCAACATCTATGATATCGGAAGCGGCATTAACTGGAAAACCTATTTATATAGCTGAAATTCCATCTAAAATAGATGATTATAGATTCAGAAGATTTAGAGAGCTGTTTGCTAAATTAAATATAGTTAAAAATTTAAATGAAAAAGTTGAAATTTGGAACTATGAAATTTTAGACGAAACAAATAGAATAGCAAAAGAAATTAAAAGAAAAATATCTTAATGTCATTTTTAAATTCAGTTTTAAATCAATCAAAAAAATATGAAGAACCTTTTCAACATTGGGAGTTAAATCAGCCTTTAACAGAAGAGCAGATAAAAGAAATAGTAAAGGCCGACATTGACAATCCATCAGAACATAACCTTAATTATGACGGTACTAGAGCAATTGACGGAGGAGAGGGTGATTTTAGAGAAGGTATTTCTGATGGAGGAAAAGCTTTAAAGTTCAGATGCTTTATTACTAAAGAAAATTCTAATGAATTTCCTGCCTTAACTAACTTGATAAAAGAACTTCAAAATAAACAAACTTGTGAAAAAATTTCAAATCTAATAGGAAAAGATCTTTCTAATTCATACGTAAGGCTTGAGGTTATATGTGATAGGAAAGGTTTTTGGCTTAAACCTCACTGCGATATTAAAGAAAAACTTATGTCCTGTTTGCTCTTTGTAAACAAACATAATGAGAGTGAGGATTTAGGAACTGATTTTTATGATAGCAATTTAAATCTAGTAAAAACTTTGCCATACAAGGATAATTATGGTTATTTTTTTTCTAGTGGGCCAAATACTTGGCATGGAATGGAAAAAAAAGACATAGTTAAGGAAAGAAGATGTCTACAAGTTAACTATGTTGATTTCAAAACAGATTGGAAAGTAGATTAATTTTCCTGAAGTGATTTTACTTTCAGTTTTTTGTTTTTTAATGATCGAATAGCATCCAGGCAAGCGTATGCAGTTGACATATTGGTACAATATGGAACTTTATTAATTAATGTAGCCCTTCTTAAAGCTCTAGCATCACTAAGACGATGTCTTCTTTTTCCACCACCCGTATTAATTACTAAAGCAATTTTTTTTGAGTTTAAAACATCAACTATATGAGGCGCACCACTACTTACTTTATTTATTTTTTTACATTTAATTCCTTTATTTCTAACAGCAGTTGCCGTTCCTTCTGTGCCACAAAGATTAAAGTTTAATTTTAATAATTTTTTAGCAAGGTCAATTATTTCTTCTTTGTGAGAATCTTTAACTGATAAAAATGCCAAACCTTTTGTTGGTAAAGAATTTGATGCTGCTATTTGACTTTTGGCATAAGCCATTCCAAAATCATCATCAAATCCCATAACTTCTCCAGTTGATTTCATTTCTGGACCAAGTAGAACATCGCTATCTGGAAATTTATTAAATGGGAAAACAGCTTCTTTAACAGCAAAAGTTTTATTAGTTTGATATTTTAATTTATATTTTGCAAGTTTTTCACCTGCCATAATTCTTGAAGCAATTTTAGCTAATGGAACACCATTAGCTTTTGAAACAAAAGGAACTGTTCTACTTGCTCTAGGATTTACTTCAATTACAAATATTTCGTCCTTTTTGATTGCAAATTGAATGTTTAAAAAACCTTTAACTTTTAAAGCTAAAGCTAATTTTCGTGTTTGTATTTTTAATTCTCTTAATAAATTTTCTTTAATTGATATTGGTGGCAAGCAACAAGCAGAATCCCCAGAATGAATTCCTGCCTCTTCAATATGCTGCATAATTCCAGCCACATAAACATCTTTTCCATCCGATATAGCATCAACGTCAACTTCCATTGCATTATTAATAAATTTATCAATTAAAATTGGATTTTCTTCTGAAGCTTTAAACGCCTCATTAATGAATTCTTTCAATTGGTGTTTTTCATGAACTATTTCCATTGCCCTTCCTCCAAGCACGTAAGAAGGTCTAATAACTAAAGGCAAGCCAATTTTATTAGATATTTTTATTGCTTGATTGTAAGTATAAGCAATTCCACTTTCAGCTTGTTTTAAATTTAATTTTATTAGCAAATTTCTAAATCTGTCTCTATCTTCAGCTAAATCAATCGACGTATATTGTGTCCCTAAAATTGGTAATGAATTTTCATGAAGAAATTTTGCTAATTTAATAGGTGTTTGACCACCAAATTGAGCAATAATTCCTAATAAATTTCCATTAGATTTTTCTTTTAAAATTATATTGTGAACATATTCTTCAATTAGTGGTTCAAAATATAGTCTATCACTCGTGTCATAATCAGTTGAAACTGTTTCAGGGTTACAATTGATCATTATTGTTTCAAAACCATCTTCTTTTAATGCAAAACTAGCTTGGCAACAGCAATAATCAAATTCAATACCTTGGCCTATACGATTTGGGCCTCCACCAAGAATTATTATCTTTTTCTTATTAGTTGGGTTTGCTTCACATTCAGTATTTACTGAAAAGCTTCTTTGATAAGTAGAATACATATAAGGTGTAAAAGATTTAAATTCAGCAGCACAAGTATCTACTTTTTTATATACAGGAAAAACCTTTAAAGCTGCTCTTTTTGATCTTACTATTTTCTCTTTTAATCTTGTTAATTTTGAAAGTTTTTTGTCAGAAAATCCTATAGATTTAATTCTATTAAATTCATTATAATTTTTAGGAAGACCTTTTTTAATTATATCATTTTCTTCATCAACTAATTCTTTAATTTGATTTAAAAACCAAAGATCAACTTTTGATAAATTTTGAACTTGTTGTATAGGTATTTTTTTTCTAAAAGCTTCTGCTATTAGAAGTATTTTATTTGGAATACTAAGTTTTAATTTTTTGATTATTTCTTTTTTTGGAAGATTAAAAATATTATCTAATCCTGAAAGCCCGATCTCAAGAGAAACAAGGGCTTTTTGTAATGATTCCTTAAAATTTCTTCCAATTGCCATAGCTTCTCCAACTGATCTCATTGATGTTCCTAGAATTGCCTCAGTGTCAGAGAATTTTTCAAATGTAAATCTTGGTATCTTTGTAACCACATAATCAATAGTTGGCTCAAAAGAAGCTGGAGTTGTTTTAGTGATTTCATTTTTTAACTCATCCAGAGTGTATCCCACTGCTAATTTGGCAGCTACTTTTGCAATTGGAAAACCGGTAGCCTTTGATGCTAATGCGGAAGATCTCGAAACTCTTGGGTTCATTTCAATAATTACCATTCTTCCATTTTTAGGATTTATAGCAAACTGAACATTAGATCCACCAGTTTCAACTCCAATTTTTCTTAAACATGCTATAGATGCGTTTCTCATAACTTGATATTCTTTGTCAGTTAAAGTTAAAGCGGGAGCTATTGTAATCGAGTCCCCAGTATGAATTCCCATTGGATCTATGTTTTCAATTGAACAAATAATTATACAATTGTCTTTTCGATCTCTTACTACTTCCATTTCAAATTCTTTCCATCCTTCCAAACATTCTTCAACCAAAACCTGATTCTTTGGAGACTCATGAATTCCTTGTTTTACTATTTTAAAAAATTCCTTTTTAGTTTTTGCAATACCACCACCTAAACCACCTAAGGTAAAAGAAGGTCTTATAATTGCGGGTAACCCAATTTTTCTTAAACATTTTGCTGCATACTTAAAATTATTTAATATTTCAGATTTAGGTAGATCAATTCCAATATCGGACATATTTTTTCTAAATTTTTTTCTGTCTTCAGCATTTTCAATTGCTTTTGATTTGGCTCCAATTAATTCAATTTTGTATTTTTTAAGAAGACCAACTTCTTCTGCTTTGATAGCTAAATTTAAAGCTGTTTGACCACCCATTGTAGGTAGAATTGCGTCAGGTTTTTCCTTTTTAATAACTTCTTCAAGAACTTCTATTGTAATAGGCTCTATGTATGTCTTGTCCGCAACCTCGGGATCAGTCATAATAGTTGCAGGATTTGAATTAATTAAAATAACTTTATATCCCTCGTCCTTAAGAGCCTTACATGCCTGTGTTCCAGAATAATCAAATTCACAAGCTTGGCCAATAATAATTGGACCAGCTCCAATGACTAAAATTTTTTTAATATCTTTTCTTTTTGGCATATTTTTTTACATCTTTAATAAAATTGCTAAATAAATAATGACTATCTTGTGGTCCAGGATTTGACTCAGGGTGATATTGTACGGAGAACACGGGTTTATTTTTTAATTTAATTCCTTCAATAGAGTTATCAAAAAGTGACTTATGAGTTATCTGGATATTTTTTGATAAACTTTCTTTTACAACTTCAAAACCATGGTTTTGACTTGTTATTTCAACTTTTTTATTGTTCAAGTTTTTTACAGGATGATTAGCTCCTCTGTGTCCGAGTTTCATTTTTTTAGTCTTTCCATTTAATGCTAAAGCAAGAATTTGATGTCCTAAACAAATTCCAAAAACTGGTAAATTTGAATTAATTAATTTTTTTACAGTTTGAATTGCATATTTTCCTGTTGCTGCTGGATCACCAGGTCCATTAGATAAAAATATTCCATTTGGTTTTAATTGTAATATTTCATCAGCAGTTTGATTACATGGGACCACTTTAACCTCACAATCATAATTCGAAAAATATCTTAATATATTTTTTTTTATCCCATAATCTATTGCTACAATTCTTAATGATTTCTTTTTATTTTTTTTAAATCCTTTACCTTTTTCCCAAGTTTTTAATCCTTTCCAAGTATATGTTTTGTTTGTAGTTACATCTTTTGCTAAATCTAAACCATTTAATCCAGGCCATTTAATTGAAATATTTATTAATTTTTTAATATTAAAAATTCCTTTTTTATTATTAGAGATAGTTCCCTTAGGAGCACCTTTATCTCTTATAAAATTTGTTAGACTTCTCGTATCAAGCCCAGTTATTCCAACAATTTTATTTTTTTTTAACCACTCATCTAGATTTTTAAGAGATCTATAATTCGATGGGCTTGTTATTTCAGAATTAAATATAACCCCTCTTGTCCATATTTTGTTAGATTCTAAATCTTCATTATTCGTACCAACATTACCAATATGTGGAAAAGTAAAATTTATAATCTGTCCAGCATATGATGGGTCAGATATGATTTCTTGGTAGCCAGTTAAAGAAGTATTAAAACAAATTTCACCAGTTGCATTTCCCTGGTATCCTAAGCCAATTCCTTTGAATATTGATCTATTTTCAAGAACTAAAATAGCTGGAGAAAATTGAGGTTTAATTGAATTCTTTTTTTTTCGTTTTGTGGTCAATTACAACTCATGAGTTAAAGGTTAATACAATAAAACCTAAATTTCCGCAACACATCTAATATAAATAAAAAAAAAACAACTTTTTCTTTTGAACAAATTGTCTATACAGTAAATTAAAAAAATGAGCTTAAGAGATAAAATTGAAACAGACTATAAAAACGCTTTAAAATCAAAAGATAAAAATAAAATATCAACTTATAGGTTAATATTATCAGGAATCAAAGATCTTGATATTAACAATAGATCTGGACCAGATAAAAAAGAGACAGATGAAAATGATATTAAAAAATTGCTTAAAAAGATGATTAAACAAAGGTCCGAATCGATAGAGGTTTATAAAAAAAGTAATAGAAATGATCTATTAGAAATAGAACAAGGTGAAGTTACTGTTTTATCAGTATATTTACCAAAACAATTGGGAGAAGAAGAAACAAAAAAACTTTGTGCAGAAATAATTGAAAAATTAGGAGCTTCATCAATTAAAGATATGGGAAAAGTTATGGGGGAATTAAAAAAAAATCATTCTGATGACTTAGACTTTTCAATGGCAGGATCAATTTTAAAGGAAATGTTAAATAAGCAATGAAATATCCCAAAGAGTATTTGGATGAAATAAAGACAAGATTAAAAGTATCAACTGTCGTATCTAAAACTGTAACATTAAAAAAAAGAGGTAAAGAATTTATTGGACTTTCGCCTTTTAAAACTGAAAAAACCCCATCATTTACTGTTAACGATGAGAAAGAATTTTATCACTGTTTTAGCACAGCTGAGCATGGAAATATTTTTGACTTTTTAATGAAAACACAAAATTTAAAATTTGGCGAGGCAGTTAAAGCTTTAGCTAATTTAGCTGGAATGAGACCTTATACTTTTTCAAAAAAAGATGAAGAAAGAGAAAAAAATTGGATAGAATATAAATCAATTTATTTAAAGTATGTTGAAAACTATCATCAAGAGTTGTTTAAAAATCCTTTAGCAGAACCTGCCAAAAACTATCTTAAACAAAGAGGTCTAACAAGTTTAGAAGTTAAAAAATTTAAAATTGGATATGTGGCAAATGAGTCAGATTTTTATAATGAATTAAAAAAAGAATTTAATGAGAAACAATTAATAGATTGTGGTTTATTTTATTTTGATGAAAGAAAAAAAAAATATATTGAAAGATTTAGAAATAGAATAATTTTTCCAATAAATAATATTTCTGGAAATCCAATTGGAATTGGAGGAAGAATTCTGGATCAAAATAAGAACTTGGCAAAATATATTAATTCACCAGAAACTGAATTTTTTAAAAAAGGTTCTAACCTTTTCAATTTGGACAGCGCAAGAAAATTATCTAATAAAATTGAAGATATTTACCTTGTAGAAGGCTATATGGATGTTATCGGTTTGTATAAAAATGGCATTGAGAATGCTGTTGCAAATTTAGGAACATCATTAACTAATCGACAAATTTTAATATTAAATCAATTTTTTGAAAATATAATTATTTGTTTTGATGGAGATGAAAGCGGTTATAAGGCAGCATTAAGAGCAGCTGAAAATTCCATTATAGAATTAAAGCCAGAAAAAAAAATATCTTTTTTGTTTTTACCTGATAATCACGATCCTGATAGTTTTGCAAATAAATACGGAAAACAATATTTTGAAGAATTTTCGAAAAATAATTCTATTTCTATACATAGATTTATTTTTGAACATTATTCAAAGCAGTTAGATACTAATCCATCTTCTAGAGCAATATTTGAAAAAAAATTACGATTAATTTCTTCAACTATAAAAGATGAATATATTAAAAAGTATGTATTAGAATATTTTTTAGATAAAGTTTCAGAATTAACACCAAATATTAATAGAAAAAATAAAGGTTTTATTCCAATACAAACTAAATCATTAAAAAAAACTCAAAATTATTATAATGAGACCAAATCTTTAAAACCGATAGAAATTAAAGAATTTTCATTGCTATATATAATATTAAAAAAACCAGATCTTGTAAGGGAGAATTATTACCTTATAGAAGGAATAAAATTATTTTCTAGTGAAAATAAATTAATTTTTGAACAAATTTTAAAAGAGACAAATAATTTAGAAAAAACTGATTTTGAAAATATAAACATAGATCATAATTTAATTGAAAGAATTTTAAAATATGCATCGATAAAACATATTTTAGAAAAAAATTATGATGATGACGAAAAAATACTAGAAATATTAAGTGAAGTTTTAAGAGATATTAAGAATTATGAGCTAGAGTTTAGAATTGCCGAATTAGAATCAAAATTTTCTAAAGATTTGAGCGAAGCAACATTTAATGAACTAAAAGAGCTAAAAAAACAGCAAAAAATCAATTAAAAATTAAAAAAATCACATAGATTTTTTTAAAATTGGCATTATATACATCTTCCGAACTTTTTATTGTGGAAAGAATAATTACAAAATCATTTGCTAGATTAATGGGTCGAGGGATCCATAGAGGTTTTATAACCCATGAAGAATTAAATAAATCACTAGGAAAAAGAAATTTATCATCTGATAACTTAGAGCAAGCTTTCATACATATTCTTGAAGAAAAAATAGTTTTGGTTGAAAAAAAATCAGACTTTAAAGTTTTAAGAAAAAAGGAAAACAGCTCAAAAGAAGAAGGTAAGTCAATAGAGAAAAGTGACGATCCTATAAGAATGTATCTAAGAGAAATGGGTGGTGTTGAACTGCTTTCTAGAGAAGGTGAAATTGCAATTGCCAAAAGAATTGAAGCTGGAAAAAATGTAATGCTTAATGCACTTTCACAAAGTCCAATTACTGCACAGCAATTTTTTGAATGGGATGAAAAACTTCAAAAGGATGAAATTCTAGTAAGAGAAATTATAGATATTGATACTAACTATATGGAAGATGAAGATACTGGACAAAGCGCAAAACAAAAAAAATCAGAAGATAATAATGAAGAAGGTAAGCAAGAAAATGTTGAGTCAAATGATGATGATGAATTTAATCCAACTCTTGCTGCAATGGAAAATGAAATAAAACCTAAAGTTTTACAAACGGTAAATAATCTATCTAAAGAATATAATAAATTAATTAAATATCAAAAAGAGAAATTAAATTGTGTTTTAAAATCTTTAACTTTTTCTTCATCTAAAGAAAAAAACTATAAAAAAATTGTTGATAACATTTTAGAAAATATAAAATCACTACAGTTATCACCGCCTGTTTTAGAAATTTTAGTCCAGAAGCATTATATAGAAAATAAAAAAATTGTTTCTTTGGAGGGAAATCTTTTAAGGCTTGCCTTAGATGCAAAAATTCCAAGAGATGAATTTATAAAATTTTATATTGGAAATGAAATAAATCCAAATTTAAAAAGTTTTTTAGATACCAATGATACTTGGAAAAAATTTTTTCAAAAAAATAAAGACGAGTTTAAAAATATTAGGGAAAGACTTATTGATACGAGTAATAGACTAGGTGTATCTGTAACAGAATTTAAAAAATTAGTTAGCAGAGTTCAAAAAGGAGAAAAAGAGTCTAGAATTGCAAAGAAAGAAATGGTTGAAGCCAATCTTAGATTGGTAATATCAATTGCTAAAAAATATACAAATAGAGGTCTGCAATTTTTAGATTTAATTCAAGAAGGAAATATTGGTTTAATGAAAGCTGTAGATAAATTTGAATATAGAAGAGGGTACAAATTTTCAACTTATGCAACTTGGTGGATAAGGCAAGCAATTACAAGATCAATTGCCGATCAAGCAAGAACAATTAGAATCCCAGTTCATATGATTGAAACTATTAATAAAATTGTAAGAACCCAAAGACTTATATTAAGCGAGTTTGGTAGAGAAGCTACACCTGAAGAGTTAGCTAAAAAATTGAGAATGCCACTTGAGAAAGTCAGAAAAGTTTTAAAAATTTCTAAAGAACCTGTTTCTTTAGAAAAACCAGTTGGAGATGAAGAAGATAGTAGTTTAGGTGATTTTATAGAAGATACAAAAGCATTAGCTCCTTTAGAACAAGCAATTAAGTCTAATTTAAGTGAAGCAACTACTAAAATTTTATCAACCTTAACTCCTAGAGAAGAAAGGGTATTAAGAATGAGGTTTGGAGTTGGAATGAATACAGATCATACCCTTGAAGAAGTAGGTTTGCAGTTTTCAGTCACAAGAGAAAGAATACGTCAAATTGAGGCGAAAGCTTTGAGAAAGTTAAAACACCCAAGTAGATCTAAACAGTTAAAAAGCTTTTTGGAAAGTTAAAAAAGATTTAAATTATTTCGTTTATTTAATATAAAGTTTAATAGATGTTTATAGATAAATTCTACAAACTTATTTTAATAATTTATCTGTCTCTAATTTCTGTTTTAAGTATTTACTATTTAATGGCTGTAAATATTGTTTCTACTTACAATGCTATGACAGAATGGGTAATAAATTATCAAGGAGGTTTTGTAAGAAGGGGATTAATTGGAGAAATAGTTTATCAAATCAGTGTATTTTTTGATTTAAATTTAAGATTTTGTTTTTTAATTTTACAATCTTCCTTGTATTTAATTTACTATTATTATGTTTATAAATTGTTTAAAGATTTGAAGGCTAATTATTTAATAATTTTAGCTATATTTTCTCCAATATTTTTAATTTTTCCAATAGCAGAACTTGAGGCCATAGGCAGGAAAGAAGTACTTATTTTCTTATCTTTAATTTTTATAATTGATTTATATCTTAAATATAAAAGTAATAATTTAATTGTATTTACTATTTCAATTATTTATCCAATTCTTCTATTAAATTTCGAAGCAAGCATTTTTTATAGTTTTTTCTTCATTTCGCTAATTTTTGTTACAATTCAGAAAATAAATTTGTTCAATATTTTGAAACTAATTATTTTTAGTCTACCTTCTTTAATAGTTATATGGTCCATTTATTTTAATCCACATTTACCCAGTGAAACAGCTCAAATGTGTGCAGAACTTGAAAAGATTGGTGAGAAATGTGGTTTAGCTGCAGCTTTTATTTCTAAGACAATTGATTATCATATGGCAGAAGTAAATTGGAAATTCGCTCACATAATAAGGTATTTTTTTATATTTATATTAGGGTTTGGTGCTTTAATGATTTTGGTTGGATGTTCAAAATTTGATGAAAAAAAAATTAATAAAATCATTCTTAAAATACCCTTTATATATCATTTTGTAATACTAATTATACCAACACTTGTAATGTTTATTATTGCAGTTGACACAGGAAGGTGGACCCACATGTCCTACAGTTGTGCAATTATATTTTACTTTGGCTTGTTAAAAAACAAAATTATTATTTTAAATTATAATAATAAAATTATAAATTTATTAGATAAAAAATTAAATAATTTTACAAAATTAATTGTTTTTATACTTTTATGTTTCAGTTGGAATCCCAAAGCTGTTTATCATGAAGATCTTGGATCTATACCATTGTATAGATCAATTGAAAAAGCACCGAACTATTATAATAATATTTTGAATATAGAAGTTATTAGATAACTATAATCAAAAAATTAATTAAATATTTTTTTTAAATATTCTGATTTTTCTAATATTTCATTTGCAATTAATCTATTACCATTTTCATTAAAATGGTTATCACCTAAAAAAAACATATCTTTATAAGCATTATATTTGTCCTTATAATTTTCATGATAATTTTTTACAAAAATAAATTCTATATTATTTTTTTTTGAAAAATCCTTCCAATGATTTTCGTAAAAAGTTGAGTCTAAATCATTTAATACAAATATTGCCTCTTGTATAAGGATTAAAGTTAAATCTATATTTTTTTTATTAAGTAGATTATATATTTCCTGCAAATATAAAGTGGATTTATTTAAAGCTTTCTCACCCCATAATAAAAATGCTTCATTGCTAATGACGTGCTGATGGTCTGGTTTACTATTTAAAATATTTAATATTTTTTTTTTATTATATTCTGTTTTATTTGTTTTTTTAATGTCGGTGATTAAATTACTTATTGGGAATATCTTTTTAAAAAGTTGATAAAAAATAGTATTTGATTTTATAAAATTATTTAAATTGACTAATATTTTATTATTATAAAAGTCATTGTGGCTAACCACATAATCATCGCTTATCGAGTTGTATCTAAAAATATCATCATGCAAATCTCCATTAGACAAAACTACAAATACTTTATTTATTGGTAGTTTTCTTTTGTTAATAATATGATTTAGTTTGCTTAAAATTACTATTGGAGAATATGATATTACTCCCGCATTTAAAACTTCGTAATCGTTTTTTTTAGAAGAAATTTTATTTTCAATTATTCCAACAAAAGTATTTTCATAATTTAGACCAATACCTTCAGTAAATGAGTCTCCTATGAAAAGGATATTATTTTCTTTAAATTGTACTTTCCTAATTTTTTTGTCTTTAAAACCTTGATTATTAGTATAAATCTCATACGTTTGATTTCCCCATTTTTCTTTCCAATATGCGTTTGGTCTTAAATCATGATGATAATAATATGATTTGATTTTATGACTTTTTTTATCATATATTTTATTTTTTATGCCATCTGGTAAAAGTTTCATGAATGAAATATCAATTATTAAATATATAATTAAAAAATAGGAAGTTTTTTTAAAAATTTTAAGAAAATTTATCATTTGTAGATTGTATTTACCTTATACATTAATTATTTTGTTTAAAGAATATATGGGCCGTTAGCTCAATAGTAGAGTACTGCATTGACATTGCAGGGGTAGTTGGAGCGTAACCAACACGGCCCACCATTTTATAATATCTACATTTGATAACTTTTTAAAAATGATATATTTAAACAAAATGTTTTAGGGCCTGTAGCTCAGTTGGTTAGAGCAGTTCACTCATAATGAATTGGTCCCAGGTTCGAGTCCTGGCGGGCCCACCATTTCTTAGTTAAATAAAATGAATTTTTTTATAACTTTATTTTATTTTTGAAGATATATTAAAAATACAAATAAATAACTAACTATGAAAATTAAATTAAATATAAAACCAAAAATTGCCTATCTAACATCTATATTTACTGCAATTATAATATTACTTTTTTTTTCTTATAAGGCTGTAATTGCATATTTAATTCATAGAGAGCTATACGGTGGAGGCTTAGATACTCTAGTTTTGTTAAGAGCTTCTATAGCCGGTATTATGCTTTTGTTAATACTTTTATTTATTCAGTTTATGAAGATTAATGATTTAAAAAGTCAAAGAACTATACTTAGAGGGATTTTTATTGGATGGACTAGTGTATTTGTTTCTATGATTGTACTTAAACTAAGTTCAATATATTTTATATTTTTAACAGGTTTATCATCCTTAATAATTCTTGTTACCTTGTTTAGTCTTATAGACCAGATAAAAGAAGAAAAAAATACTCTTACGGATAAAGAAATATATTTATTGCAAAAACTAGCAAAAAAAAAATAAAATCTTTAATATAACTAGCCAATTTATCAAATTAAATTTAATGTTAAATAGAGGTATATAGACTTTTAATTAAACTTACTTGATCAAAAATTCTTCTAAAGTTTTAAATAGAGAATTTATATTCCCATCATTATTTTGAATAATAGAATTAAATTCTTCTTTCTGAGTTCTTGCTAAACTTAAACCCTCAACAATTAAATCTCTAATTAAAGGCTTATCTGGATTTTTAGTATAAATTCTCCAATCAATTTTTACTTGTGGTCTTTTTGAAGTTGCTTCCAATATACTATTAACAATAGTGTATTTTTCATTAATCTTTTTTTGTGAAACTACATTGATTTTTGGATCTGTATAATCCACCAATCTACTAGAAAAGCTTTTTAAAAAATAACTTTTGAAAAGTTTTTTATATTTTGTTTTTTCATCTTCAGACATTGATTTTTTGTGTTTTCCGAGCGCATACATTCCAATTCCACTAATATCTACACTTCTTTCAGCAATATCATTTAGTTTTATAATTTTTGATTCAACAGGATCGGTGCTTTTTAAAATTAGTGCAGCTTCGTTTACTATACCGTTAATGAGCTCACTAGGATCTTTTGCATGACTTAAGCTGTTTAATAAGAATGATATAAAAATAACTAATACTAATTTTAATCTTTTCATCTATAAAATTTATTATTAGTCTATTTCTTCCCAATCATCATCACTCATTGTTTCAGTTTCTTCATCAATGTTTTTGATTTTTCTTTGTCTATCTTGAAGATATAGACTTCTTATTGATGCATATAAATCAATTGATGTCTTTTCAAGACTGTTAAATGATTCTAAATTTTTAGCTCTGAAATCAATACCAGAAGTTACTCTAGATAAATAATAATCCGCTTCATTAAAATATTGTGTATCGTTTGCAACTGTTACATTGTACCATGCATCGCCACCTAAAACATTTACTAAAGATCCAACAGAGTCTCTTACTGTAGTTGGGCCAAGAACTGGCAAAACAAAATAACAACCTTCACCAACACCCCATGTTCCAAAAGTTTGGCCATAATCTTCTTTATCACGTTTTTTTAAACCGTAGTAAGATGCAACATCAAAAATTCCCGCTATACCAAGTGTAGAGTTAACTATAAGTCTAAAAGAATTTATACCTGCATCCTTAATTTGACCTTGTAGAATATTATTGGGAATTGTAACAACATTTCCTAAATTACTTAAAACATTGCTTGTTCCAGATCTTACTGGTTGTGGTAGTTTTCTATATCCTTTAGACAAAGGTTTAAATATAATTTTATCTAATCCTTGATTAAAAGCAAAAATACCTCTGTTAACGCTTTCAAAACAATCTTTTACTTCTTTATTATTATTTTCTTTTGAAGAAACTTCTACCTCGCCATCAGAATCAGCAATAGCATTTAAATACTGAAACTGACTAAATACTATTATAATTATGATTGAAAATAATCTTTTCATACAGGATTTATATTATATCTTAGATTAATATATACATTAAATTGTTAAAATTTATGCCAAAAAATGTTGAAAAAATGTCAACTATTTACTCTCCAAATTTTGAAACAAGAAAAAGGAGTAAAAAAAACATCAAATATATAATTTTTCACTATACTGGTATGAAAAGTGATCAATTGGCAATACGCAAACTAACTAGTTTCAACTCAAAAGTTAGTTGTCATTATTATATTGATAAAAAGGGTAATTTAATTCAATTGATCCCTGATCTTTATGTTGCTTGGCATGCTGGAAAATCTTATTGGAAAAATGATAAATTATTAAATAACCATTCTATAGGTATTGAGATCTCAAACCCAGGACACGAACATGGTTATAAAGCTTTTAATAATAAACAGATAAAATGTTTAATTAAAATTTCAAAAAATTTAATAAAAAAATATAAAATTAATATAAAAAATATTTTAGGCCATTCAGATATAGCACCATTAAGAAAAAAAGATCCTGGAGAAAAATTTCCATGGAAATTTATTGCAAGTAAAAAAGTTGGTATTTGGCATAAATTAAATTTTAAAAAATGCAGTAAATTAAGAGGTAAAAAAATTGATATTGAGAATAAAATTTTTTTTAAAAAACTTAAAAAGTTTGGATATTTTATAGATACTTCAAAAAAAAACGAATTAAAAAAAATTGTTCGTAGTTTTCAAAGGAGGTTTAGACCTGAATTGATTGATGGAAAAATTGATAGAGAATGCTTAGAAATTGTAAAAACCCTTAATTCAAGCAAATAATAAATATTGAAAATTTAAGAAAAAGTTATAATTTGCAGTTGCCAGATGAACGACTTGTCGCTTTAATTTATTAAAGAGGAAAGTCCGGGCTCTGCAAAGACACAGTGCCAGTTAATTGCTGGCAGGGGCAACCCTAGGGATAGTGCCACAGAAAATAAACCGCCTTATCAAGGCAAGGGTGAAAAGGTGTGGTAAGAGCACACCGGCTATGTTGGTAACAGCTAGCGCATGGAAAACCCCACTGGGAGCAAGACTGAATAGAGATGATATTGTTAGAAATAACTAAAAGCTGTCTTTGGCTAGTCATCAGGGTTAGTCGCTTGAGCCTTAAAGTGATTTAAGGCCTAGAGAAATGATAAGTTTAAATGACAGAACCCGGCTTATAGTTCGTCTGGCATTATAAACATAAAAAAACTCCACCAATTAGTTTCACATTTGTTCTCAAAACTACAATTATTTATTTAAATAATTAGGTATTGACGCTTGCTAATAAAACCCATAATATCCCATAAAAACCCAAATAAGGGTTATATATATGCTGTATGTTTTTATCTACTTACGAAAACAAACTGGACAAAAAGGGAAGGGTATCTGTGCCAGCATCCTTTAGATCTTATTTATCTAATTTAGGTTATAACGGTGTTATTTGTTATCCTTCTTTTAACAATCCCTGTATAGAGTCTTGGCCTCAAGATAGAATAGAAAAAATTTCTAATGCAATAGATTCTTTAAATCCTTTTGAGGAAAAAAAAGATTATTTTGCAACTTCAATATTATCTGAAAGTATAAATCTACAATTTGATAGTGAAGGAAGAATCTTACTTTCTTTAAAGTTATTAAAACATGCAAAAATTAAAAATAGCATGTTGTTTGTTGGGCAAGGAAAAACTTTTCAAATATGGGAACCAACAGCTTTTGAAAAATTTAGGGTAAATGCAAGAAAAAAATCAAATACTCATAGAGCTAACCTTAAATGGGAAAAACAATTTAATAACTAAAAGGGGGATAAATGACGATTAATTTTAAAGCACCAGATATCAAAGAATTGAAACCAAGAATTTTAGTTCTTGGTGTAGGAGGAGCTGGAGGTAATGCAATCAATGGAATGATAGACTCGGGTTTACAAGGAGTTGAATTTATTGCAGTTAATACAGATGCTCAAGATTTAAGAATAAGCAAAGCACAAGCAAAAATCCAAATGGGAATGAATCTTACAAAGGGTCTGGGTGCAGGCGCAAAGTTGGATATAGGTCAAGCAGCAGCCGACGAGTCTTTGAATGATATTGTAAATGTTTTGCAAGGATCAAACATGGTTTTTATAACTGCTGGCATGGGAGGAGGAACAGGAACCGGTGCAGCACATGTTATTGCTCGTGCTGCTAAAGAATTAAACATTTTAACCGTTGGAGTTGTTACACTTCCATTTTTGTATGAAGGCCCATCTAGAATGAGAAAAGCCCAACAAGGTTTAGAAGAATTAAGAAAGCATGTCGATACAATTATTGTTGTTCCAAATCAAAATTTATTCAAGATTGCAAGTGAACAAACAACATTTGAAGAGTCTTTTGAATTATCAAATGATGTATTGCTACATGGGGTTCAAAGTATAACAGACTTAATGGTCAGACCTGGTCTGATCAATTTAGATTTTGCAGACGTTGAAACAGTAATGAGTTCAATGGGAAAAGCAATGATGGGAACCGGTCAGGCCGAAGGAGAAGGAAGAGCAACTAAAGCTGCAGAGATGGCTATCAATAATCCTCTAATTGATGATTATACTTTAAAGGGAGCAAAGGGTTTGCTTGTTAATATTACTGGTGGAAAAGATTTAAAACTTTTTGAAGTCGATGAAGCAGTTAATAAAGTTAGACAAGAAGTTGATCCAGAAGCAGAATTAATAATAGGAGCAATTACAGATGAAAGTTTAGATGGTCTAATGCGAGTATCAATTGTTGCTACAGCTCTTGATGGACAACAACCAGAGCCCAAATCTGTAATTAATATGGTTCACAGAATTCAAAATAGAAATACAGGATATTCTGATTTTGCAAATAATAATGGTTCAGCACAATCTTTTGCTTTTTCTAATCCTAATAATTCTATGATTACTCATGGAGCCAATGCACTAAAGCTAGAAGATGAAGTAAAAACTGAAAATTTAGAAGCATCACAAACAAATGAGCAAGAAATGTCAAATTTTTCTTCTAATTCAGTTGAGCAAACAGAACACCAAAATGAAAATGTTGATAGCGAAATTGAATCCATAGAAGAAAAAATGGAAACTGAACCAAGCAATTCTAAATCAAATGGTTTAGAAAATTTTCAAATTCATGAGGAAGATACTCCTAATTTATTTAATTCGGATGAGTCTGAAAATAATGAAAATACACTTTCTTCAACAGAAGTAATTGAAGATAAAGAAGAAGATGATCTCGAGATTCCCGCATTTTTGAGAAGACAAAAGAATTAATGTTCTTCGAAAAAATAAATGAGTGCCACCATAAAACTGGAAAACAAACATTTTCCAGTTTTGCTAAAAGAATTAGTTAGCATTATTTCCCCTCTTTATGGTGGCACTTTTTTAGATTGTACTTTTGGTCAAGGTGGATATTCCCAAAAGATATTAGAAAAAAAAAATAATAAAATAATTGCGGTAGATAGAGATAAAGATGTCTATTTATATGCAAAAAAATTTGAAAAAAAATATAACAATAGATTTCATTATGAAAATATAAAATTTTCAGAAATAAACACAATTAATATTAAGCCAAAGGAACTTAAAGCAGTAATATTTGATTTAGGATATTCAACTAATCAAATTAAAGATTTAAGCAAAGGTTTATCTTTTAAAAGCACTGGCAAACTTAATATGAAAATGGGTTTAAATGAGTTCTCATGTCACGAGGTAATTTCTAATATGAGTGAGATAAATTTATATAAAATTTTCAAATATTATGGTGATGAAAGATATTCAAAAAAAATTGCAAGAAAAATTGCTAGATTTAGAAACAAAAAAATAATCAATACTCAGGATTTAACTAAAATTATTGATAGTGTTAAACGATTTAAAAATTCCAAGATTAATAATTCAACAAAAGTTTTTCAGGCACTTAGGATTTTTGTAAACAAAGAAATTAGCGAACTAATAAATGGTCTAATAAATGCATTTTATTTAATACCAGTAGGAGGAATTATTGCAGTTGTAACATTTCATTCAATTGAAGATAAAATTGTTAAGTATTTTTTTAAAAATTATTCTGAGGTTAAAAATTCTTCAAGATATGTGCCATTTAGAGAAAATAATGATAGATGTTTTAATTTAAAGAATAGAAAACCAATAACCCCCAACGCTGAAGAATTAAAACTAAATCCACCATCAAGATCTGCAAAACTAAGATATGCAGTTAAAATTAATAATGAATGTAATTTTGATGAATTTATTAAAAAATTTCAAAATTTGATTGATATTGAAAACTTGCAATTTGATAAATGAAAAAGTTATTTTTTTTTATCCCTGTGATTTTATTAGTTTTTGCAACTACTGTTACAAAAAATTCAACAAAAAAACTTGATAAAAAAATATTTGAAATAAAAGAAAATGTAAGAATTTTACAAGAAAAGTATGAACTTGTAATGCTTGAGTATAATTATCTTACATCTCCAAAAAAATTGATGGAATATCAAAAAAAATATTTTGATAATGAGCTTTTTGAAGCAGACGTAAGAAGTTTAAACTGGATTGAGACTCAAAATAATGAAGTAAAAATTAAAAAAATAATTAGTAATGATGAATGAATTAAATGAAAAAAAAAAATTAGAAGAAGAATATAATTCAGAATTTTCTTACAACGAAGATAAATTAAACATACAAATATCCTTTGAAAGGATAGCATTTATTTTTTTTATTTTTTTTATCATTGCAATAGTTTTTTCATCAAAAGTGATTTTATTAAGTTTAGAAGATAAAGTTTTTAAAAAAAAAATTTTAAAAAAAGAAAATTTTAGATCAAGTATAATTGACAAAAAAGGAAATATTTTAGCAAAAACAGTACCAGTTATAAATATTGGAATTAATCCTAATTTAGTAATTGATAAAGAAAAACTATTAATCACTTTGAAATTATTATTTCCAAAAAAAGATTTCAAAAAAAAGATTTATGGCACTAAATTTTTTTATGTTCAAAAAAAAATATCAAAAGAAAAATTAGAAAAGGTTTTATTGCTTGGTGATAAAGCATTTATACAAGAAGAGAAAATTGCCAGAATATATCCCAATGGTGAATTATTTAGTCACGTTCTTGGTCAGATTGATGACAATAATAATGGCATATCTGGTTTAGAGAAAACCTTCGATTATGAATTAACAACATCTAAAAAACCAATAATACTTACAGTTGATACAGATATTCAATATTTAATTAGAGAAGAATTATTAAAATCAAAAAATATTTTTCAGAATACAGGTAGTGCCGCAATATTAATGGATATTAATAATGGTGATATTTTATCAATGATTTCTCTGCCTGATTTTGATTTAAATAAAAGAGAAAAAATTAAAGACTTAAAATTTATTAATAGGGCTACAAAAGGAGTTTATGAGTTTGGTTCAGTTTTCAAAACTTTTACGATTGCTGCTGGAATAAATTATAATGTGGTTCAACCAGAAACAGAGTTTAAAGAATTAAAAAAAAGAATTGTCTGTGCTGGTAATGCCATTTCAGAATATGATGATAAGATTCCATCAGATTTAACCGCAGAAGAAATTTTAATTAGATCTGGAAATATAGGATCAGCAAGAATAGCTGAAAAAGTTGGAATTGATAATTATAATAAATTTCTTCAAACCATAGGGATTTTGACAAATATAAGTTTTGACCTAGAGGAAGTAGGGCAAACTCAAATGGGAAGATGGGGAAAATGCAAATTATTAACTATTGGTTTTGGACATGGAATTGCAACAACTTTATTACAATTAACAAAAGGATACTCAATAGTTTCAAATGGTGGATTTCAAGTTTCCCCAACATTAATTCAAAGAGAAGAGTATAAAAAAAGTAAGAGAATTTTAAATGAAGAAGTTTCAATAAAATTAAACCCAATATTAAGAAAGATTGTTTCAACAAAAGAAGGAACAGCAGGTTTTGCAAATGTTAAAGGTTATGAAATAGGAGGTAAAACCGGTACAGCAGATATAGCAGCCTCAGGAGGATATTCAAAAAAAAAGATAAATACTTTTGCTGCAGTTTTTCCAGCATCTAAACCTAAATTTGTTTTAGCAGTAATGCTCGACGAACCAAAAGCCAACAAAGAATTTGTATACCATTATAGAGATGGAAGGCCGCCATACAAAGGAAATTGGAGAAACACAGCTGGATGGACAACAGTATGGGTCACAGGACAAATAATTGAAAAGATTGGGCCAATTTTAGCCACAAAATATTAAGAGCGTAAATAATGTTACTTAAAGATTATTATCCCAAACTAAATAAAAAATTTATTAAAATAAAGTTTAACGGAATAGCTTTTGATTCAAGCAACATTAAATATAATTACATTTTTTTTGCAATAAAAGGAAATAATCTTGACGGAAATAAATTTATTAAAGATGCTATTAAAAAAGGTTCTAAAATAATAATTTCTGAAAAATTTAAAGAAGGGTTTAAAAATAGTGTTTTATATTTAAATAATAAAAACCCTAGAAAACTTCTTGCTGAATTTGCTGCAAAAATTAATAATAAATTTCCAAAAAACTTGATTGCTGTTACAGGTACAAATGGTAAATCATCTATTGCAAATTTCTATTATCAAATTTTGCAATTAAATAAAAAAAAAGTTGCATCAATTGGAACTCTTGGAATTAGTGGAATTAATTATAAAAAAAATATTTTTAATACTACATACGATCCAATTCAACTAAATAATATTTTTAGAATTTTAAAAAAGAAAAAAATTAATAATGTTATTTTAGAAGCATCAAGTCATGGACTAAAACAATGTAGATTAGATGGCTTAAAATTTAATTTAGGAATATTTACAAATTTGAGTAGAGATCATCTAGATTATCATAAAACATTTAAAGATTATTTTAATTCGAAATTGATTTTATTTGAAAGATTAATGAAAAAAAAATCAAGAATAATTTTTGATGAAGATTTAAAAATTTCAAAAAAAATTAAAAAAATTTCAAAAATTAAAAATTTTAAGACTTTAAGTTTAGGATCTAATAATGCCGATTTTAAAATTATTGAGCACAAATTTATAAACTTAAATCAAGAAATCAAATTTTTATATAAAAATAAGATTTATAATTTTACAACAAAATTAATTGGAAAAGTACAAACTAAAAATCTCATAATGTCAATTTTAGCAGCTTCTAAAAGTAATATAAATTTTAATAATATTTTAAAATCTGTAAAAAAAATAAAACCTGTTCCAGGAAGATTAGAGAAAATTAGCAATTTAAAAAATAATTCAGTTGTTATCTTGGATTATGCACATACTCCAGATGCTTTAAAAGTTTGTTTGACAAATTTAAAAGATCAATTTTCATTAAAAAAAATTAATCTTGTTTTTGGATGCGGAGGTGAAAGAGACGCTCCAAAGAGAAAAATTATGGGAAAAATCGCAAACATCTATTGCAAAAAAGTTTATTTAACTGATGATAACCCAAGAAGAGAAAACCCAAAAATTATAAGAAATCAAATTAAGATACAAATAAATAAAAAAAAATTAATTGAAATTCCTTCTAGAAAGCTTGCAATTCATACTGCAATTAAAAATGCAAAATCGGATGAACTAGTGGTTATTGCAGGCAAAGGTCACGAAACATATCAAGAATATAAAAAGAAAAAATATTTTTCTGATAGAGATTGTATTTTGCAATCTATTAAAGAAAAAAATCGAAAATTGAATAAAAATTGGAAAACCAGTGTAGTAGAAGAAAAATTAGGAAAAAAATTAAATAATAAAACATCAATTAATAAAGCATGTATAAATTCCAAAGAAATTAAAAAAAATAATATTTTTTTTGGAATAAGAGGAAAAAATACTGATGGAAATAAATATGCCAATATAGCTATAAAAAATGGTGCATCGGTTTCGATAATTGAAAAAAATTATGGAAAAAAAATAAAAAATAAAATTAAAGTAAAAAATACATTAAAATTTTTTACTGAATGTGCGGCTAAAATTAGAGCTTCATCAGATATTATTGCAATTGGCATAACTGGTTCTGCGGGTAAAACATCTTTAAAAGAGTTGTTGGGGCAATCATTAAACAAAATTTGCAAAACTACTTATTCTAAAAAATCTTTTAATAACAAATACGGAGTTCCTGTATCTTTATTTAATATTGGGAGAAGAGATAATTTTGGTATTTTTGAAATAGGCATGGATAAAAAAGGAGAAATAAATCACCTATCAAAAATAGTAAAACCTAATATTGGTGTAATAACAAATATTTCTTATGCACATAGTAAAAATTTTAATAGTTTATTTGATATAGCAAAAGCAAAATCAGAAATAATAGATAATATAATTGAAAATGGTTCTATTGTTTTAAATGCTGATGATAAGTTTTATAATTATTTTAAATCAAAGGCTCAAAATAGAAATTTAAAAATTATTTCCTTTAGTAGAAAAAAAAAATCAAATATTCAACTTAGTAAAATAAAAAGCTTTAAAAATAAAAGTATTATAAAAATAAATATTAACGGAAGATCAAAAAATTTTATAATTAAAAGAAATTTAGAATTTTACTTAGAAAATATATTAGCTAGTATTGCTGTGATTTCTAATTATCTAGATTTAGACAATATAAATGAGAAGTTTTTCTTTAATTATAATTTACCTCAAGGAAGAGGCGACCATAAATATATTAAAATAAAAAAGAAAAAAATTCATCTTATTGATGAAAGTTATAACTCTAACCCCTTATCTTTAAAGTTTGCTTTAAATAATTTTAGTAAACTAAACAGCCAATCAAAAAGAAAAATAATTCTTCTTGGAGATATGTTAGAATTGGGTAAATTTTCAAAAAAACTTCATTTAGAAGCTGCCAAAATAGTAAATAATACCAGTATAAATAGAGTCTATGTTTTTGGAAAAAAAATTATACCGACATTTAACAAAATTAGACCACAAAAAAGAGGAAAAATATTATATTCAAGTAAAGATGTCTCAAAATTTTTAAACAATGATGTTAAAGATGGTGAATATTTAATGATAAAAGGGTCAAATTCAACTGGTCTAAATATTATTTCAAAACAATTAAAATCAGGAAAGATTAATGCTATTTAGTTTATTTTCAAACTTAGTAGATATTTTTAGTTTTTTTAATGTATTTAAATACTTAACTGTAAGAACAGGTTTATCGATGTTTACTTCAATGATAGTAGTTTTTATTGTCGGAAATCCTCTAATAAATTATTTTTCTGCTAAACAAATACATAATCCAATAAGAGATGATGGACCTTCAGAACATATTATAAAGAAGATAGGAACTCCAACGATGGGCGGGTTAATGATATTATTGGGAGTTTTTTCCGGTGTATTATTATGGGGAGATCTTTCAAACCCATATAATTGGTTTTTGATTTATATAGCTGGCTCTTTTGGATTATTGGGAGCTTACGATGATTATAAAAAAATAAAAAAAAATAATTCTTATGGAATATCCTCAAAACTTAAAATTTTTATTCAAATTATTTTAGCTTTAATTGGGATAATCATAATTTATTTATTCAGTGATTCTAGTGAGATCAAGAATTTGTATTTTCCATTCTTTAAAAATCTAGTTATTAACTTAGGTTGGTTCTTTGTTCCCTTTTACTTATTTGTAATAGTTGGTTCCTCAAACGCAGTAAATTTAACGGATGGACTAGATGGCTTAGCAACAGTTCCAGTAATACTTGTAGCTGCTTGTTTTGCGTTTATTAGCTACGTTACAGGAAATATTGTTTTTTCTGATTATTTACAAATTCCTTATATAGAAGGAGTAGGAGAAGTATCGATTTTTTGTGGGTCTATCATTGGAGCTTGCTTAGGTTTTTTGTGGTTCAATGCACCTCCAGCAAAAATATTCATGGGCGATACTGGCTCTCTATCCTTAGGAGGATCTTTAGGAGCAATTGGAATAATAACTAAACATGAAATTGTTTTAGCAATAACGGGTGGATTATTTGTTTTAGAAGCAATATCTGTTATTGCACAGGTAATTTCTTTCAAGCTTACAGGAAAAAGAATATTTAAGATGGCACCAATACATCACCACTTTGAAAAAAAAGGATGGCCCGAGTCAACTGTTGTTATAAGATTTTGGATCATTTCCATAATTTTAGCAATGATTGGACTGGCAACTTTAAAATTAAGATAATGGATGCAAAAAGAAGCTATTTTTATAAAAAATCTTTTTTAATTTATGGATTTGGAAAGTCAGGTTGTGCATCTTATAAATTTTTAAGTAAAAAAAATAATTGTAAAATCGTTGATGATAATCAAAAAAATATACCTTCAAAATATAAGCATAAAACAATTAATTATTATCAATTAAAAAAAAATAATTTTGACTATATAGTTTTAAGTCCTGGAATAGATATAAATAAATGCAAACTTTCAAAATATTTAAAAAAAAATAAATTAAAAATAATTACAGAACTAGATATTTTTTATTTGAGCTTCCCAAATATAAAAAAAATAACTATTACAGGAACTAATGGTAAATCAACAACTTCAAAACTTTTATATGATGTTTTAAAGAAACATAGAAAAGATGTTAGATTAACAGGTAATATAGGAAACCCTCTATTATTAGAAAAAGATTTAAAAAATAGTACTCTTTTTGTAATAGAAGCATCATCTTATCAACTAGAATATAGCAAATTTTATAAATCAGAATACTCAATAATATTGAATCTTTCGCCTGATCATCTTGAAAGGCATGGAAATTTTAAAAATTATATAAATGCAAAATTTAAATTGATAAAAAATCAATCAAAAAATAACTATGCTTTTATAGAAAGAAAAAATTATATATTAAATAGTTTAGTAAAAAAAAATAAAATTAAATCAAAAATTTTTGGAGTGAATTATGCAAAATATAGAAAATATAATAAATTAATAACTAATGATTATTTTAAAAATAAATCAAATATTAATAATCTCTCTTTTATATTTGCATTATCGAAAATTTTTAAACTTAATTCTAAAAAAATAGTAAAAGTAGCAAATAAATTTGAACAATTGGATTTTAGACAGCAGATTATTTATAAGTCAAAAAAATTAACTATAATTAACGATTCAAAATCAACAAGCTTCTCCTCAACATTACCTTTGCTAGAGTCATTTCAGAATATTTATTGGATTTTAGGAGGCATGGCAAAAAAAGGTGATAAATTAAAATTAAAAAAAAAAAATTTTAAAAAAATTAAAGCATTTATTTATGGAAAAGATCAATTATTTTTCTCAAAAATATTATCTAACAAAGTTAAATATAAAATATCGAAAAATTTAAATCATTCATTGCTACTAGTTTTTAAAGAATTAAAAAAAATAAAAGAGCAGAAAAAAGTAATTTTATTTAGCCCTTCTGCAGCTTCTTTTGATCAATTTAAAAATTTTGAACATAGAGGAAATTATTTTAATAAGATTATTAAAAAATACTTAAAAAAATAAATTATTTTATGCAAAATTATTTTGATAACTACTATGATTGGTGGAAAAACGTTGATAAATATATTTTTTCATTAATAGTAATATTATTTTTTTTAGGTTTATTTTTCTCACTAGCTTCAACTTCTTTAATTGCTTCTGATAAGCTTGATACAAACTCTTATTACTTTTTTGTTAAACACCTGATATTTATAATTTTAGGCATAACTGTTTTAATTTTTTTTTCTTTTTTAAAAGAAGAACTTTTATTTAAAGTATCTATTTTATTATTTGCCATTTCATTTGTTACTTTAGTTTTAGTTCCATTTATTGGTATAGAAGTAAAAGGATCTAAGAGATGGATAGATTTAGGCTTTTTTCCAAGATTTCAGCCAATAGAAATTATAAAACCTTTTTTTATTATAACTTTATCAGTTTTATTATGTATAAAAAAATATAACCTATATTTTAAATATTTTCTAAGTTGCATTATACTTTTACCAACTTTATTATTACTAATTTCACAACCAGATTTAGGCCAAACATTACTGATATCGATGATATGGCTAACTCTTATATTTGTGTCCGGAATTAATATTTATTTATTTTTTATATTTTTTATTTTTGTGACACTAACTGCGTCTTATTTAATTTTTTTTGTATCAAAATTTGAATATATAAAGTTAAGATTTTTATCATTTATTAATTCATCTGAAGTTAGCAACTACCAAGCTGAAAAAGCAAGTGATGCAATAATTAGCGGTGGTTTTTTTGGAACAGGAATAGGCGAAGGCACTCTTAATTCTAAAATACCTGAAGCACACACTGATTATATTGTATCGGTAGTTTCCGAGGAGTTTGGGGCAATTATTGTTATAATCATAATATTGTTATATTTGATATTTGCATACAAAATTATTCAGAAAATTAATTTGATAAATAAAGAAAAAATTAAATTGATATTAATTGGAAGTGTTTCATTAATTTTATTACAAACTTTTGTACATATAGGAGTAAATATAAGGTTACTTCCAACAACAGGAATGACATTGCCATTTTTAAGTTATGGAGGTTCATCAATTATAAGTACAGCAATAATTTCTGGAATTATTTTAAATTTAACAAAAAGAAAAGTTAGTTAAGATGAAAAAAAATATTTTAATTAGCACAGGTGGTTCAGGAGGTCATGTAATCCCTGCTATGATTCTTTATGATCATTTATCAAAAGATTCTAAAGTCACCATTTCAACCGACAAAAGAGGCCTAAGGTATTTGGATAAAGACAATTATAATTATAATATTATTGATACTCCTAAGTTGAATAATATTTTTTTTTTACCTTTTAGTTCAATTTTAATATTATTTTTAACTTTCAAATCATTTTTTTTATTAAAAAATAGAAAAATAGACAAACTTATTTCTACAGGGGGATATATGTCATTACCTCTAATTTTAGGGGCCAAATTACTTAGGATTAAAATTTACCTACTTGAACCTAACCTCGTATTGGGAAGGGCAAATAAGTATTTTTTAAATTATTGTAGAAAAATTTTTTGTTATGCAGAAGAGATTAAAAATTTTCCTAATAATTTAAAAAGTAAAATGATAATTATTAAACCTTTAGTAAGAGAAAATATTTATAAATTAAATCAATACTCTATTGCAAAAGATAAATTCAACCTATTAATAGTAGGAGGCAGTCAAGGGGCAAATATTTTTGATAAAAATTTAAAAAACTCAGTTGTGAATATTTCTAAAAAATTTCCTATAAGAGTTGCTCAACAAACTAATGAAAAAAACATTTATGATTTAAAAGATTTTTATTTTAAAAATAATATTGAAAATAATATTTTTAGTTTTGATAAGAATTTTTACAATATTATACAGCAAGCTGATCTTTGCATTACAAGAGCTGGTGCATCAACTTTATCTGAATTATCAGTTTTAAATATTCCATTTATAACAGTTCCATTGCCAACTTCAAAAGACAATCATCAATTTGAAAATGCAAATTTTTATAAGAATTATGATTGCTGTTGGATATTAGAACAAAATTATTTTGAAGAAAAAATCGAAGAAATTTTGAAAGATATTTTAATTAATAAAAGTGATTATTTAAAAAAAAAGGAAAATTTGAAGAAATTAAATTACCAAAATACTTGGAATAATGTTAATCAAAAAATATTGAAAATTATAAATGAAAATTGAATTAGCAAGAACTGAAGTTATTCACTTTGTAGGAATTGGTGGCATTGGAATGAGTGGACTTTCTTTAATCATGAAAGGCAAGGGATTTAAAGTTCAGGGAAGTGATATTGTATCAAATAAAAATATTGAGAGACTAAAAAAAGAAAAAATAAAAATTTTTATAGGACAAAAAAAACAAAATCTCAAAAATGCAACTATAGTTGTATTATCTTCAGCAATAAAAAAAAATAATCCAGAAATGATTGAGGCAAAAAGAAAAAATATACCTATCATTACAAGAGGTAAAATGTTAGCTCATATAGTTTCCTTAATGAAGAATATTGTTGTAGTTGGTTCTCATGGAAAAACTACCACAACATCTTTAGTGGCTTCAATTTTAAGAAAAACTAAATTAGACCCAACAATTATTAATGGTGGTGTAATTAATTCAATTAAAAACACTGCAAGACTAGGAAAGAGTGAATGGTCTGTTTTAGAGGCAGACGAGTCCGATGGTAGTTTTGTCCATATACCTCCAACTTATTCAATTATTACAAATATAGATAGAGAGCATATGGATTTTTATAAAACTATGGATAAATTAAGAAATTATTTTATTCAATTTATTGAAAAAGTTCCTTCATTTGGAAAATCATTTATTTGCATAGATGATAAGATAAGCAACGATCTTGTAAGAAAATTAAATAGTCAAAATTTTTATACTTATGGAATAAATGCCAAGTCTAATTTTTTAATTAAAAATATTAAGCAAAATAAAAAATTTACAGAATTTGATTTAATGGTAAATGTTCCCAATAAAAAGAAATTATTCATAAAAAAAATAAAAACTCCTTTACTCGGCGTTCATAATGTTAGAAATTCTGTTGCTGCTGCAGCAGTAGCTTTAACAGTAGGAATTTCTATCTCAGATATCAAAAAAAGATTATTAAATTTTACTGGAGTTCAAAGAAGATTTAATAAAATTTTTACTTATAATGAAATAGACTTTTACGATGATTATGCACACCATCCAACAGAGATAAAAGTTGTACTAGAAGGAGTTAATAAAGTTTATGAGGGCTATGATAAAGTTTGCATATTTCAACCTCATCGAATTTCAAGACTAAAAGATCTGAGAAAAGAATTTTCCTTTGCTTTTCAAAAAGCTGATACAGTTGTTTTATGCCCCATATATAGTGCAGGAGAAAAAATAAAATTAGGATTTAGTTATTTAAGCTTTGCAAAAGAGATTATAAAAAATTCAAAAGTAAGACTATTTTTAATTAACAATAATGATCAATTAGCAATATTTCTTAAAAAAAATATGTTTGGAAAAAAAATTGTAATAGGAATGGGTGCGGGATCTATATCTAATTGGATGAGGGAACTTCCAAAAATAATGTAATGGAAATAACAGAGCTAAAAAATTTATTATTTGAATTTAGTGAGAATGTAAGATTTGAACATGATTTGAAGAAAAAAAATTGGTTCAATATTGGTGGAAAATCAAAAATTTTTTACAAAGCTGAAAATTTAAAAGAATTAGTTAATTTTATAAAAAAACTAAAAGGAAGAGAAAAAATATTTATTATTGGAGCAGGATCAAATACTTTAATAACAGATGATATGTTTGATGGTGTGGTCATCAAATTAAGCAGGAATTTTAATAATATTTCATTACTCGGTGAAGATATAATAATCGCAGGAAGTGCAGCCTTAGACAAATCTTTGTCTGAATTTGCAATAAATAATAATTTAAGTGGATTTGAATTTTTATCCTGTATTCCCGGTACTATTGGTGGAGGAATAAGGATGAATGCTGGTTGTTTTGGTAAAGAATTCAAAGATGTATTGCTATCTATTCAAGCAATTGATTTTTTGGGAAATATTATAACCATACCAGCTGAAAAAATTAAATTTGAATATAGAAAGACTAGTCTTGCAGATGATCTAGTTTTCTTAAGTGCTTCTTTCAAAGGAATAAAAGGTAATAAAAAAGAAATAAAAAATTTGACAAATGAACTAAAATTAAAAAAAGAAAAAGCACAACCAACAAGAATAAAAACAAGTGGTAGCACATTTAAAAACCCTATATCACAAACCAAAAAAAAAGTTTGGGAGCTTATAAAGGCTTCAGTACCATTAGATAAAAGTTTTGGAGATGCTTGCATTTCAGATAAACATTGTAACTTTTTTGTAAATAAGGGAAACGCAACTTTTGAAGATATGTCAAAATTGATTGATTTTGTCAGTAAAAAAGTTTTGGAAAAGACTGGAATTAGTTTAGAAAAAGAAATTAAAATTTTGGAATAAATTGAAAAAAAAAATTCTTTTAATAGCTGGCGGTTACTCAAATGAGAGAGAAGTTAGTTTATTGACCGCCAAAAGTGTTTATCTGGAATTGAAAAAAAATAAAAAATATAATCTTAAAATTATTGAACCAGATGGAAAATTTGTAAAAAAATTAAGATTATATAAACCAGATATAGTTTTAAATTTACTTCATGGAAGATATGGAGAGGATGGCTATATTCAAACAATATTAGAGTCAGAAAAAATTAAATATACTCACTCAGGTGTAATGTCATCTTCAATTGCAATAGATAAAGAATTATCAAAAAAACTATTTATTAAAAATAAGATATTAACTCCAAAATATGTTAAATTTGTATTTAAAAAAAATCTAATAAAAAAAAATCTAATAAAAAATATTAATAAAAAATTAGACTTCCCTGTTGTTGTAAAACCAATTAATGAGGGATCTAGCGTTAATGTTTATATATGCAATAAATCAAGTTTTATTAAAAACTTATATAAGTTAAAAAACTATGGAGAAGTTTTGATTGAAAAATTCATTCCAGGTCGTGAGATTCAAGTTGCAATATTAGGTAAAAGAAAACTCGGAGCCATTGAACTAAAACCAAAGAGGAAATTTTATGATTATGAAGCAAAATATAATCCTAAGTCAAAAACTGAGCACATAATACCTGTTAAAATTAATAAAAAAAATTATGACAAAGTCACTTCCATAGCTTTAAAAGCACATAATCTTTTAAAATGTAGAGGAGTAACAAGATCAGATTTTAGGTTTTATAAAAATAAATTTTATTTATTAGAAATTAATACTCAACCAGGAATGACTTCACTTTCACTAGTCCCTGAAATTGCAAATTATAAAGGTATACATTTTATCCAGCTAATTGAAAAAATAATTAAAGATGCTTCAATCAATAAGTAAAAAAAAAATTTATT
>CACLAC010000008.1 GCA_902604785.1 uncultured Pelagibacteraceae bacterium
AAAATAACCTGTTTCAATTTGGTTTCCGATTTTTATAGACAGATATTTGAAAATAAATAAATATCCTGGCATGAATTTTTCTTTAGAAATTAGTCCTAAAACTGACTTAGATACTTTGCCCGCTTTAAAAGATGTATATGTAACCATGCTACCTGGTGGTGATTATAAAGAAACCTCAGAACAGGCAGCTAAATTAGCTCAAAAAGGATATAATCCAATACCTCATTTTCCTGCAAGATCTATTGAAAATGATGCTCAATTAAAAGAATACGTTTCAAGATGTAAAGATGCGGGTGTCAAACAAGCATTAATTATAGGAGGCAGTAGAGACCCTGTTGGAGATTTCGATAGCTCAATGCAGCTTTTAGAGACAGGATATTTTGAACAGATGAAGATAGGAATCGCTGGACATCCTGAGGGGAGTCCTGATATATCCGATTCAAAATTAGAAAAAGCTATGATAGATAAAAAGCCTTATGCGGACTACATTGTGACCCAGTGGTTAATGGATCCACAATTAATCATAGATTTTATTTCTAAACAATCAGTACCAGTTCATGTTGGAATTACTGGACCACTAAAAATAACAAGCTTAATTAAATTTGCTAATATCGTAGGTGCAAAAAATTCCATAAACTTTCTTAAATCTAATTTTGGTAAGGCATTAGATTTACTGAAACCTAAAGACCCTAATGATCTAATTGAGAAAGTTAAATCGCATTCTGATTATTTTCACATTTATACATTCGGCGGCTTGAAGGAAACTAACAAGTGGTTGATGGAGAACAAATATGTCTAATGAATTTGATTACAGTAAAGTAAAGCAAGCAACATCAGTAGATCAATCTGATAGGAATGTGCCATACAATTTAAGACAAAGTGGACCAACAAAAGTTGAAATGTTAATTTCAACAAGAGTAAGAAAAAATGCTTATTGGCATCTTTCAATGAAAGCAGGATGTTGGAGGGCTACTGTTTATAATAGAGTTTACCATCCAAGAGGTTATGTAAAACCAGAAGATGGTGGAGCTATGGTTGAATACGATGCAATTGTAAATCACGTAACAATGTGGAACGTTGCATGTGAAAGACAAATAAGAGTAAAAGGACCAGATGCAGAAAAGTTTACAGATTATGTGATCACAAGAGATGCTACAAAAATTTCACCAATGAGAGCAAGATATGTAATTTTGTGTAATGCTTATGGTGGTGTATTGAATGATCCAATACTTTTAAGAATTTCTAAAGATGAATTTTGGTTTAGTTTATCTGACAGCGATATTGGACTTTACTTACAAGGTGTAAATGCAGATGGTAGATTTAACGTTGATATAGATGAAATTGATGTTAGTCCAGTTCAAATCCAAGGACCTAAATCAAAAGGTTTAATGCAAGATCTATGTGGAGACCAAGTGAATTTTGATGATATGCCTTTTTATGGATTGGCTGAAGCTAAAATTGGTGGTAGAGATTGTGTAATTTCTCAATCTGGATTTTCTGGCGAAGCTGGTTATGAAATATATTTAAGAAACTCGCTTTTATATGCAGAAGATATGTGGAATGCGGTTTTGGAAGCAGGTAAAAAACATAGTTTAATGGTAATTGCTCCAGCACACCACAGAAGAATTCAAGCAGGAATTTTGTCGTGGGGTCAAGATATGGACAATCAACACAATCCTTTTCAATGTAACCTAGGATATCAAGTTTCTTTATCTGGAAAAGGTGAATGGAATAAAAAAGCAGATTATGTTGGTAAAGCAGCATTAGAAAAGATGGGTGCTGATATAAAAGCTGGTAAAAAACCTTATAAACTTCAATTAGTTGGTTTAGAACTAGGTGGAAAACCTATAGAAGAATATGCTCCAGATTTCTGGTTAATTTCCAATGAAGACGGTGGAGATCCGGTAGGATTTATCACTTCACCTTGGTATCATCCTGAAAAAAAACAAAACATCGCAATGGGTTATGTTCCTTTTGATGGTACTTTAAATGCAAATGGTTTTCCAAAAGGCAAGGTTGGCACTAAATATAAAGTTCATTTACCTGAAAAATATTCAGAAACTCCAGGCACTCCAGTAGATGCTGTTGTAGTGGATATTCCTTTTAAACAGTCATTTAATGCAAATACTAGAGAAGTAGTTAAAGGTTAAAAAATTATAAGGGGAATTTAAATTCCCCTTAAACAAAATTCTTTTTAAAAATTATGTTTGCTCAATTTTTAGATATTATTTTCAAATCCATTAAGTTGGATAAGAATTTATATAAAGATACAAAATATTTTGGCGAAGCTGGAATCTACTTTGCGGGATTAATTATGATACTAGATGGTGTTGCAGGAGCAATAGCTGCAAATACCATAGTAAAAACTTCAATTGGTATATCAGGGTTAACTGCAATACTAACATGGTTAGTTTGGGCAATTTTTATTTATGTAATTGGAGTAAAAATATTCCCCGATAAAGAAAGTAAGATTCCATTTAAAAAAGTTTTGATTGCAGTTGGATATGCTCACTCTCCAGGACTATTGAGGTTTTTTGCTGTAACTCCAGACTTGGTATTGTTAATTGTATTTTTAACTCAATTTTGGATTTTTGCTTCTTTAATAATTTCTACTAAACAAATATTAAATTTAAAATCTAATTTTAAAGCTTTTGGAGTTGTTTTTCTCTCTTTTCTAATAATTGCCTTCCTTTCTATTGCATTTATTATGAGTAGAATGAATGCATTACCTATTAGCAATATTAGTTAAATTGGAAATATTGTTTTTGATACTCTGCATGATTTGCAAAGTTTAAATCCAGTAAGTATTAAGTTTTGCTTAACACTCTCATGTTCTTTTTTGCACTCTTCACATTTATTATTAAATTCATCTAAATCTTTTTGATTTAAATCTTCAAAATCATATTTAATCATTATCAGTTAAACCTGCGCCAGCTGCTTTTTGTTTTGACTCTTCTGTTTCTTCAACAAAAGTATTCTCTGAAATTTTATAAAGTTCTGACCATTCACTTTCTGAAAATGAATTTTTATTTTCTATAAACTGTAAATTTATTTTTTCAGATTTCTCTACAATTTCTCCACTTAAATAATTCGAATAAATAGATTGATTAAAATTAAATAAAAACTCTTTATTATCAATTTTTAGAAAAATTCTTTTTCCTAATATTTCAGATGTTCTACTTACAAAAGGAATAAATAATAAGGGAAAAGCAAGATTGCTGATCTCCAAATAGTTTAGGTCAGAAATAGCTGATGATTGATCGAAAAAATTAACTCCTGCTATTATTGGACAATAATGCTTTTTAGAAATGTTAGATTTCGAAAATAGATTAATATTTTCAAATTTTTCTCCATTATAAATTTTAAAATATTTATTAATGTTTTTAACTCCAGGAAGACCAAACATTTCAAGTAATCTGATATTTTTTCCTACTTCCTCAGATATTCCCCATGAAAATCCTACTGATCTTGTTGCTCTTTTTACTGTAGTTTCTATTTCGCTAAAACTAATCATTAATTTAATGAATTATATATCCAGTGATTATCAAATGATTTTAAATCAGAAGGAAGTGGAGCTCCTTGAAACATACAAATTCTTAACCACTTATCAGATCTCGGATCAAATTTTATTGCCCCAAAAAAAGATAATTTTAATCTTAACATATCAATTGGCATTAACTTTGAACCAATAGTGTTATCTTGAATTTCTGCATAGGGAAATTTTTCTGTTATGAAAGCTCTCCTTACAACATGTCTTAAATGATTGTTGTTTGTCAAAAACCTTCCAATTTTTAAACTATTTTTTTGAGTAAAAATTGTTTCATAAAGTTTTTTTATATCTCTTGCGATCGCCAATGGTTGTTCTAAATTTGACCCATCTATTTCATACCTATTTCCCATTCTAGGTTCTTCTTTATTTTTAGATATAAACCAAAAATTTTGATTATTTTCTTTTTTTTTGAAGTCAATTTTTAAAATGTCAGAATAATTTTTTTCTAAAATATTTCTTAATTCTTCTATTGTTCTATTTACTGGTATATTAAAATGATCATCTTCCTCAGAGCTCATTTTATTTATTAATGGATTTACTATTTCATCATAAGGTTCCATCATCATAGAAACAATATATTCAATGCATTCATCACCTACATTTTCTTCAGCCCATACATAAATTTTATTAAAAGCAAAAGTATTTTCAAAACTAAATTCTTCATTTAAAAATTTAATAAATTTTTCTAAGTCTTCGTTTAATTGTTTTATTTTATTATTTTGAAAATCGCTATCTGTATTCCAATTGGCTACATTTTTTAAGGATTTAACCAAGCAGTTTTTAAAAATATTTAATTTTTCTTTAGATGTTTTTTCAATTTCTCTTATTTTTTTTAAAGCAATTTCTCTTGCTAATATCCAATTGTTTAAAAGTATTGGATGATTGACAATAAATGGTGCCATACCCAAACCTGTAGAATTACCAATTCCAAGGTTTCTGCAAATATTTAAATCTAATTCTATAGCTATATTGGGATTTTTACGTTTTGCCATGTGATTCACTTGGTCAAAGGTAAATTGTCTTACCAGGTAGACTAACATCATTTCTAATCTAAATGGCCCATAAATTTCTTCTCTATTTTTAATTCTAAACCGATCTGCTAAACCAAATTTTCCAGAACCATAAACTGCTGTAGTTCTGTATAAATATCCAACTTTTGATAAGAGTTCAGTATCTGGTTGAATTCCTTTAGATAAATTATCTACAACATGATTAAATATTCTAACTGATTTATTGGCTCTAGAAAGTGTTAATTCCTTGTATGATAATCTACCAATTTCTTGTTTTGGAACATTGAGGGCTAGTCTTTCTAAATCTTCTTTACTTGGTACTCCATCATACAATGCAAAAGCAGCATCCCATTTTGTTGCGATTACTCTATCAGATCTTTCCTCATCGCTTATTTCGTTTGCAAAACAAACAAGTGAATATATTTTATTTTTTTTTGAAAATGAATAAACGGCTCTGCCATGACCTTTGTCGTTTAATTCAAATAAATCTCTTTTATATTCCCAATCTTTAAATTCATTTAAAAAGGAACGTAAAAAAGATAATTTTGATTGATGAAAAGAACCAAGTTTTGATAATTTCATTAAGTTTTTTGGGTCTCTAAGTTGAACATTCATTAATTTATTCCTTTATAGAAATTGAACCAATTATTTCCCAATATATCATTTACTTCCTCTTTGCTAAATCCAATATCTTTTAATCCTTTTTCTAAAAAATTAAATCCTCTTGCGTCAATAAACCATTCAGGTTGTTTTGGAAATCCAGGTTTATCTTTGCTTCCTTCACCATAATTTTTTACCTTAGTCCAAGTTCCATTTCTCATCCATTCGACAACATTGTCTGGTTGATTTAGACAAAGGTCAGATCCAATACCTATATTTTTTACACCAATTAATTCTGCTGTCTTTGCTACCATTTCACAAAAATTTTCTATTTTACAATTTGAACCATCTTTTAAATGATGAGCATACAAAGATAAACCAAGCATTCCTCCACTATCAGATAAATTCTTTAATAATACTTCTGACTTATTTCTTTTTGCATTATGCCAAAAAAAAGGATTAGCGTGTGTTATTGCTATTGGCTTTTCACTTAATTCGATTGCATCTAGAGTGCTTTTCTCTGCTGAGTGAGACATATCTATTACTATACCAACTCTATTCATTTCTTTAATTACTTCTTTGCCAAAATTTGTAACTCCACTATCAACATTTTCGTAACAACCCGTAGCTAGTAATGACTGATTATTATAAGTAAGCTGCATAAATCTACAACCTAGGCTATGTACTTTTTCAACAAGTTTTAAATCATCTTCAATAGGTGAACAGTTTTGGAAACCAAAAAATATTGCTGTTTTATTTTCAGATTTAGCTTTTTCAATATCTTTAAAATCTTTTCCTAAAAAAATTAAATCTGAATTTTTATTAAATAATTCATCCCATTCAGAGACTCTTTTTAAAAATTCATCATAATCTTCGTGATAAACAACAGTAACATGAACTGCATTAAGTCCTGCTTCTCGATTAATTTCAAAAATCTCTCTAGACCATTTGCAATATTGAAGATTATCTATTCTATAGTTCATAATTTATTAAATTATGATTATTATTAATTATATTGAAATTTACCACTATTTTGTATTAATTATTCAAATGATAATTCTTCAAAAAATCTAGAAATGAAAAAGGTAAATACTCATAAAGTTTCAATTATAATGGGTAGTCAATCTGACTATTCTACTATGCAAAATTGTGAAAAAGTATTTAAAATTTTAAAGATTAGATTTGAAACAAAAATTATTTCCGCACATCGAACGCCAAAAAGAATGTTTGAATATGCCAAAACTGCAGAAAAAAATAATATTTCAGTAATTATAGCTGGTGCTGGTGGATCGGCACATTTACCAGGGATGGTTGCTGCTATTACAAGAATTCCAGTAATTGGTGTACCGATAGAAAGTAAAAAATTAAAAGGATTAGACAGTTTGTTATCTATTGCACAAATGCCAAAAGGCATACCTGTTGGAACTGTCGCTATTGGAAAAGATGGCGCAGTTAACGCAGCACTGTTTGCTGCATCAATAATTTCTAATTTTGATAAAAAAATAAAAAAAAATTTGGAAAATTGGCGAACAAAACAAACAAAATCTGTTAAAAAAAAACCAAATTAAATGTCTAATCCAATGCTAGGTATAATTGGTGGCGGTCAATTAGGAAGTTTATTAGCAATAGCTGCAGAAAAATTAAATATTAAAACTGTGATTTTAAGTGATGACACTAACGCTCCTGCCAAAAATTTTACTCCTAATTTTATTTGTGGAAACTATGAAGATGAAAAAATAATAAATGATTTTATTAGTAAAGTTGATTTGGTTACTTTTGAATTTGAAAATATTCCTTACAAAGTTTTAAAAAATATAAACGAAAATAAGACTGTATTACCTAGGCCTGAAATAAATAAATTACTTCAAAATAGATACACTGAAAAAGATTTTTTAAATAAAAATGACATAAGAACTACAAGATATACATTAATTAAAGATGAAGATGAAATCAAAATCAATCAAAGTTTAATTCCAGGAATTTTAAAAACATGCACTTTAGGTTATGATGGAAAGGGACAATATACAATTAATTCATTAAAAGATTTTAATGAGACTATTGATTTTAATAAAGAATATATCTTAGAAAAAAAAATTAATTTAAAAAAAGAAATATCAGTTATTATTACAAGATTTGGTCATCAAAAATATGAATTATACGAACCAATAGAAAATGTTCATGAAGATCAAATATTAAAACACTCAAAAATACCTGCAGATATTTCGGACTCTATAAAAGACAAATCTATAAATTGGGCTACGAAAATTGTTGAAGATTTAGATTATATTGGAACTTTATGTGTAGAATATTTTATAGATAAAAATAATAATTTATATGTTAATGAAGTTGCACCAAGAGTACATAACTCTGGACACTTAACTATTAATACTCATAATATAAGTCAATTTGAAAACCATATTAGAGCTGTATGTGGTCTTGAAAAAATAGAAACAAAAAAATTATACGACGGCAGAATGTTTAATTTAATAGGCAATGATATATCTATTTATAGAGATAAAACTTTTAAAGATAATGAATTTTTCTATGATTACCTTAAAACAGAAATAAAAGAAAAAAGAAAAATGGGACACTTAACGGTTATTGAAAAATAATTATAATTTTTGAATTAATGAAATACTATTGTTTGTTGGTTTATTAACTTCTTTTGAAACTTCATAAAAACTTAGCTTAGTTTTTTTACATTCTCTTAAAAAATTAGAACCAGATAATTCCAAATTTAAATATCTATTTACATCACTTTCATTTAAAATTACTGGTTGTCTATGATGAATAGGTTTAATATTTTCACTTGCATTTTCTGTAATTAGGCAAAATTCGTTATTTTCATAAATACCTGCCATATACATATTTTTTTTATCTACTCTTTCAAAATAATATGGAGTTTTATTTTTTTCTTCTCTCTTCCACTCATAAAATCCATCTGCAACTGCTACGCAACGGTAAAGTTTAATTAATTTTTTAAATGATATCTTTTCATCTATAGTCTCTAACCTTGCATTAATTAGTGCTTTAAAATCTTTCTTTTTTGACCAACTTGGAACTAATCCCCATTTTAAATTTTCTAATGTATTTCCATTTATATATTTCTTTATAACTGGAAGTTTTTGATATGGATGAGCATTATAATTTTCGTTGTCTTCGATTTGAATAGCAGATTTTACTATTTTATTTGTCTTTGAGACAGGATTGGTAACTACGTATCTTCCACACATAATAAAATTATTTGTTGGTTAAATTATATTTTAGATTATATGTTTTTGATTATTATGAAATCAATAGAAAATAACTTTGATGAGCCGCAGGTTAATGAACTATTATTAAAGCATTTTATCGAATTAAGATCTGTATCTCCTCCTGGTAGCACTCATGTTTTAGATATTCCCGGATTAAAAGATCCAACTATTAGATTTTGGAGTTTATGGGATGGAGAAGAATTAATTGGTTGTGGAGCTTTAAAAATATTAGAAAAAGAACATGGAGAATTTAAATCTATAAGAGTTGCAGATAAATTTAGAAAAAATGGGATGGGTGAAAAAATAATATCACACTTAATTGATCAAGCTAAACAAATTGGTATAAAAAAACTAAGTATTGAAACAGGTTCTGGAGATTTTTTCGCTCCAGCTAGAAAATTATTTAAAAAATTTGGATTTAAAGAATGCGAACCTTTTGCTCATTATAAAGAGGATCCAAATTCTTGTTATTATTCTTTGAATATTTAATCAAAATATTCTAGAAATTTGTATATTTGCTCCATAATCTGGAACTTCTTTAAATAAACTATAATTTGAATCAAATTTTAAATCAAAGCCATTTATATTTTTTGTATAATTTACAAAAGTTTTTTCACCATCTAAAGCTAATGCATACTCGCTATCATTGGCGGATATATATGTCGCTCCAATATAAAGTGTATCGCTATAACCAGTCTCATTTTGATTTCTTTCATAATTAGATTTAAAAGACCATCCATTATCTTTTATTAAATCAATACCTAGGTTCAATCTAATATTATGATTTGAATCATTAACATTTGATATAACATAGCTTTTACTTGTGTCTGCTGCATAGTAAAATTTTGACTCAGAAGAAGAACTTATATCGGCATTATATTCCAAATGTGCATTTGGTTTTAAAACACCTCTTTCAATATCTATACTATTATCAAATATCATGCCAACAGAAGTTATTACTGTTTTGATTTTTTGCTCATCAAACTTTAACTTTAATGCATCAGATCCTTTTTCAGTGTATTCAGACAAAAGTGTATAACCTAAATCTATTTTTGCAGTTGGTGTTAAATTAAATTTATTTTTTTTTATTGTTTTTCTTATTTTCAAAGATCCAAAAATTTGATCACCATCTCTTTCACCATTTAATTTGTTATCACCATTCGCGCTTACGATATCGGTTTGAAAGGTGCTTACACCTATTAGGCTATCTAAAAAGTTACTTTTTCCTTGAGGAAGTGTTCCATATAAAGTTAAGCTATATGCATTCATATCTAAAATATTTCCTAAATTACCTACATCCACATCATCATTGCCAAATCTTAATGCAACACCATATAGTTTATTTTTACTGACCTTTTTATCTGCTCCAATTGTAACACCTGTTGTATTATTTTTTTTTCTAGATGATTTATTTGTATCTCCTGTCCTACCAATGCTAATGTTTCCTTCACTCCAAGATGACCATCCTTCAGGGATAAAATCCTCTAAATTGTTCTTATTTAATGCAGCAGGAGTAACAAAGGAATTTTTTATTGAATTAAGCATAGTATTAGAAAACTGAAATTTAATGTTTTGATTAGTTAAATTAATACTATTCTTGTTTCTTCTTAACCATTCCATTCTGTTTAACACAGGAATAGAAGTGCTCTGCATAAACTTTTTTGATAATTCTGCTTGGGCCTCAGCGTTACCGACCGTATCTTTGTCTTTAGTTTGATCTATACAAGATATAATTCCATAAGCACAAGTTAATGTATATTCTCGAATTTCGTCTGCATTAAAATTTATATGATACATTTTTGAACCATCATTATTGAAAGCTATTCCTGCTATATATTCATTACTTGAATGGCTTGTTGTGTATGTTCCATTTAATGTTGCAGTTGCGATATCAAAACTAGTAGTCAAATTATATTCAAGAATATTATTAAAACTGTTTCCAGGACTTCCAGCTTTAGCACCTTTTACTACGTACATTTTTAATCCATCAGGACTAAAACCTAATCCTTGGTGGAAACTACTGCCTTTCGCTGTAGATAGTGTTTTGCTTAAAATTTTAGTGTCAGGATTATATGGAGTTGTGAGTTTATATTCTTCAACCTGTTCTTGTGAGCCATCTAAAATAAACATTTTAGTTCCGTCATTGTTAAAATCAAAACCTCTGGGATTGCCTCCTATTGAAGTATATGTGCTGTCAGCAACTGTTAGAGTGTTGATATCGTAAGGTGTGCTTAATGACCATCTGGCAACACCATCATTTTCTGTTCCTAAAACAAAAATTACGGTTCCATCTGAATTAAATTTTATATCTTGAGGTCTATTTTCTACTGAATCAATCAATCTTGAACGTTCTAAAGTTATTGTTGAAGTAACATCAAAAGCTACACTTAAAGTGTATTGTCGTATTCTATCTTTATCAATACCAGTAACGTACATTCTTGTACCTTCGGGATTAAATATTATACCAGTAGGCGTTGTTTCATCAGTAGTTACATCGTATTTATCAACAAATGTAGGACCAGCAAAAACATTTGAACACAAAATTGTAAATATTAATATAATTACACCTATAAAAGTCGACACCTTACTCATAACAAATGGTATTTGTATATTATAATGATTTAAAGCCAAACTCTAAAGATGAGTCTGTTATAGAGTGATATAAAGATTCTCCAAAACTTCTAAGAGCAAATAACCTTATTTTATCTGGATTATTTTCAAGCATATCAACTGTAAATGCTATGCCGTTATATGTGGAGTTTATCGAATTATTTTTTTCTAAAATATTAAAATTAAAAGGACATCCTTTTTTTAAAACTTCTTTAGCATCTTGTCCTTCTAGTTCAATTATAGCTCGTGAATGAGATAAATCTGTTACAGCAAAATCTGTTTCTTTAAAAGTTTCTGAAATATTTTTTAGTAAATCTTTTTTCGTTGATACTAAAAGCCAATTTTTTGGACCGTTCCATAAAATTCTTGTATCATTATTACTTACAACAATTTGAGGTTCATTTTTTAACTTCAAACTATCAATATCTATATTTTCAAATGAAACTGTAGAATTTTTATACTGAACTATCTGAACAATAAGTAAATTTTTAATTTCTGAAACTTTTAATAAATTTTCTTCATTTTTATTTTCATGATTTCCAAAAAGACCAGTTTTATGAATGTGATTTAAAGCTGATATCAATGTCATGATCTCACTCTTTCTCCTTTAGGATCGACATAGTGTGATGATACTATTTCAACAGGTATTGTTTTATTTTTTAAAGGAGACATTGCAAAAAGTTTTTGTCCAATCATATTTTTTCCATCTTTTATTATTGCAAGTGAAAAAGGATTATCATACTCAACGCTCCAACATGACGCAGATACGTGACCTAATTTAGGGTTTGGAAGTTTCGCTTTTGCATCTTTAACTATATACGATCCTTCTGGGATACTTGTCTTTTTGTCTAATGGAACTACACCAACTACTTTTTGTCTATCTGGTGCAATGTAAGCTGTTTTGCTTAAAGATCTTTTTCCAATAAAATCTTTCTTTTTACTAACTAATCCATCTAGTGAATTATCATATGGAATTGTACGCCCATCTAATTCAGATCCTGCAACGTGTCCCATTTCAATTCTTAATGTTGATAATGCCTCTGTTCCATATGGTTGAATATTAAATTCTTTTCCTATCTCCATTATTTTTTCCCACATGTAATTACCATTATCAGACTCAACATTTACCTCGTATGCAAGTTCACCAGAAAATGAAATTCTATAAATTTTTGCATTAACTCCAAATAAATTGCCTTCCATATATCCCATAAATGGCAAACCCTCGTTTGAAACATTTAAATCTGGAAATAGTTTTTGTAATACTTCTCTAGACTTTGGTCCTGCTATCGCGGCTCCTGCCCACTGTTCAGTACTTGAAACTACGTTTACATTCAATTCAGGCCACACTAATTGTAAATAATATTCTAAATGAGATAACACATTTGCTGCTTGAGCAGTGGTAGTTGTCATATGATAATGGTTTTCTGAAATTCTAGTTGTTGTTCCATCATCCATAACAATTCCATCTTCTCTTAACATTACGCCATATCTTGCCTTGCCAACGGGTAATTTAAGCCAAGCATTTGTATAAACTCTATTTAAAAATTCTGCTGAATCTGGTCCTTTAATGTCAATTTTACCTAGAGTAGTTACATCACATACTCCAACATTTTGTCTTACGTTCTTTGCTTCTCTCTTTGATGCCTCAAATAAATTTTCATTTCCTTGTTTATAATATCTAGGACGCAACCAAACACCTGCATCGACAAAAACTGCATTATTTTTTTCATGCCAATAATGCATTGGTGATTTTCTTGTTGGTTTAGAATGTTTTCCAATTTCTCTTCCAACAATGGCTCCTATTGAAACAGGTGAATAAGGTGGTCTAAAAGTAGTATGACCAACTTGAGGTACAACTTTATTTTCTATATCTGAGACTAATTGTAATCCATTAAGATTACTAGTCCTACCTTGGTCTGTTGCCATTCCTAATGTTGTATATCTTTTAACATGTTCAATTGATCTATAGCCTTCTCTTAATGCGAGCTGTATATCTGAAACCGCAACATCGTTTTGAAAATCTAAGAATCTTTTATAATTTTTACCCTCAGGTAATGGTACGCACCAAAATTTATCATGATTAGAAGATTTTTTCTCAACAACAGTAGGAATAGAAACATTATTTTCTTTATTTGTTATTTGCTTCGATAATTCACTTCCTTTTTCAAAAGATGTTTTTAATGTCTCTTCTAATGTAAAAATCCCATTAGCTGATCCAAGAGTTGTTTCTTTTTGCTTTGACTGGCTTGGGATAAAAGCGTCTATTTCATCGTTAAATTTAGTTTTATTACCCGATTGTGAAGCTAAATGAATTGTTGGTGTCCAAAACCCAGAGACACAAATACAATCGCATTGAATATTTTCAATATTACTTAGATTTTTTTTGTCGTCTGATATTTTGGCAATATCTGCAGACTTGACTTTTTTATATCCTTTAGCAGTTACAACAACATAAGAAGATTTTATATTGATATTTAATTGTTTAGCTTCTTTTATAATTTCCGAATTAGGATCTTTTCTTGTATCTAAAACGATAGGATCTACTCCATTTTTTTTAAATTCTATAGCAGTTTCATAACCGCTATCATTATTTGTAAATACTAAGGGTTTTTTCCCAACTAAAACTCCATAAATTTTTAAGTATTCTTTTGCTGCTGAAGAAAGCATAACACCTGGGGTATCATTATTTCCAAAAACCAAAGGTCTTTCTATTGATCCGGATGATATAATAACTTCTTTTGCTCGTATGTACCAAAGTCTCTGCTTAGGAATATATTTTTCTGTTTTAGGTAAATGATCACTAACTCTTTCAGACATAACAAGCATGTTATGATCATAATAACCAAAAACTTGAGATCTATTTTTCACAATTACATTTGGCATTGACTTAAGTTCAGATATTATTTTTTCTGCCCATTCTTGTCCGCTTTGATTTCCAATTGTTACTTCACTAGTAAGAAGACTTCCGCCAAATCTAGATTTATCTTCAGCTAAAATTACTTTTGCTCCATTTTGAGCAGCAGCATAGGCACTTGCTAAACCAGAAGGACCTGATCCTGTTATTAATAAATCGCAATATTCATATTTATGCTCGTATCTTTCTTTATCATGTTTAATTGATGCAGCTCCAAAACCTGCGGCTTTTCTAATAATTGGCTCATAAACCTTATACCAAAAGCTTCTGGGCCACATAAAAGTTTTATAGTAAAAACCTGCAGGAAAAAATTTGCCTAAAAAATTATTTATTGCACCAATATCAAAATCTACATTTGGCCAACAATTTACACTTTTTGCTTCCAAACCTTCAAATAACTCTTGTTCTGTTGCTCTTACATTGGGGTCAACTTCATTATTTCTATTCATTTGAACTATTGCATAAGGTTCATCTACACCTGCTCCAAAAAAACCTCTGGGCCTATGATATTTAAAACTTCTACCAACCAAATGAACTCCATTTGCTATTAAAGCTGAAGCTAAAGTATCTCCCTCAAAGCCAAAATATTTTTTACCATTAAACTTAAATGAGATTTTTTTATTCCTATTTATTAATCCACCCTTCTCTATTCTAAAGTTTTCTGACATCTTTATACTTCTTCGTTTGCTTTTAATGTTTTGAAAATTTCGTGGGTAAAAGTATCCCTTTCAACTTTAATCCATTGTCTACATCCAGAAATGTGTTGCCACAATTCTAAATGTTTTCCTCTTTGACTTTTTCGTAAATAAACAAAATTATCCCAATCTTGATCTGAGACTTCTTTGTTTAATTCTGGTCTTTTAACTGATGCATCACCACCATATGAAAATTCATTTTGAGATCTTAATCCACAATGAGGGCATTTAATATGTAACATTTAAGAGATCCAAGTTTTTGTTCCAAGACCTTTTTCGTCGATTAAATGTCCAGTTCTAAATCTATTTAAACTATAACCTTCATTTAATTCATGAGGTCTATCTTGTGCTATAGTGTGAGCAAAAGTCCATCCAGATGCAGGGGTCGCTTTAAATCCTCCATAACACCAACCACAATTTAAATATAACCCTTCAATATGCGTCTTATCAATAATAGGTGATCCATCCATAGACATATCCATAATTCCACCCCATGTTCTAAGCATTTTTAATTTACTTAGAAACGGAAACATTGCTATTCCTTCAGTTAATACATGTTGTAAAGTTGGAAGATTACCTCTTTGAGCATAACTATTGTATCCATCTAGGTCCCCACCCATAACCATTTCACCTTTGTCAGATTGGCTACAATAAAAATGTCCAGCTCCAAATGTAACAACATTGTCCAAGATTGGTTTAATTGGTTCTGAAACACATGCCTGTAAAAGATGTGTTTCTATAGGCAATGTCATGTTTAGCTTCTCAGCTAAAATATTTGTACTTCCAGCAACACAAAGACCAATTTTTTTCGCTTTAATATCACCTTTTGACGTTCTTATTCCTAAAATTTTTCCATTCGAAACATCAAACCCTGTTACTTCACAATTTTGAATAATATCAACTCCCATCGCATCAGCTTGACGTGCATAACCCCAAGCAACCGCATCATGCCTTGCTGTTCCTGCACTTGGTTGCATAAGCCCGCCAAATATTGGAAATCTTACATTTTCAGAAAAATCTGCCATAGGTATAATTTTTCTAACTTCTTCTCTATTTAAAAGAACTGCATCAATTCCGTTTAAACGCATTGAATTTCCTCTTCTAGAATATGCATTCATTTGCGCATCAGAATGCGCAAGGTTAATTATTCCTCTTGGAGAAAACATAACGTTAAAATTTAAATCCAGACTCATATTTCTCCACAAATTCATTCCAAATTCACTAAAGAGACCATTTTCATCATGCATGTAGTTTGATCTTATTATTGTTGTATTTCTTCCAACATTACCTCCGCCTATCCAACCTTTTTCTATAATGGCAACTTTTGAAATATTATGTTCTTTTGCTAAATAGTATGCTGTAGCCAAACCATGGCCCCCACCTCCGATAATTATAACATCGTACTCTGCTTTAGGTGTTGGGTCTTTCCACGCAACTTCCCATTCTTTATGGCCTTTAAAAGCATTTTTTATTAGGCTGAATACTGAATATTTTTGCATAGCCATTTTTTACAGTATTAAAGATAATTTTTTATTGTTTTTTTTATATATATTTTTTAGATGTTTAAAAACTATCCAAAAAAGTATAGATATTCGCCTCAACAGCTAAACTTTTTTTATAAAAAATTATGGCTAAAACTGATATTGAAATAGCAAGAGAAGCAAAAATGAAACCCATCCAGGAAATTCTGGATGGTATTAATGTCCCAGACAAAGCTGAAGTTTATAGTCCTATGGGAAGATATATTGCAAAAATTAAAACTGAATATTTAGAGTCTTTAAAAAATAAAAAAAATGGAAAATTAATTTTAGTTACAGCTATAACACCTACACCTGCTGGGGAAGGAAAAACCACTACTTCAGTTGGTCTATGTGATGGATTAAATAAAATTGGAAAAAAATCAATTGTATGTTTAAGAGAACCGAGCTTAGGACCTTCTTTTGGAATGAAAGGTGGAGCGGCTGGAGGTGGTTATGCTCAAGTAGTTCCAATGGAACAAATTAATTTACATTTTACAGGCGATTTTCATGCAATTACTTCTGCTCACAACTTACTGTCTGCTTTAATTGATAATCATATTTACTGGGGAAATAATTTAAATATTGATGTTAGAAGAATTGCTTGGAAAAGAGTTATGGATATGAATGATAGATCTTTAAGATCTATAGTTGTTGATCTAGGTGGTATTGCAAATGGATATCCTAGACAAGATGGTTTTGATATTACAGTTGCTTCTGAAATAATGGCTATTTTTTGCTTAGCAAAAGATTTAAAAGATTTAGAAAATAGAATTGGAAATATTACTATAGGATATACTAGAGATAAAAAACCAATTTTTGCAAAAGATCTAAATGCACAAGGTCCAATGACGGTTCTTTTAAAAGATGCTATTAGACCAAATGTAACTCAAACTTTAGAAAATAATCCAGCAATAATTCATGGTGGTCCATTTGCAAATATTGCTCATGGATGTAATTCAGTTATTGCAACCAAAACTGCATTAAAACTATCCGATTATGTTATCACTGAAGCGGGATTTGGAGCTGATTTAGGAGCTGAAAAATTTATTAATATTAAATGTAGAAAATCAGACCTAAAGCCAGACTGTGTAGTGATTGTTGCAACTATTAGAGCACTAAAAATGCACGGTGGTGTTCTTAAAGATGAATTAAAAAACGAAAATTTAGAAGCTTTAAAAAAAGGTATAGTTAATCTAGAAAGACATATTAATAATGTTAGAAAATTTGGGTTACCAGTAGCTGTTGCTATAAATCATTTTGTGACTGACACTGACAAAGAAGTTAATTTTATTATGGATTTTTGTAAAAACCTTGGAGTTAACATTTCATTATGCACTCATTGGTCTAATGGTGGCGAAGGAACAAAAGATTTGGCAAATACAGTTGTTGATATATGTGAAAAAAGCAGCAGTACTTTTAAATTTTTATATGAAGATAAAATTCCATTATTTAAAAAAATTGAAACTATTGCACGAGAAATTTATCATGCAAGTGAAGTGGTTGCCGACACAAAAATAAGAAGTCAATTAAAAGATTTTGAGTCAAAAGGATACGGCAATCTTCCAATTTGCGTTGCTAAAACCCAGTATAGTTTTTCTACTGATCCAAGTTTAAAAGGCGCTCCTACAGGTCACGTTTTACCTGTTAGAGAAATTAGACTTTCTTCAGGAGCTGAGTTTATCGTTGTAGTTTGTGGAGAGATAATGACAATGCCAGGCTTACCTAGAGTGCCAGCCGCAGATTCAATTAAAATTAATGATGAAGGTAATATAGAAGGATTATTTTAATTAAGCTGCCTTTAAATAATCAAGCCAATTTTTTAATTCTAGCATTCTTGAATCTTTTGCTGATCTTTTTATTTCATCTTCAATAAATTTTATATGATTTTGAATTTCTTTTTCGTTGTTAAAACATTTTCTGTTATTTATTAATTTATCTTTTCTAAAATTAATCAAAGTAATCATTTTATGATATGTGATTTCAGGATGATATTGTAATCCCCAAATATCACTTACACCTGATTTAAAATGTATACTTTGTACTTTATTGATTTTATTTGACGCTAAATGAATAGCTCCTTCAGGCAATTTTACAACTTCGTCAAAATTAAATGCAGGAGAATTAAATTTTTTATTTTTTGATTTATATAGAGGATGATTTAAACCATTTTCATTAATTTCTATATCATTTGCAATACCAATATGGGCACCATTGGTTGACTTTTTTACTTCTCCTCCTGCCGCTGTAACAGCAACTTGCATACCCCAACATATTGCCAAAATTTTTTTTATATGCTTAAAACACTCTTTCATAAAAGAAATTTGTCGTTTTATTTCTATGCAATCATTATAAATATTTAAACTACTTCCTCCCCAAATTAATCCATCATACTTTTTTAAATTTGGTATTATTTTATCAAAACTCTTTTCAGAACAGGGATTAAATACATCTATATTTAAATCTGTTGTATAATATGAAAGACTTTCTTTTAGACTTTCAGAATGTGTTTGAATACCAGAGTTGGTAAAATTATTATTTTCTGTTTGTAAATTTCCTTCTACGATTAATAAATTTAAATGTTTCATTAAAATAACTTTCCAGAAATACTATAATTATATAAAATCTTTATATCGTCAATTGTCATTTTTTTAGGATTAGTTGAGGTTGAAGGATCTTCTAATGCCATTTTCGATAGTTTATCTATATCAATTTTGCTTGTTTCAATGACATCGGAAAGTTTATGGGGAATATTAAGTTCTTTTCTCAAATCCAAAATCCAATTCAAAAAACTATCAAAATTTTTATCCAAGTTAAGATAATCGCATATAGATATTATTCTATTTTCAATTAAACTTTTGTTAAAAGTTAATACATAAGGCATAAAAATTGCATTTGATAATCCGTGATGAATATTAAATTGAGAATTAACTGGATGGCTTAACGAATGAATTGCGCCTAGTCCTTTTTGAAAAGCTGTAGAACCCATGCTAGCAGCTGCTAACAAGTCCCTTCTCGCCTCTAAATCTTTTCCATTTTTAAACGCAGGTAATAAAGATTTTTTTATTAACTTCATTCCTTCAATAGCAATTCCATCAGCCATTGGATGAAAACCTGGCGCACAAAAGGCTTCTAAATTATGAGCTAGCGCATCCATTCCTGTTGCGCCAGTAAGTCTTGGCGAAAGATCAACAGTCAATACTGGATCTAAAATTACAATAGAAGGTAAAAATTTAGGATGAAAAATTATTTTTTTTATTCCAGTTTCCTTGTTGATTATAGCTGAAGCTCTACCAGTTTCAGAGCCTGTACCGGCTGTTGTAGGAACAGCAATTATTGGAGGTATATTTCTTTCATCAGCTCTTTTCCAATAATCCCCAATATCTTCAAAATCCCATATAGGTCTTGATTGACCTGACATAAAAGCTATTGCCTTTCCAACATCTAGTCCACTACCTCCTCCAAAAGCTATTACACCATCACATTTAAATTCATTAAAAATTTTTACTCCATCGTCGACATTTTCTCCAATTGGGTTACCAGAAAAATCTGAAAATATTTTTATATCATTTAAATTATTTTTTAATTCATTAATTACATTTTTAACCATTTTTAAATTGATTAAATCTTTATCTGTTACAAATAAAGGCTTTTGTATACTTAGCTCTGAACAAGCTAAGGAAAGGTCTTTTATTCTATTTTCACCACTCCAAATAATATTTGGATAATTCCAATTAACTTTCATAATTTAATATTATTGAAATTAATATTAATTTTTAAATATTAATGATATGTATTTTAGATAAGTATGTCTAATAAATTTCCTGATAATTTCATTTGGGGAGCTGCAACATCAAGTTATCAAATTGAAGGAGCATCTAAAATTGATGGAAAGGGTAAAAGTATATGGGATACTTTCTCACACACTAAAGGAAAAGTTTTTAAAAATCAAAATGCTGATATAGCAACCGACCATTATAATAGGTATAAAGAGGATGTTGCTTTAATGAACAATATTAAACTCAAAGCATACAGATTTTCTATATCATGGCCAAGAATTTTTCCTAATGGTAAAGGAAAATTTAATAAAAAAGGTATAGATTTTTATTCCAAATTATTAGATGAACTATTAAAAAAAAATATTAAACCTTTTATTACGTTATATCATTGGGATTTACCTCAAAAAATTCAAAACTTGGGAGGTTGGTCTAATAGAGAAATTACAAAATACTTTTCCGATTATTCATACCTAATTGCAAAAAAATTTGGTGATAGATGTAAAAATTTTATTACTCTAAATGAACCAGCTGTTTTTTCTACTTTTGGATACTTAGATGGATATATGGCTCCTGGTTTAAAGAATAAAAATAAATATTTATCTTGTATACATAACATCAATCTTGCCCATGGGTTTGCATTTAAATCAATAAAATCAGTATCTTCGAATATAAAGGTTGGTTGCACACTTAATATGGCTCCTTGCTTAGCATTTTCAAATGATAGTAAGGATATAAACGCTAAAATTACTTATGATACATTTTGGAATCGCGCATATGCAGATCCAATGTATTTAGGAAGTTATCCAAAAATTATAGAAAAAAAAATTCAAAATTTGATCAAAAAAAATGATATGAAAATAATAAAACAAAAAAATGATTTTATAGGGCTCAATCACTATCAGCATATAAGAGTTATATCTGATAAAAAAAATTTATTAGGAGCAAGAAGTGTTAGTTTAAAAGAATTATCAAAAAAAATAAATATAAATAAAAATTTAACTACAATGAACTGGGAAATTGTACCTGATGCATACTACCGTCAAATAATGGAGTTAAAAAATAGATACAACAATCCAAATATTCATTTAACTGAAAACGGATGCTCTTTCTCAGACAATGTTAATAACAATGGTAAAATATTAGATTTGAAAAGGATAAATTTTTTAAAAAAATATTTAAAAGCAGTTCATAAAGCTATTAAAAATGGTGCAAAAATAAAAAGTTATTTTGTTTGGTCTTTTCTAGATAATTTTGAATGGGCTCTAGGATATGGAAAAAGATTTGGTATTGTTCATGTAGACTTTAAAACTTTAAAAAGAATTCCAAAGAAGTCATATTATTTTTTTGGAGAATTGATTAAAAAAAATTCTATACCAAATTAATATTATAAGGGTTGCATCCTTCTCTTGTGCAGCTTTTAGCTGCAACCAAATTTGCATATTCTAAAGCACTTAACCAATTGTTTTTTGATAAATTTTTTATTTTTTTAACATCTAATAAATTTTTCTTTTCTAGATATCTAATTATTCCTGCGCTAAAAACATCTCCAGCGCCTACGGTATCTTTGACTTTTACTTTTATTGAATTTTTAGAAACTGAAAATCTTTTTGTATAAACGGTAGCTCCATTTTTACCTTTTGTTAAAATTACTGCAGATAAATTATATTTTGAAATCCAATATGAGATTGTATTTTTTGCAGATTTATTGTTTTTAAGATATGCAAGATCTTCATTGGATAGTTTAATTAAAGATGAGTATTTCATATAAGTTTTAAAAATATTAATAAACTTTTTTTTACTATCTATTATGTTTTTTCTTATATTTGGATCAATGAATACAATTGAATTTGTATGAACTTTTTTTGCAATTTCTATATTTTTTTTTGCAACTGGATCTAAAAAAATTGAAAGACAAGTGAAATAACATAATTTAACTTTATTTTTTTTTAATTTCAAAATTTTATGATTTTTTATATATCTAAAAGCTGTATTTTTTAAATAAAAACTATATTCAGTTTTTTTGCCTTGATTTACAATTGCTAGAGAAGTTGAATGATTAGACTTTGTTATAAATTTTGTATTTATATTATTTTTTTTTAACTCTTTATAAATTTTTTTTCCAAAGAAATCATTAGATATGTTTGAGAGATAATATATTTTAGATTTAAACCTGCCCAATGCAAGAGCGGTATTGTATCCAGCGCCTCCATTAACAAAATTATAATTATTATTTTTAACCTTAAATACGTCTAAGAGATTTTCCCCAGAAACTACTATCATCTATTAAAATTAACTTAATTAAAAGCCTTTCCTTCTTTATCAAATATGTGGCATCGTGCTGAGTTAAAGCCAACTTTAACTTTGTCTCCCACTTTAATATCTGTATCACCTTCTGTTTGTACTACTAAAGGTTCACCATCTTTATCAATATACAGAAATGTTCCCGAACCAAGTTTTTCAACAACAAATACTTTACCTTCCCAGTTAGCTTCTGCATTTTGATTTATTGTTAAATGCTCAGGTCTGACTCCAATTTTAATACTCTCTCCAACTGATGAGGTTTTAGATATTTTTGATATATTTATTTTTGCAGAGCCCATTAGATCTACTTCTGTATTATTGTTGTTATTACTTAGAATTTTACTATCTATAAAATTCATTTTAGGAGATCCAATAAAACCACCAACAAATATATTATTTGGAAAGTTATATAAATCCATTGGAGATCCTTTTTGAGATACTATGCCTTGATCGAGCACAACAATATCATCGGCTAAAGTCATTGCTTCAGTCTGGTCGTGAGTTACATATATCATTGTTGCATTTAATTGATCATGCAATTTTGCTAATTCCACTCTCATTTGTACTCTTAAAGCTGCATCTAAATTAGACAAAGGTTCGTCAAAAAGAAAAACTTTTGGTTTTCTTGTAATTGCCCTACCAATTGCAACTCTTTGTCGTTGTCCGCCTGAAAGCTGCTTGGGTTTTCTTTGTAGAAAATTTTCTATTTGTAAAATTTTTGCAGCTTCATTTACTCTTTCATTAATTTCTTCTTTTGATCTTTTTTCTAATTTTAAACCAAAAGCCATATTATCAAAAACAGTCATATGAGGATATAAAGCATATGATTGAAAAACCATTGCTATGTTTCTTTCTTTAGGTGGTAAATTGTTTACAATTTGATCGTCAATAGAAATTGATCCTGAGTTAATTTCTTCCAAACCTGCTATCATTCTTAACATTGTAGATTTTCCACATCCACTAGGTCCAACCAAAACAGTAAATGATTCACTTTTTATATCTAAAGATACATCTTTTATGACATGAACATTGCCAAAAAATTTGTTTATTTTGTTTATACTAATATTTGACACAAATACTTTTTTTTAATTTAAGTAGCCTAAATAGTCCTTTTGAGTTTCTAACATTTTGTTTAATAGTTTTTCTGCTGCAACAGCATCATCAACTACCGGATCGGCTAATAAAGCTAAATAAGCGCTTTGCTTTGATTTTTTTAGTACTGCTTCTGTAGTTAACTCAATTACTCCAGATTGATTGTTTAATAATGTTCCAAATGAAGATGGATAATTTTCAAGTTTCACACCAGTGACACCATTTTTATTTAAAATGCCAGGCACTTCTACAACTATATTATCTGGAACTTTATCAATAAATTTTTTATTTGGAATATTAACAGCTTCTTCTTCGATATTGCTATCTTCTATAATTGCTTCAATGATGGGAACAATCCTCTCATTCATTTCTTTATTATTTTTATCAAAAAAAGATGAGTAAGAAACATTTTCATAATAAGTCATACATTTTTTTTTATAATTATTATAAAAATGATTAATTGCTTCTTGATCTACAACTTTATGAGCCCATTGAATATATTCTCCTAAGTGGCTATCTGTAGTTATTGGTAAAAAATTATATTTTTCATATAGATTAAAAAACAAACCTCTCTCTGCCCCAGGTTCTGATAAAAAACCCTCATGATCGTTTACTAAAGTTGAATAATATTCTTTAAATTTTTTTCTTATAATTGGATATCCATCTTTTTGAGTGTCTTTATACTTAACATCTATTAAAATACTAAAATGGTTTAAACCACCTGCTTTTATTTCAATATTTGAATAGTCTGTCTCCATTAATGTTGGTAATTGTCTTTCCATAGAAGCTATTTCGTGACAAAGACCTGTAAATTTAAGATCGGGATATTTTGTCGTAACTGAATGACAAACTCTTTGCATAGGATTTGAATAATTAAATACAAATGCGTCTGGACAAACTTTAACAATTTCATCACAAATCTTAACTATTTCTGGTGCTATCCTTAGGCTGTGAAACAATCCTCCTGGACCACCATTCTCTCCCATTATTTGTTTAAGTCCAAAATCTAAAGGAATTTGCCAATCTTGGTCCCAAAGTTTAAATCTATCACCCGCCTCTATTGAAATTATACAAAAGTTGGCATTTTTAAGAGCCTCTTGAAGATTTGTTGTGGCTAAAATATTACATTTAACATTTAGTTCTTCTTTATATTTTTCTGAAATTTTTTTTGTATTTTCTAAAGAGTCTGGATTAATATCATGAAGAACAATTGTTGACCCTTCTAAAACTTTTGACTTAAATATATCGCCAATTGTTCCTAGTCCAAACTGAGTACTTCCTGCTCCAATTAAAACAATCTTATTCATAACAATTTATCCTTTCACTGATCCAGCCACTAAACCTCTAATAAAATACCTTTGTAAAGCAAAGAATATAAATAAAGGTACAGTCATAGATACAAAAGCGCCGGTAGTCAATATTTCCCAATTTTCTCCTCTTGATCCCAATAACTCCCTTAGTTTAGCTGTTAAAATAATTTCGCTTGGTACTTGATCTAAGAAAATTAATCCTACCAATAAATCATTCCATACCCATAAAAATTGTAAGATAAAAACAGATGCAAATGCAGGTACTGATAAAGGTATAATAATTCTTAGAAATATATCATAATGAGTTGCTCCATCTACTCTCGCAGCTTCGATCATCTCATTAGGCAAAGATTTTATAAAATTTCTTAACAAAAAAGTTGTTGATGCTAAACCAAAGCCTGTGTGGGCCATCCATACCCCAGGATAAGATTTTGCACCAATATTAAATAAAGCACCCACATCATTATAAATACTTAACAAAGGTATTAAACACATTTGTAATGGAACGACTAAAGAGGCAACAATAAGTGCAAACAAAGTATCTCTTCCCCAAAACTTCATCCAAGACAATGCATATGCAAAAAATGAACATATTATTAATGGTATAATAGTAGAGGGAATTGCAACAGTGAGTGTATTTAAAAAAGCTTGGCCGATACCTTCTTTAAATAAAACTTCTTTATAATTATCTAAAGTAAATTTTGGTGGACTTAAAGCTGTGATAAATATTCTTTTTCCTCTCTCATGTTTGAATGGTTCATCTGATTTCCAGACATATTCGCCATTTTCACTTATTTCAATTTCACTTTTATTTTTAAGTATTGCTTTCTCATTAATTTTATATTTATTCATTTCTTTAGATGTAATTCCATAACTAATTACCTTTTTTCCAGAATTTTTAACTAATAGATTTCCTTTAATGAAAAATTTTCCGTTTTCTTCAATTTGATCTTCAAAAGTTTTTGTTCTATAAATTTCGTTCACTTCATTTGTGTTAAATGTGGTCCACCATCCACTTGTTGCTAACAAATCTTTATCTCTAAATGAACTTACAAATAATCCAAAAGTAGGCAGAACCCACACAACAACAAAGAGCAGAAGCAATAAATTAATTATTATTTTTGTTAAAATATTTTTATTCATTATGATTTTTCGTCCTCTTTGTGTCTTCGAATGTTCCAAATCATTATAGGTATTACTCCGATCATTATAACTATAGCCATTAAACTTCCTCTTCCTGAATCTCCACCACCTCTAAACATCCAGTCATACATTAAATTCGCGAGCACCTCTGTATTCCATTGTCCATTTGTCATAGCTAAAATAATGTCAAATATTTTTAATACTAAGATAGTGATAATAGTCCATATTACTAAAATTGTTTTTTCTAAATATGGAATAATTATTGAAGTGAAAATTTTAAATTCACTTGCCCCATCTATTCTTGCGGCTTCTATCATTTCTTTTGGAATACCTCTAAGTGCAGCACTAAAAATAACCATAGCAAGACCTGTTTGTATCCAAATCATTATTGCCATTAAAAATAAATTATTCCAAATCGGAATAGTCATCCAAGCTTGTGGTTCAAAACCCAAAGAAACAACTACTGCATTTAAAAATCCAATTTGATCATCGCCTGGGCCTCTATAATCGTATACAAATTTCCATATGACTCCTGCTCCTACAAACGAGATAGCCATTGGCATAAAAATAATTGATTTTGCTATTGTTCCCCACCACAACTTATCAGCCAAATATGCAATAACTAAGCCAAAAAATGCGCTTAATGTAGGAACAACTAATAACCATCCTAAATTATTTAATATAGCTCTCTTAAACTCAGGATCTTTTGCTGCCCAAACATAATTCTTTATTCCTACAAATTCAAAACCAGTTTTATTAAAAAAACTTAATCTTAAAGTTTCAACTACTGGGTAAAGAATAAATATTACTAAAATTATAAACGCTGGTGCAATAAAAATATAAGGTCTTAGAACTGATTTTTTTGAAAAGTTATTAGAATTTTTTTCTGAAAAAAAATCTAAAGCTAAATTGGATAAATGAAAATATGAAAAACATACAACTATTCCTAAAAATACATAAAGAAAGAAAGATGTTGTGGTCACAAATAAAAAAAAGGTAAACAGGCGAACTAATTAATTTTAGTTCGCCTGAATTAAATATTTATTTTATTGCATCCCAACTAGCTTGGATTTTATCTGCTACTTCTTTTGCAGATTTTCCACTAGTATAATCTACCATACCAGTCCAGAAGGATCCTGCGCCGATTGCACCTGGCATTAAGTCAGAACCATCGAATCTAAACGTAGTAGCATTAAGAAGAATTTGATTTAAACCTCTAAAAGTATCGCTTGAGTGTTTGCTTAAATCAATAAGTTTGTTTGGATTTAAGAATCCAGAACCATCTATAGCCATCCAAATTTCATTAGACTGAGGATGTCCTAAATAATTCAAAAATTCTCTTGTAGCTTTACTGTCTTTAGTAATTGCAAACAATGTTCCTCCACCCAAAACTGGATTTCCTAAATCTTTCGTAGAGTATGATGGAAAATAAAAGAAATCATAGTCTTGTCCAGCTTTTACGCCTTCAGGAAAGAAAGCAGGTATAAAACTTGCTTGTCTATGCATCATACACTTCGGTGGAGATGAAAATAAACCTTTTGGAGAATCTCTAAAGTCAGTTGTTGCAACTGCTTTTGATCCACCAGATACGTACTTATCATTTTTAGCAAATGATCCAAAAAAGTCCATTGCTTCAATAACTCTTTTATCATTGAATGGCATTTCATTAGTAACCCATTGATCATAAACTGCAGGTTTATGTGTTCTTAACATTATATCTTCCATCCAGTCTGTTGCAGGCCATCCTGTTGCATCACCAGATCCTAATCCAATACACCAAGGTGTATTACCGTCTGAAGCCATTTTTTCTGTTAGAGATATCAGTTCTTCCATTGTTTTTGGAACTTTATAACCATTGTCTGAAAAATTATCTGGAGAATACCAAACTAAGCTTTTAACATTCACTCTGTAAAAAAAACCAAAAAAATCTTTTTTACCATTTTTGTCTGGATAAGTTCCTAGATCAACCCAAGACTGACCAGCAGCATAATTTTTTAAAACCCAATTTTTCATATCATTACCTAGCGGAGTTAATCCTCCAAGCGCAGCTACGTTTGCAGCTAAACCAGGTTGTGGAAATATTGCTAAATTAGGTGGACTTCCAGCTTTAACATCAATTATTATCTGTTGTTCAAAGCTATCTGATCCTCCATATTCAACAGTTGCACCTGTTGCATCTGTAAATGCTTTGATGACTTTTCTAAACTGCTCATCTTGAGGTGCTAACCAAGGTCCAGAGATTACAACTTTCTCCCCACTTAAATCTGGTCCTTTATAATTTCCAGAAATTGCATTGCTTAATGCAAATAGATTTGCAATAGCAATCATTAATATTATTTTAAATATTTTCATTTTTCCCCCTTACTTAAAATTAATTCTTATTTTATGTTTTTTTTTTAAATTATTAAAGTATTTGATAACGATTATCAGTTAGAACTTAAATGCATACCTAATTCTACTTCTGGTTGACATATAGATTTTTAAATAAAAAGATTACTATTTAATAGTAAGTTTTTTATTATTTATAATCGTTCTAAATAACTTGATCATTAAAGGAACTTTTTTCTTATTAATCTTTTTTAATATAAACGGTGCAATCTCTCTAACAAGTTGCTCTCCTTCCACTGTATCTTTTGGCATAAATTTTTTTTTTGCATTTTTAAATGTAAATCCTTTTCCTAAATAACTTCCCATTTTGCTATTTCTGCCCCCTGCCGCACTTACATATAAATCACCAACCCCCGCAAGTCCTAAGGTTGTTAGCTCTTTTCCTTTAAAGTATTTAGTTAAATATTTCATTTCTATTATTGATTTTTGAAATAAACTTGAAGATGTATTTAAACTTTGACCCGATCCAATTATCATTGCATAAATATTTTTTATGGCAGAACATACTTCTACACCTATAATATCCTTAGAAAATTCTATAATATAATATTTAGTAGAAATCATCTTTCCTATCCATTTGGCAATTTTAATATTTTTACTAGCTACTATAACGCTAGTATGTTTTTTTCTCGCCAATTCCTTAGCTAAACAAGGACCTTTTAAAACAGAAATATTCGCTCCGTTATAGTTATTTTTTAATTGTTCTGAAATTGTTAAAATTTTATTATTTTTTTTTTCGTATTTTAATCCTTTTGTAAGTATTAATATTGGGGTTTTTAATTTTAATTTTTTTAATTGTTTGCCAATAAAATCAATACCTGAAAGACTTAAAGCAATTACAATTAAATCAAATTTTTCTCTCAATAAATCCATAGAGAATTTTCTAAATTTTAAACTTGTTGGTAGATTAATCTGTAAACTTGAATGAAATTTATTTTTTGAAGAAAGTTCCTTGATAAAATTTTTGCTATAAGGTTCTGTTATTGTAACTTTGTTTTTATTTTCTAGACAAGGAATTGTAAATGCTGATCCCATTGCGCCACCACCAATGACTAAAATTTTTTTCATTTAAGTTTCAGACCTTGCTTTAAATCTTTCATAAGCTAGTCTAGTGTATATTCCAACATTTAAAAAGGGTTGCGGTGGCAACCAATTAGGTTTTTTTCTTTCATCTATAATAGAAATTTCATCTGATTGCTGATTTGATGCCATAATTGCTATTTGTTCTCCAAATAATGTTCCAACACCTATTCCTGAACCATTATAACAGCCAGCTACATATATATTTTTATCAATTTTTTCAAAAATTTGAGAACTATTGCCACTTCTACAAACTATACCTGACCAGCTATCTTCAATCAAATTATCAGGTAAATTTGGAAATCTTTTCTTGATTCCTGAATTATGTAATTTTACTCTTTTGCTTAAATCATTCTCATTCATCAAATTAGGATTTCGAATTTCTGCAGTGTTTCTTATCAATATTCTTCTATCTTTTGTTAATCTTATAGTTGCTCCCATAGGTCTTATAGGTAGCACTCCCCATTCTAAAGGGGAGCCTATAGATTGAAATTCTTTATCACTTAATGGTCTTGTCATGCTTGCAGTTAAAGTAATTGGAAAACTATAATTTTTTTTAATGTTTAAAGATCTTAAAAATCCATTATTACAAAAAATTATTTTATTAGTAATGATTTTATTATTTTTAAATTGACATTCAATTTTATGATTTCTCGCTTTCCAATTAAATAATTGTGTATTTTCAAATAACTCAATATTTTCTGGTAAAGTATCAATCATTGATCGAACTAATTTTGCTGGATTAAGAAGTATTCCTCCATTTGTATAAACTCCAATACTGTAAAAATATGTGCCCAGATTTTTTTTTAGATCTTCTTTGTATAAAATTTTATTACCAAAATTTAAATTTGTTAATAAATTGCTAAATGATTTAGCTTTTTCTTCATCTTCTAATTTTGATGATGCAAAATATTTTCCACTATTATTCCAGTCACAATCAACTTGATATTCTTTAACATATCTTTTAACTGCTTCTATTCCTAGATTATAAATTTTTACTTTTTTTTTATAATTTTTAATATCTTTGTTTGAGGTAAAACCATCATTTAAAGTTGTATCAACTAGATATCCTGAATTTCTACTACTACCACCTTCTCCAGCCAATTGAGCATCGATTATTATTATTTTTTTACTATTATCAATTTCTGATAGTTTTCTTGCTGTAGATAAGCCTGTATATCCAGCTCCTATTATTAAATAATCAGATGTTAAATCTTTATTTAAAGTTTTAATTTCAATTCTTTTTGGAAGTTGATTGAGCCAACCGCACCCATTATCATTTTCTAAATTAAATTTAGACACAGTTTAAAAAAATTACTTAAAATATAACTTAATTAACAAGAGATTTTTGAGGCTTCATATCACCTTTGTTTATTCCAGCAACCTTGACAGGTTTTTTCATTGCATCTCTTCTAAATGGTTCACCTAACTCCTGATTTAAAATTACCTCAATAAATGTTGTTACTCCTTTTTTTTGATCTTCGCATGATTGCTTTATAGCTTTAGTCGTTTCCTCCATTGTTTTAACTGTAACACCTTTTAAACCACATGCTATTGCAACTTTAGAGTAACTTAATTCTGGATCTAGTTCGGTTCCAACAAAATTATCATCAAACCATAAAATTGAATTCCTTTTTTCAGCTCCCCACTGATAATTTCTAAATATTACCATTGAAATTGCAGGCCAATCTTCTCTTGCACAAGAGCTCATTTCGTTCATGCTAATTCCAAAAGCTCCATCACCAGCAAATCCTATAACTGGTGTATCTGGACATCCAATTTTTGCACCAAGTATTGATGGAAACCCATAACCACAAGGTCCGAATAATCCTGGTGCCAAATATTTTCTTCCTTTTTCAAAAGTTGGATAAGCATTTCCAATTGCACAGTTATTTCCAATATCACTAGAAATAATTACATCATCAGGCATTCCTGCTTGTATAGCTCTCCATGCTTGCCTTGGGGACATTCTATCTTTATCTCTTTCTCTTGCTTCTTTATTCCAAACTGTACCTGGATCATCATCCTCATGATCAAGGCTAGTTAAAGTTTGTAACCATGATGATTTTGTTTGATGAATAAGATTTTTTCTATGTTCTCTTCCACTATCTCCAGCTGTTGGGGAAAGTTTTTCTAATAATTGTTGTGAAACCATTTTTGCATCACCACAAATCCCCACGGTAACTTTTTTAGTTAATCCAATTCTATCTGGATTCATATCAACTTGGATAATTGTTGCTTTTTTTGGCCAATAATCAATTCCATATCCAGGTAATGTTGAAAAAGGATTTAGTCTTGTGCCTAAAGCTAAAACAACATCAGCTTTCGCAATGAGCTCCATCGCAGCTTTTGAACCATTATAGCCAAGCGGACCAACGGCTAAAGGGTGACTACCTGGAAAACTATCATTATGCTGGTAACCATTACATACTGGAGCATCTAATTTCTCTGCAAGTCTTTTACAGTCTTTAATTGCATTACCAATAACAACTCCTGCTCCTGATAGTATTACTGGGAATTTTGCTTCTGATAAAATTTTAGCAGCTTTATCTATTGCTGTTTTTCCTCCACCTTGTCTTTCAAATCTAACAATTGGTGGTAATTCTATATCCACAACTTGTGTCCAATAATCTCGTGGAACATTTATTTGTGCTGGTGCAGATCCTCGAATTGCTTTTTCTATAACTCTATTTAAAACTTCAGCCATTCTTGAAGGGTCTCTTACTTCTTCTTGATAGCAAACCATGTCCTTAAATAAATTCATTTGTTCTACTTCTTGAAAACCACCTTGGCCCATTGTTTTATTTGCTGCTTGAGGTGTTACTAAAAGTAAAGGAGTATGATTCCAATATGCTGTTTTAATCGGAGTGACTAAACCAGTAATTCCAGGTCCATTCTGCGCAATAACCATTGACATTTTACCAGTTGCTCTTGTATACCCATCAGCAATTAGTCCACCATTAGTTTCATGTGCAACATCCCAAAAAGTAATTCCTGCTTTAGGAAATAAATCTGAAATGGGCATGAATGCAGAACCAATAATTCCAAACGAATGTTCTATACCATGCATTTGAAGAACTTTTATAAAAGCTTCTTCGGTTGTCATTTTTGTCATGTAAGACCTTAATAAATTAATTTTTTAATTGTCAAAGTGGTCAATTCATATATAAATTGCTAAAAATTTCAAACAAAGAAATCGTCACAATGGCAAATACAGATATAATAATCCATGATGAAAAAGACAATGTGGGTGTTGTTGTTATTGAAAAAATTACACCAAATCAAGATTGCAACTGTTGGATAATGGAAAATGACAGTTCAGTACAAATTCAATCAAAAAACGAGATTCCACTAGGTCATAAAATAGCTATGAATGATTTTAAAGAGGGAGATACTATTATTAAATACGGAAATGATATTGGAAAAGTAGTTAAGGCAATAAAAAAAGGTGAGCATGTTCATGTTCATAATGTAAAAACTAAAAAGTGGTAAAAGCATGGAAATTCCAAAAAGTTTTTTAGGTTATAAAAGAGAAAACGGAAGAGTTGGAACTAGAAATCATGTAGTTATTCTTCCTGTAGATGATATTTCAAATGCCTGTGCAGAAGCGGTAGCAAATAATATAAAAGGAACTTTTGCTATACCTCATGCTTATGGCAGACTTCAATTTGGAGCTGACTTAGAATTATTTTTTGACACAATGATTGGAACCGGAAAAAATCCAAACGTTGCTGCGTGTGTAGTTATAGGTATAGAGCCTAAATGGACTAAAAAAATAGTTGATGCAATAGCAACTACTGGAAAACCTGTTGAAGGTTTTAGTATTGAAGGTGCTGGAGATATTCAAACTATAATGAAAGCTTCTAGAAAAGCCCAAGAATTTTCACAATGGGCTTCAGAGAAACAAAGAGAAGAATGTCCTATAAGTGATTTATGGATATCTGTTAAGTGTGGAGAGTCTGATACGACTTCAGGTATGGCTGCTAATCCAGCTGTTGGTAATTTGATGGATAAATTAGAACCTTTAGGAGTTCATCTTTGCTTTGGGGAAACTTCTGAGTTAACTGGTGCTGAAAAAGTGTGCGCTACTAGAGGTGCTACACCAGAAGCTTCTGAAAAATTTATGAAAACTTGGAGTGATTATAACGACTTTATACTTAAAGAAGCTACTAATGACCTTTCCGAAAGTCAACCAACTGCAGGTAATATAGCTGGTGGTCTTACAACAATTGAAGAAAAGGCATTTGGTAACTTTCAAAAAATTGGATCAAGAAAATTTATAGATGTATTAACACCAGCTGAAGAGCCTAAAAATGGGCCTGGGTTATATTTTATGGACACTTCATCAGCTGCGGGCGAATGTTTGACTTTGCAGGCTGCTGCAGGGTTTAATATTCATCTATTTCCAACTGGACAGGGTAATATTATTGGAAATGCAATTGAACCTGTTGTTAAATTAACAGGTAACCCTAGCACTGCTATCAATATGAAAGAGCATATTGATTTAGATGTTTCAAAAATCTTAAAAAGAGAAATGAATATGGACCAAGCAGGGGATGAACTAATTAAAACTACTGTTCGCGCTGCCAGTGGAAGATTAACATGTGCTGAAGTACTTGGTCATAAAGAATTTATTATGACAAAACTTTTCAGAAGTGCTTAAGATTTAATTGCTTGTTTATATTTTTTTCTTGCATCTGAAATAAATTTTCTAATTATTGCTGCCCCTACACCAAGCACAAGAGCTAAGCCAATAGAAAATATACCATAGAGTACAGGAACATTTATTGAAATATCTTTAATAAATTTTGCAAACACACTTAAAGACTTTCCTCCATTAGATTCAGAAACCACCCTAATTGTTTTTTCAGCAAAAAATGCATCATAAGCAATTGCTACTCCTACCAACAATAATAAAATTGCTAAAATTGTTTTAAATTGTGAACTATCAAATCTTTCACCTAATTTTTGACCTACCTGCACTCCTAAGATAGAGCCAAGTATTAAAACCATAACTAGCATTAGATCTATTGATCCATAATAAAAAGCGTGTAGAACTGTTACAATTGCACTTACAAAAATTGTTACAAACAATGATGTTCCTGGAACCAATTTTGTAGGCATTCCAATGATATAAATCATTGCTGGGACTAAAATAAATGCTCCCCCTATACCCATTATTGCAGCAAGGAATCCAACTAAAAGGCCAATAATGATTGGGGTAAATATACTTTCATATAATTTAGATTTTTTAAATCTCATTCTAAATGGAAGACCATGTATCCAATAATGTGAATGAAGTTTTTTCTTTACTACTACTTTTCTTCTCGCTCTATCTATTTCACTAACTCCTTGAACTAACATTATAGTTCCGATAATTGCTAAAATATACATATACGCCAATGAAATAACGATATTAATTTTGCCAATATCTTTAAAATAAGAAAAAGTTATAATTCCTAATATTGTTCCAATTGCACCCCCTATTACAATCATAAAACCCATTTTGTAATCCAGAGTGCCTTTTAAATAATGCGTGGTTGAGCCTGATACCGATGTTCCTAAAATATTATTTGCTTCATTTGCTACTGCATAAGAAGGTGGTATTCCTAAAAAAATTAAAAATGGTGTCATCAAAAAACCTCCACCTACTCCAAACAAACCTGAAAGTACTCCAACAACTAAACTAAGTATAAAAATTAATGGAAGGTTTACATAAACTTCTGCTATTGGAAGGAAATATTCCATATATCCTAACTATTCTTCTAAAATATTAATGTCAATCAAATGATTAAATATTGGTGAATGTTCCAAATAATATTATTAGCCAGTAAGTAGCTAAACCAAAATATACAGCAGATTTAGCATTAATTAGTGTTTGAAAATTTTGAAATTGCTTAATAAATGATTTTAAATTTTTTTGAAAATTATTAAGCATACACGCCAAGTACACCCAGATTATAAATTTTGCAAGAATTTTATTAATAAATTAAAAAAAATTTTAAAAGATTGTGGCTCCAAAAACTTTAACTTCATTACCTTCGTCACCTAAAACGAGTCGTCCCAAGAACTCTCCTGGTATCTTGGTGCTGGTCTGTTTGTACAAAATTGTAATATAAAGACCCCTTCTAATGCAGCCAAAAGCCTTACAGCCTTCTGACAATGTCGATATAAGTTCATTGTTAGCCCATTGCTTGCCAAGCTCGACCTCATTTGCCCCATAAAGCATCTGGGAAGACAAATCTTTAGTGAAACCACCATAGTCTTTTATATTTGATGACTTTACTAAATTGGCCCAAATTGGCTCAGCAATTTTGAATAGTTCTTCGTCAGACTTATCTATAATGCTCATTAAATTGATATTATATTTTAAGAAGCTTGTTTTTTCTCTTTTTCATCTACTATGTGGTAAACAGGCACTTTTTCTAGAGTAAATTTACCAGTTTTAGGATCTCTTCTTGATACCGTTAAACAATGCCAATTTTCGTCATCTAATTTTAAATGATCTCCTCTGTAATAGTAACCTGGCCAACGTGTTTCTTCACGAAACATTGTATGCTCTGTTACACACTGAGAAGTCAAAGCCCGATGTTTTAGCTCCCATGCACGCATTAGCTGGTGATAGTCTTCAGCACCAACATTTTCTAAATCCTCTTGTAGCCATTCTAATAACTCCAACCCTTTTTTAAGCATATTAGCATTAGTCATGTAATTGGTGGCAATACCGCCGACATATTCATCCATGATCCTTTGAAGTCTTTGAAGGCCCTGTATTGGAGAAATATAACTTGGAGATACTGTTCCTCCAGTAATTTCATTTCTACCAACAGTGTAATTCTCTAAAGGTTTATAAATAATCTCTTTAAAATCCTCACATTGTTTATCGCTTACATTAATATCGTTGGCTTTTTCATCCTCAATATATTTAACAGCTGCTTTGGCTGCTAATCTTCCTTCTGTAAATGATCCTGATGAGAATTTGTGAGCACTTCCTCCTACTGTGTCACCTGCTCCAAAAAGACCTTCTACAGTTAACATTCTATTATATCCCCAAAAATATTCTGGAGGCGAAAGATCTTCTGGGCCGCTCACCCATGCTCCTGAGCAAGTAGCATGTGAACCCATAACATATGGTTCCGATGTAGTAAGTTCAGGATTTGTGTATTTAGGGTCAATATTTTGAGATGCCCATACAACAGCCTGTCCAACTGTCATTCCCAGGAAATTTTCCCATCCAACTGTTTCTAAATGTGGATCTTGAAATGCTTCCGTAGTAACCATATGAATTGGTCCACCACCAGCCATTGTCTCTTGAATAAAAGCATGATTTCGTAAACAAGTAGGTGTTGGATGATGATCAATATATTCGCCGACCATTTTTTTTGTATGTTCATACCATTTTTTTTCATAATTTTCACCGTTGGCATTTTGGGTATAAGTCTTTAAGTGTAAGAAATAAGCTCCGACTGGACCATATCCATCTTTAAATCTACATAATACAATTCTATTTTCCATTTGAGTCATTTTAGCACCAACAGCAATTGGTAATGCATAAGCTGAGCCATTGCTCCAAGGTGCGTACCAAGTTCTACCCATTCCTTCTCCCACAGCTCTTGGTTTAAATATATGTGATGCTCCGCCCGCAGCAACTATTACTGTTTTTGCTCTAAAAACGTAGTAGTCTCCAGTTCTCATATTAAATCCTACTGCTCCTCCTACTCTATTCTCTTTTGTTTCATCCATAAGAAGATGTGTGATCATAATTCTATTATATATTTTATCTGCAGATTTTTTTGCTGCTTCAGCAACTATTGGTTTATAACTTTCACCATGAATCATTATTTGCCACTTACCTTCTCTTAAATAGCGACCAGTCTTTTCGTTTTTCATCATAGGTAGTCCCCACTCATCAAACATATGTACCGTTGAATCAACGTGACGAGCCATATCATAACCAAGATCTTCTCTAACCATACCCATTAGATCATTACGAGCATATCTTACATGATCCTCAGGTTGGTTTTCATCCCATTGCATACCCATATAACAGTTGATTGCATAAAGGCCTTGGGCTACAGCTCCACTTCTATCTATATTTGCTTTTTCAACACAAATAATTTTTAAATCTCTACCCCAGTGTCTAGCTTCAAAAGCTGCACCAGTTCCGGCCATACCTCCACCTACGACTAAAACATCACATTCTTCTAAGATTGTTTTTCGAGCCATTAATAATAAACTCCTTTTTTAAATGCGCTTTTATCAACTTTTGGTAATTCTTTATTAGTATTTAATCCTTCAGGTTCAGAATAAAGAATTTGTGAATTAATTTCTCCTTGATTAGGTTTGTCAGTATCAGCTAATTTTGGAATAAATTTACCCCAAGGTTTTGTAGTAATTGGAGATACAAAATCTTTTTCAGTTCCATTTCTAAATTTTATTTTCCAAGATATTGTCCCTTTTTCTTCTTCTCTTCTAACTCTCACACTGTGTCCCATTGGTGCAAAGTCTGCATATCCTCTAACATCTATTGCATGATTTGGACAAGCTTTAACACAAGAATAACATTCCCAACAAAAATTAGGTTCAATATTTTTTGCACGTCTTATCGTTTCATCAATATGCATAATATCTGATGGACAAATATCTACACAATGACCACAACCATCACAACGAGTCATATATACAAAAGTTGACATAATTTATTTTATTCCTTTCAAAATCATATTAATAATGTTTTGGTTTCTCTCTACTTATACCTAATCCAAATTGTTTTGGGGCATCTGCTTCAGGTGGCAAATTGTCCCTAGAGCCATCAGCTTCTGCTAAATTTTTCTGTATCGCAGCTCCTGGTTTATAAAACATATGAGCAAATTTAGACCAATATACTCCTCCAAATAAAACAAGATTTGATACAATAAATAATACTAAAAATACTTTATCATCCCATCTATCATTTAAATCCATTGATTGTAAATAAGACCAAATTAGACCTGTTAAAGATGATGCAACAAGAGCAAGCACAAATAAATCTGCTTTTATAATTCTATACCAAGGTTGAGCTTCTGAATAAACATCTACTCTTAAAAAAAACCAAAACCAACCTCCTCCTACAACTGTCATAATAGCGCCAACATGCCAAATGATAGGCCAGAAAGATGGAGTATCAGAAGATGGACTTGAATAACAAAAAATCATTATTGCTGATCCCGCCCAAAATAAAATTGTTCCATACATTCCAAGTAGATGAGCCACTCTTCTTTTTCCAGCTCCGAGTTCAGAAGTGGTAGCTATATCACTTACAATTGTTTTAGAAATTACTGATATTCTTTCCCCTGTACTTAACGTTTTTTTAGCAGATAATTTTGCTTTTTTTGCATTTTCAAAAAAATATTTAACGTTTTTTTTATGAATAATATCTACAAGGGTACCAACAACAATTAGAACTATCATTAGTACAACAAAAGACTGCATAAATATTGGAGATACAGTTTCGCCTAATATTGCAAATGGATTAACAGATAACATATGGTTTTTTTTCCGCTTTTGAATAAAGTATTTAGTATAGTTAACAAAATAGATCAACCTTGTAATCTGGTCATTTGGTATCGCTAATATGTGAAAATTTATTTATTTTTTCTTATATAATGTTGTTTTGAAGGAATTACTCCTCTTACACCACCCTGAGGATTTTCTACATCACCTTCTCTTCTTGGAATCAAATGAATATGACAGTGCATAATCGATTGTCCTGCTTCTTTTCCAGAATTAATACCAATATTAAATCCTTTAATTGATTTATCATTTTTTTCGACCTTAATTTTAACTTTTTTTACTAATTGATTGCATCCTATCAATTCTTCTTCACTTAATTCGAAGTACTCTTTTACATGTCTCTTGGGTATGATTAAACTATGATGGTTTGAAACAGGATATGAGTCAAATGTTGCATAAGCAAATTCATTTTCTTCAATAATATCTTCTTTTTTGGTTAAGCAAAATAAGCAAGGATTATTAGGATTTTTCATGAATATTAATTATTTTTTTGTTTCAGATTTATATATATTTAAAAGTTTATTAAATACTTTTAAACTTTTTCTTTTCCATAAATTATTATCGATCGATGAAACAGAAACTATTCCTTTTCCAGATCCAACAATTAAGATTTCATCGAAATTGTTAATATCTTTTATAAATATGTTTTTGAATTTTATTTTAACCTTTTTACTAAAAAACTTAATTGTTGTACCTATGTAACAATCTTTATTTGGTGAAAATATTTTATTACTCTTAACGAACAATAGATTAGATGTGCCAGTTTCTAATATTTTGGTTCCTTTATAAAGTGCTATATCAAATTTTGTAACATCTATTTTACTTAGTATTTTTAAAATTTTTTTGTATTTTAAATTTTTATAAGCAGCATCTACTCGTTTATAGTTTACTAGCCTAAGTTTGAAATTAGATACAGGTATTGGCCTTTTACGTAAAGAAATAGAAATAATTTTATTATTTGAAGCAACTCTTAATAAATGGTCGTAATTTTTATTTTTTTTTAAATTTATTTTAATTAATTTTAAAATATTTTTTCTTAAATTTTTTTTTCTAATATTATATTTATTTAATGACTTGATTAAATTATCTATGTGAGTTTTATAGAATAGAATTTTTGCGGATCTACCTATGACACGCATCGTGGTAAAGATACCATATCCATTCCAGAGATCGTTAAATTTAATTTCTTTAAGATCTTTATGAAGATAAGATTTTTTTAATAATAAAGTTACCATTTTCTGTTAAAAAAGATTCTGGATGAAACTGAAAACCATATACATTATTTTCTTTATTTTCGATAGCCATTGGAATATTTGATTTAGCGCATCTCATCGTTATTTTTATATTATTTGACTTGTACGGTTCATACAATTTTAAAGAATGGTAACGTCCAACTTTAAATATTTTATTTTTTTTAAATAATTTGCTTTCATTTGTTACTTTTACTTTTGACTGATAGCCATGAAGGATATTTTTTTGTTGTACTATTTTACCTTTTTCATTGAATAAAATTTGCTGATACCCAAGACAAATCCCTATAATTTTCTTTCTACCTTTGTATTTTTTATAAATCTTTGATGTTAATGGATAATCTTTTGGTGACCCTGGCCCAGGAGACAAAACAATTGTATTAGACTTATCTAATTTTTTTTTATTAATGTTAAAATAATTAGAGCAATAAACTTTATCAAACTTCGAAAATTGATGGACAACATTCCATGTAAAAGAGTCTTGATGATCAATTATATAAATCATTTATAAAGCTCCAATAAAGATCTTGCTTTTATAAAGTTTTCATTAAATTCTTTTTTTGATGAACTGTCTAAAACAACGCCAGAGGCTGCTGAAATTTCTGAAATATTTTTATAATTTAAAATTGATCTTATGATTATATTAAATTTCATATCCTGATTAAATTTGATGTATCCAAAACTGCCTGTGAATATATTTCTATCTTCAGTTTCTTGTTTATTTAAAAGTTCAATAGTTCTTATTTTTGGACATCCGATAACAGAACCTCCTGGCATCATAGATTTAATTATATCTCTTGGGGTACTATTTTTATTCAATATACCTTGTATTGATGTAACATAATGAAATAGGTGCTTGTATTCCTCCACATATTTTTTCTTTAATATTTTTACTGAACCAGGCTTGCATATTTTTGATAGGTCACTTCTTTCCATATCAACAATCATGTTGTGTTCTTTTGTTTCTTTTTCGTTATTTCTAAAAAAATTTAGTGCTTTAATTTTATTAATTTTTTTACTTTTTTTAAGAGTTCCAGCAATAGGTTTAGTAATAATCTTATTTCCTTTCTTATTGATAAGAGTCTCAGGTGAGCAACTTACTATGGAAAAGTTTTTATCTCTAATCATAAAAGACTCGGGTGATGAATTTATTTTCATTAATTTCCAAAAAAAATTGACTGAGTTAATTGTTGATTTATTTTTATATTTAGTGCAAATTTTAATTTGATACGTCTCTCCTTGTCTAATTTTTTTTGAAAATAAATCAAATATTTTTTTATACTTTTTATAATTAATATTTGTCTTAAAAGGACTTAAGATCTGAGTTTTATTAAAAAAAATATTGAACTTATGTTTTTTTAGTGAAGATATTATTTTTATATCTTTTCTTATCTTTATTAATGTTTCTGGTTTGTAAAAAATACCCTTATAGAAATTAAGTTTTTGTTGATTTTTAATTTGAATATTTAATAAATTACAAAGAATTTCATATCCAAAAAATCCTATTAAAAGATCCGTCTCTTTTTTAAATTTTTTACTCTGAAATGAATTAAAAAAATTATTTATATTTTTTTTTGTTAATATAATTTTTTTTGAAAAATCAGTATAAATATTATATCCGTCATCAACTTTATAGATAATTAATGGCTTATTTGATTGATAAAGCTTTTCTATGTATGGATTAAATTTTAATTTATGCAGTTTGAACTCTTTCTATTGCTTTTTCTTTTATTGGCAAATGTATCAAACCTGCGAAAATAGATAAAGCGATAGAAATGTACCATGCATAATCAAATGATCCGTAAAGATCATAAAATACCCCACTTAAATATGCTCCTAAAAATGACCCAACTTGGTGGCTTAAAAAAACAAATCCATATAATAAACCAATATATTTAGTGCCAAATATATGTGCTACCAAACCATTTGTAGGAGGTACTGTGGCTAGCCACAAAAATCCAAAAGTTATTCCGAAAACCATAGCGTTGAATATGCTTGGTGGTAAAAAAATAAAGTAAATGATTGAAACTCCTCTTAGTAGATATATTGCACTTAATATTAATTTTTTACTATATCTTGTTGAAAGATAACCTGCGGTTATAGTACCTACCATATTAAACAATCCGATTAATGCCAATATTGCAGCAGCACACCATTCAGGAAGTCCTCGATCGTTAACATAAGTAGGTATATGAGTTGCCACTAAAGCTATGTGCCAACCACATACAAAAAATCCAAGTGTCAAATAATTAAAACTACTATTGGAAAAAGCTTCCTTTATTGCTTCCATAGCTGTTTGTTTATTCTCTTGCATTGTAGTTCCAACTGGTATTTTTGGTGTTGTTACAAATAAAGCAACAACAAGACCTGTAATTAGAAAAAAAATAAAAAATAATATAGTTGTTTGCCAACCTGCCTCTATTAATGAATATCTTACAATCAAAGGTGATACAAAATATCCAAATGAACCAGCAGAAGTAACAATTCCTGTAGCAATAGTTCTATTTGATAAAGGAAAATGCTTAGCAACAACTGCAACAGGTATACTTATAGCTGTGGATGCTAAGCCTACTCCAATCAATATTCCAATAGTAAATGTGAAGAAAAATCCTGTATTAAATCCTATATAAAATAAATAAACACCTGCTAGATAAAATAAAAAACCAATAAAGATTGCAACATTGCCACCATATTTATCTGTAATAATTCCAAACAAAGGTCCAAACAAACCCCAAAGAAATAATTGTAAACCTATTGCAAAACCAAAATGAGTAATTGAAATGCCTAAGTCCGTTGAGAAATCTAAATAAAAGAGACCAAATGTTTGCCTTACTCCTAAGGAAATTATGACTACTATACTTGCAGCTATTAATGTTATCAAAGCTGTTTTGTTTTGAAAAAATTTTTCTGAACTCATTTAATGAGTTTAATAGCTTTTCTTAGATCTTCAATGAGATCTTTTGGGTCTTCCAGCCCTATATGAAGTCTTACCAAATGTTCGTCTTTATCTAATTTTAAATAATTTCTTTTACCTAATTCTCTAAACTCTTGTTGTAATGCAAGACTTTCAAAGCCACCCCAGCTATACCCATATGCAAATAATTTTAATGAATTAACAAATTTAAGAACAGAATTTTTATTTTTTGATTTAATTTTTAATCCCATTAACCCAGACGCTCCAGAATAATACTTATTCCACATTTTATAATTATAAGATCCTTTTTTATAAGGGTACAAAAGTTTAATTTTTTTATTTTTTGATAAAAACTTTGCTATTTTTTTTGCATTTTCTTGATGTTTGTCTAATCTAATATCTAAAGTTCTTAAACCTCTTATTATTAAATAAGCATCATCAGGTCCCAATCTTAAACCTGTTATTTTATTTGCTTTCTCAACATATTTAAAAACTCTTTTATTGACTGCTAAACTTCCTCCCATTACATCAGAATGTCCAGAATAATATTTTGTTGCTGAAACTATGGACATGTCAAATCCTAATTTAATAGGTTTAAGAAAATATGGTGTTGCCCAAGTATTGTCTATAGCGGTAAACAACTTATGTTTTTTTGCTATTGAAACTATTTTAGATAAATCTTGAAATTCAAAAGAATTACTCCCAGGGCTTTCTACATATATTAATTTTGTTTTTTTTGTAATTTTTTCTTTCAAAGTATTTAAATCATGTGGGTTATAAAAAATTGTTTTAATGTTAAATGAATGAAAAAAATCTTGAGTTAAAAATCTAGTTGGAGAATAAACTGGATCTGCAACAAGAATCTCATCTCCAGGACGCACAATACTAAAAATTGACAAAAATACTGAACCAAATCCTGTTGGTGTCAAAAATACATGATAGCATTCTTCCATTTCTCTTAACATTTGTTGTAAAATAAAAGTAGTGGAGGTTCCTTGTCTGCCATATTCAAAATGACCACCTGTTGGATTTTTTAAACCCTTTTTTTGAGTTTTTCTGAGTTCATTCATTGTTTTAAATATTATTGTAGATGCTCTAACTACAGGAGGGTTAACTGACTGATTATAATAATCTTTTGCGGTATGTTTTAAAAATGTTCTAAACGATTTATTCATAATAAATTTGATCTGCTAAGAAGACAATGCTATATCCGTCAAATATGTCAACAAAAAGAAATAAAGGAGATTATGGGTTATCCAAAAAAGCATAGGGGCCGAAGAAAAATGGGCTCAAAAAAAAGAAGAGCTAGAAAAAAGAATAAGAAAAAATAGTCTACAATTTATTCTTTAATCCAACCACCTCCAAGAACTTTATAACCAAATTGGTCCTTGCTATAAAAAACACAAGCTTGACCTGGAGAGATTCCGTCTTCTGGTTCAGTTAGTTTAACCTCTGCTGTTCCCTGGTCCTTAATATTTACTTTTGCATCTAAAAGTTTTCCTGTTGACCTCACTTTAACAAAAATATTTTTATCAAATTCATTTTTTTCACTTAATAAATTTAAATCTTTTAAAAAAATATTTTTCTTTCCAAGTTTGTGTTTAGGTCCAATAATTATTTCATTATTTTCGGAATCTATTTTAATAACATAAAGTGGTTCTGCATCTGAAACTTTTATTCCTTTTCTTTGTCCAATTGTAAAATTAATTATTCCATCATGTACTCCAACGACTTTACCATCTAGATTTTTAATATTACCTTTTTTAAATGAGTCTGGCCTGAATTTTTTAATAACCGATGAATAATCACCATTTGGTACAAAACATATATCTTGACTATCTGGTTTGTCTGCTACATTTAAATCAAGATCTTTTGCGATTTCTCTAGTTTTTTCTTTTAAAACTTTTCCTAGAGGAAATCTTAAATAATTTAATTGTTTCTTTGTTGTGTTAAATAAAAAATAACTTTGATCTCTACTTTCATCAATTGCTCTATACATGCTAGTTGCATTATCTTTAGTTATACTTTTTACATAATGTCCGGTTACTAATGCATCTGCTTTAAGATCTTTTGACACTTCTAGTAGATCTCTAAATTTTACTGTTTGATTACATTGAATGCAAGGAATTGGAGTTTCTCCTTTGAGATAACTATCCACAAAATTGTCAACAACGCCTTGCTTAAATTTATCCTGATAATATAAAATTTTGTGTTCTATGCCTAATTTGTGAGCTACCCTCTTTGCATCCATTATATCTTGACCAGAACAACATTGTTTAGATTTTGCTACTTCTTTACTATCATCATATAGTTTTAAAGTTATACCTATTACATTATAACCTTCTTTTTTCATCATTCCTGCTACAGCTGAAGAGTCAACTCCTCCTGACATGGCCACAACAACAGTTGTATCTGATGGTTTTTTTTTAATTCCAATTGAATTCAATTCTCTTTTCATTTGATGGTATTTATACTTATTTCTAATATAAATTAAATTAAATGATTATAGATTTTGAACCTGGAGACAAAGTTATCAATCCAGCTAATAAAAGCTGGGGAATTGGTCAAGTCCAATCTATTATAAAAGAAAAAGTAACTGTAAATTTTGAGAATGTTGGTAAAAAAGTAATTAATTCAAATAATATCGAATTAATAAAATTTAAAGAAAATGAATGAAATAAATTTAAAAAAAATTATTGAAGGTCTAATTGATACCTTTTTTTATGCTGGGAATGTTGCTTTAGAATTAAGAAGTAAAGGTTTAATTAAAGAAATTAAACCTGATGGTACTCCTGTAAGTAATGGGGATTTAGAAATAAATAAAATTGTGACGAAAAAAATATTAGAACTAACACCTGGTTTACCTATTGTATCTGAAGAAACATCACACAATAAATCTACTAAAGATCTTTCAAACTTTTGGTTGATTGATCCAATTGATGGTACTTATGATTATATAAATAATTTAAATGAATTCACAATTAATGCAGGATTAATATTAAATAAAAAACCTATAGCTGGATTAATTTATGCACCTGCAAAAAAAAGAATGTTTTACTCTTATGGAAAAGATATATCTTATGAATTATCAGATGGAAAATTAATAAAGTTAAATTGTGTTAAAAAAAAAGAAGAAGACTCAATAAAATTTGTATCTTACTCGAATAAAATAAAACCTGATATTGAAGAAATATATAAAAAAATAGGAGTAACAAAATTCATTAGAATGAAAAGTTCATTAAAATTTTGTGTTATTGCTGCTGGAGAATTTGATGGTTATGTCGCTGAACCTAGAGCTTGTGAATGGGATATCGCTGCTGGACATGCAATCTTGCAGGGTGCTGGAGGAATAATTACAGATTTTAAT
>CACLAC010000009.1 GCA_902604785.1 uncultured Pelagibacteraceae bacterium
AATGCTGATGAAGGGGATTCTGGGGCTTACTCTGATAGATATTTATTAGAAGATCAGCCATTAAAAGTTATTTTTGGCATGATAATATGCGGCTACGTTATCGAAAGTGATGAAGGTGTTTTATATATAAGAGGAGAGTATCCAAAATCAATTGAATCAATAAATGCTTCTATTAATTCTTTAAAAAAATTAAATTTATTGGGAGAAAATATTCTTGGAACAAAATTTTCTTTTGATTTAAATATATGCATTGGCCAAGGAGCATATATATGTGGGGAAGAAACAGCTTTAATTGCATCAATAGAAGGTCGAAGAGCAGAAGTTGATGTTAGACCACCTTTTCCTGTTACTGAAGGATTGTATAAAAAACCAACAGTCGTAAACAATGTTGAAACACTGGCAGCAGCTACAGGAATTTTATTAAATGGTCCGGAAAAATTTTCAGCGATTGGTAATAAAAAATCTGCTGGAACAAAGTTGGTTTGCTTTGATAGTTTTTTTAATAATCCTGGAGTTTATGAGATTGAAATGGGAACTCCAATGAAAAAAGTATTGTATGAAATTGGTGGTGGTTTTAAAGAAGATGTTAAAGCTTTACAAATTGGTGGTCCGTTAGGAGGAGTGGTTCCGATACAAGAAGTTGAAAAGCTAAATTTAGATTTTCAAGAATTTACTACAGCAGGTTTTATGTTGGGTCATGCCAGTATAGTCAGTATACCAAAAGATTTTCCTATGGTTGAATATATTCATCACTTATTTGAATTTACTGCGGAAGAATCATGTGGAAAATGTTTTCCAGGAAGACTTGGTTCTTATAGAGGTAAAGAAATGTTTGATCAGCTAAAAAGCAAAACTTCCAAAATACCCTTAAAATTACTAAATGAACTCCTTATAACAATGAAAAAAGGTTGTTTATGTGCTCTATGCGGAGCAATACCAACGCCAATAATGAATATTTTAAAATATTTTGGAGATGAAATGAAAAATGATATGGTACAAGAGAATTAATGAGCGCTGAAAAACGAAAAGTAGCCTATATAGATGGAAAACCTTATGAAATAGGTTCGAAGCATACTTCTATACTAAAATTTGTAAAAAGTTATCTTGGAGAAAAAAAAGTTCCAACACTATGTGATGATCCAAATTTAGTTCCTTACGGTGCTTGTAGAGTTTGTTCTGTTGAGGTAGCTTTAGAAAAAGATGGTCCTACAAAAGTAGTAGCTTCATGCCATACTCCAGTTGGAGAAAATCAACATATATTTACTAATAATGAAAATTTAACTGACTTAAGAAAAAATATTGTTGAGCTTGTTTTAACAGATCACCCTATGGAGTGTAACACTTGTGAGGTTAATAATAATTGTGAACTCCAAGATGTAGCTAATGATTTAGGAGTAACAGACCATAGATATAATAACCCTAAACAGCACAAAGGTATTAAGAAAGATACTTCTCATGATTATATGAGAATGAACTTAGATAATTGTATTAATTGTGGAAGATGTGTCCGTGCGTGTGATGAAATACAAGGATCGTTTGTATTAACAATGAGTGGTAGAGGATTTGAGTCAAGAATAACAACTGATAATGATATGTTATTTGGAGACTCGTCGTGTGTATCTTGTGGAGCCTGTGCTCACACTTGCCCTACAGATGCTATCTCCGATGTTTTCCAATCGAAATCTGTAGATGTAGATAAAAAAGTAAGAACAACATGTTCTTATTGCGGTGTTGGTTGTAATTTAGAAGCATCAATTAAAAATGAAAAAGTAGTTGCAATTGATACACCTAAAGAAACTGAAGTTAATGCAGGCCATACTTGCATTAAAGGAAGGTATGCATTTGGATTTTATGACCACCCAGATAGATTAAAAACTCCTTTAATTAAGAGAAATGGAAAGTTTGAAGAGGCTTCATGGGATGAAGCATACAGCTTTATTAAAAAAGAATTAAATAGAATAACTAAAGACAACGGACCCGATTCAGTTGCTGGAATTTCTTCAGCAAGATGTACAAACGAAGAAAATTATGTTTTTCAAAAAATGATTAGAGCAGCAATAGGAACTAACAATATAGATTGTTGTGCAAGGATATGTCATTCACCAACTGCATGGGGAATGCAGCAAACATTTGGAACTGGAGCAGCTACAAATTCAACAGAAGATATATATCATGCTGATTTATTTTTAGTTATTGGTGCAAATCCAACTAATGCTCACCCAGTAACAGGTGCAAAGATAAAGCAGCAAGTAATGAAGGGGAAAAAACTTATTGTTTTAGATCCAATAACAACAGATCTTGCAAAACTTGCGGATTACCACATAAGACTACGACCAGGAACAAACGTTGCAGTGTTAAATATGATGTTACATTTTATAGTAAAATCTAAAATGTTTAATAAAGATTTTATAGAAAAAAGAACAGAAGGCTTTGATACCTTTTTAAAAGAAATTGAAAGACAGGATATAGATAAACTTGCTAAAGTAGCTGGTGTAGACAAACAGCTTATTAAAGAAGCAGCGATTGCATACGCAACTGCAAGAAATTCTATGGAATTTCATGGATTAGGAGTAACTGAACAGGAACAAGGATCTAAGACTGTAATGCTAATTGCTGATCTTGCAATGATAACAGGAAATATTGGTAGACCAGGAGTTGGTGTAAATCCACTAAGAGGACAAAATAACGTTCAAGGGGCTGCTGATATGGGATGCCAACCCCATCAAGGAGCAGGATATTTTGAGGTTTCAGATAAAAAAGTTCAAGATTTTTATACAGAAAAATATGGTGTGGTTCATCCTACAAAGGCAGGGTTAAAAATTCCTGAAATTTTTGATAGTGCAATAAATAAAGAAGTTAAAGCAGTTTGGATCATTGGTGAAGATATCGTCCAAACTGATCCTAATAGCCAACATGTAATTGATGCGATGAATTCTCTTGAACTGCTTGTTGTGCAAGAAATATTTATGAGTGAAACTGCAAAACTTGCTACAGTAGTTTTGCCTGGAACAACGTTTTTAGAAAAAGATGGAACTTTTACAAACACAGAAAGAAGGATTCAAAGAGTTAATAAAGCTGTAGAGCCTTTACCAGGAACAAAACCTGATGGTGTCATAGTTACAGACATGATGCAGAAATTAGGTTTTAATCAACCAGATTATAATGCAGATGAAGTTTTGGCAGAAATTGCAGATGTGGTTCCATTCTTTAAAGGTGTAACAAGAGAAAGATTGGGCAAACTAGGTTTACAATGGCCTGTGCAAGAAGATGGTACAGATACACAAATTTTACACAAAGAAACTTTCAAACTTGGAAAAGGAAGATTAAAAAATTTCGACTTTAAAGAATCTGCAGAAATTGAAAATAATCAAAAAGATTACCCATTAATATTAACAACAAGTAGAGTTCTACAACACTACAATGCTGCTACAATGACAAGAAGAACTAGCAATATTAACATTGTGGATGAGGATATATTATTAGTTCATCCTAAAGATGCTGAGAAAAGAGGCTTAAATACTGGAGATATTGGTAGGCTTTATTCAGGAAGAGGCGAAGTAGCTCTTAAAGTAGAAGTAACAGATAAAGTAAAAGAGGGTATTGTATTCACAACATTTCATTTTCCAGAATACATGGTGAATATGGTAACGGGACATGGAAAAGACGAAGAAACTAAGTGTGCAGAATACAAAGTATCTTCAGTTGAAGTCCAAAAAATTTCAAATCAATTCAAAACTGAAGTTGAACCTAAAGAAAATCAAGCTGAATTAACTCAGAATTAATTTTTTTGCATCCAAAATTGTGATAAAATATTCTTAATGAATATACTTAAAGATAGTTTTGGTAGAAGATTTCCATACATAAGACTTTCAATTACAGATGTTTGTAATTTTAAATGTGGATACTGTTTACCAAATGGATATCAAAAAGACAAAAGTGATAATAGAAAATTCTTGTCTTCAGAAGAAATAGAAAAATTAGCAAAAGGATTGTCAGAATTGGGGGTTAGTAAAATTAGATTAACTGGTGGTGAACCTACAGTTAGAAAAGATTTTTTTGATATAATAAAAATTTTAAAAAATAAATCTGGAATAAAAAAAACAGTAATTACAACTAATGGATATAGATTAGATCAGATTGCAGAACAATTAGTAGATTCAGGAATTGATGGAGTTAATATAAGTATTGATAGTTTAAATAGAGATACTTTTAAAACCATAACAGGTCACGACCGATTGCCAGAGATACTAAAAGGAATTGAAAAACTTCAAAAATTAAATTTTAAAAATATTAAAATAAATGCAGTTTTGTTGAATGGAATTAATAGTACTAAAAAAGATTTTAAAGAATGGTCAAATTTTATAAAATATAATGAAATAACTTTTAGATACATTGAATTGATGCAGACAGGAGACAGTATAGAATATTTTAAAAAGTATCACATTTCGTCAAAAATTTTTATAGATTATCTAAATGAAAATAATTGGATATTCCAAACACATGGAAAAGATTCAGGCCCATCAAAAAATTATATCAACCCGGATTATAAAGGGAAATTTGGTTTGATTGCTCCATATTCTAAAGATTTCTGTAAGTCTTGTAATAGACTAAGAATTACTGCTAGAGGTGACTTAAGATTATGTTTATTTGGAAACACTGGAATAAATATTAGACATTTAATTCAAAGAGATGATCAACTTGATGAACTAAAAGATTTAATATTAAAACAATTACAATTTAAGAAAGAGTCTCACTATTTAGAATTGGGTGAAACTGGATTGACAAAAAATTTATCCCAAACAGGAGGTTAATGAGTAATTTAAAAATTGTAGACAAACAAGAATTAAAAGATTGGGCAAATGAATTATTTAAAAAAAATTCGTTCAATATGGTTGATGTCTCTTCAAAAAAAGAAACTTTTAGAAGAGCGCTAGCTTCTGGAAAAATATATGTGGGAAAAGAAATTTTTGATCTTATTAAAAAAAATAAAATGCCAAAGGGTGATCCAATTGCTCTTGCTGAAGTCTCTGCAATTTTAGGAGTAAAGAAAACAAGTGAGTTAATACCACTTTGTCATCCACTTCCAATTGATCATACGGCAACCAAAATTGTTATGAATGATAAAGACAATTCTCTTGAAGTTTTCTGTGTAGTTTCTGCTGTTGCAAAAACAGGTGTTGAGATGGAGGCTATAATGGGAGTAAATGCTGCCTTAGTTACCATTTATGATTTGTGCAAAATAGTCAATCCACATTTAGAAATAAATAATGTTAAACTTCTTATAAAAGAAGGTGGTAAAACTGGTCTTTGGAAAAATCCTGATGGACTGCCAGATTTTTTAAATGGAATTTTTTAATTATGAAAGTTACTGTTGAACTTCATGGTGCTACTAAGGATTTAAGTAAAAATAATTTTTTAAAATTTGAAATAAAAAAAAATAGTTCGATAAAAGATATAAAAATTAAAATATTAGAGTTTATTGAAAAAAAATTTAAAGGTAACCATAACTTAAAAATATTAATTGAAAGTTCAGCTTTTTGCTCTGAAGATGATGAAATTATTTCTGAAAATTACAAAATGAATGAAAATCAAAAAATAGGTATAATTCCACCTATCGGAGGAGGTTAATGTTACACGCTAAAATTATAGATGCTTCAAAAGAAAAAATAGATATTTTAAAAGCAGAAAAATTTTTATCCTCATCAAATTTCGGTGCAATTATTTATTTTGTTGGAGCTGTTAGAGATTTAAATGAAAATAAAAAAGTAACTGGAATTACATATGATTCTAGAGATACGATGGTTATTAAAAGTTTTGAAGAAATTTATAAAGAATCTGAAACAAAATTAAAAATAAAAGATAAAGCTGTTTTCATTGAACATGTTAAAGGCTATGTTGATGTAAAAGAGAAAAGTATTATTATTGGTGCTGCGTGCAAACATCGTGATGAAGCGTATAATTTGTCTAGATTTATTATTGAAGAAGTAAAAAAAAAATCACCTATATGGAAAAAGGAACACTACGCTAATGAAGAAAGCGAATGGCTTAAAGGTGTAAGTATTCAATTATAATTTGTGAGACTCTAGAACTAACTGAGCAGTAATTGATAAAGCAATTTCAGGAGAAGATTTTCCCCCAAGATTAATTCCTATTGGACCATGTATTGAATTAATTTCTTCTTCTTTAAATCCAGCTTCTTTTAATCTTTGACATCGATTTAAGTGAGTTTTTTTACTACCAAGAGCTCCAATATAAAAAAATTTATTTTTTAAAGCATGTTTTAAAGCTGGATCATCTATTTTTGGATCATGGGTTAAAGCAATTAAAGCACTACTAGAGTCTGTTTTTATTTCTTCAAAAGCTTCGATTGGCCATTTATTAATTATATTCATATTTGGAAATCTTTTTTCTGATGCAAAATAATCTCTAGGGTCAATTATAAATATTTCAAAATTCAAATTTTTTATATAATCAAGTAAAAATTGAGTTATATGAACTGCCCCTACTATTATAACTTTTATAGGTTTTAAATACGTATCAATAAAAATATCTGTATTTTCAATAATTCCATTTTGTTTATTGTTAAAGTAATTATTTATTTCATCTGAATATTTTTCAAAATTTTTATCTATAATTTTATTTTTTTCAAAAATAAAATTTTTCCCAGTTGAAATATTAGTAACTATAGCAAATTCCTCTTTATTATTTTTTTTACTTATAATGTTATCTAATAGTTGTTTTTTCATTTAATTTATTTGTTCAAGATAAATTGTAATTTCTCCACCACAGGCAAGCCCCACTTCCCAGGCATTTTCGTTTGAAACATTTAATTCAATCTTTTTGAATGGTTTATTTTGTTTTATTAATTGTAAAGATTCATCTATTACTGAGGACTCTACACATCCTCCTGATATGGATCCCAAAAACTCACCTTTTTCATTTACAATCATTTTACTTCCAACTTGGCGTGGAGATGATCCCCAAGTTTTTATTACGGTGGCTAAAGCAACTTTATAATTATCATTTATCCATAAATTTGCCTCTTCTAAAATTTTTTCATCTGAAATATTTTTCATATAATAAATTTATTACACGGTTATTTTTGTTTTTCCAAATTTATTTGATAAGATCTTTAAAATTTCAAATAAAAAACATAAAAAAATATGAACGAAAATACAAAAAAAGAATTGCAATCAGCTGCTTTTGAAAGATTATTAAATCATTTAAGAGATAGAAAAGATGTTCAGAATATTGACTTAATGAATCTTGCTGGGTTTTGTAGAAACTGTTTATCAAAATGGTACCGAGAAGAAGCAGAAAAAAAAGGTGTAGAGCTTTCAGATCCAAGTGCTAGAGAGCATGTTTATGGAATGCCCTATTCTGAATGGAAAGAAAAATATCAAAAATAAATATTTTTCTCTTAAATGATAAGATTATTTCCATTTGCTTTTATTTTACTTTGGTCCTCAGCTTTTATAACAACAAAACCAATTGTAGATAACAGCGAACCATTTACAGCTTTATGCTTTAGATTTTTTTTTGTCGCTTTAGGTTTTCTTATTTTTTCTATTTTCACAAAAAAAATTATTTTTGATAAAAAAAATTATATAATACAGTCTATATTTAGCGGTGTACTATTTCATGGTTTTTATCTAGGTGGAGTTTTTTTTTCAGTTTCAAAAGGTTTGCCTACAGGAATAGCGGCTTTAATTGTTACTCTTCAACCTATATTAACAAATGCTTTAGCTGGTCCAATATTAAAAGAAAAAGTTACCTGGAAGCAATGGATTGGTGTTATTCTAGGATTTGTTGGAGCAGCTTTGGTTTTAGGTTTTGATGTTGGAAGTACATTACCTATAATTGGAATTTTAGCTGCTTTTGTTGCACTGATTGCAATCACCTCTTCTACTCTTTGGCAAAAAAAATTAAGTAATAATTTGCCATTGTCAGTTAGTAACATGTATCAAGCAATAGGAGGATGTTTGTTTCACTTAATTGTAATTCTATTATTTGTAGACCCATATATAAATTTTACTAAAACTTTTATAATTGCTATGAGTCACCAAATATTTTTAGTATCTTTTGGTGCGTTCACTATACTTATGTACTTAATAAAAAATAATTCTGCTAGCAAAACTGTAACGATATTTTTTTTAATTCCCGCAACATCAGCCGCAATGGCTTGGCTATTTTTAAATGAATCTTTATCCTCATATGATATTATTGGATTTTTGATTGCTTCTTTTGGAGTATTTATTGCTACCAGGGAAAATAAATAGTTTTATTTTTCTTTTAGCCTTGGAAATAGTTCTACAAAATTACAAGGTTTATGTTTTATATTTAATTGATGAACTAAAATCTTATCCCACGCATCTGTAACTCCTCCTGACGATCCAGGAAGAGCAAAAATGTATTTGCCTTTTGCCAGTACCGCGCATGCTCTTGATTGAATAGAAGAAGTTCCTACTGTTTTAAGGCTAACAAATCTAAAGATCTCTCCAAAACCAGGTATTTTTTTATCTGCTATTTCTTCTAAAGCCTCAGGGGTGATATCTCTACCAGTTAATCCAGTTCCGCCTGTTGTTATTATTACGTCTATTTTTTTCTTTTTTAACCAAGTTTTGAGAATTTTTTTAATATCTTTTTTACTATCTTTACAAATCTTTCTATCAATTAAATTATGTTTGGCTTTTTTTATTTTTTTTAAAAGTATATTTCCTGATTTATCTGTCTTTAAAGTTCTTGTGTCAGTAACTGTTAATAATGCTATATTTACATTCATAATTTATTTATATGATTATATTATCAATTCTTTTTCTTGTAACTGCATTAATTTACTCAAGTGTTGGGTTTGGAGGAGGCTCTACTTATCTGGCATTATTACTTTTATGGGGTATACCATATACAATTTTTCCTCTTATAGCGTTAGCCTGCAATATAATTGTGGTTTCTGGAAACTCATTCAATTATATACGAGCAGGAAATTTCAATTTAAAACTTCTTTTACCCTACTTATATGGATCTATTCCATTTGCTTTCTTTGGTGGTTCGATACAAATTGAGAAAGAATTATTTGAAATATTATTATTCTTTGTTTTAGGAATTGCGGGAATACTATTATTGATTAAATTTAAATCATATGGAAATGACTCATCTAGTTACAAAACTTTACCATTGTATTTTTCATTTATAATAGGTGTAATCTTAGGATTTATTTCAGGAGTTGTTGGGATCGGTGGAGGTATTTTCTTGGGACCTATTCTGTATTTATTTAGAGCTGCCAATCCCAAACACATAACCACAGCAGTTTCATTATTTATTTTGATCAATTCTATATCTGGAATAGTTGGGCAGTTAACCAAAAATCAAAGTTTAATTGAGGTGAAAGAGTATTTTTACCTGCTGTTGGCAGTTTTTATTGGTGGACAAGTAGGAAACTTTTTAAATCTAAAATTATTTTCTACAAAAATATTAGCATTAATTACTTCCATTTTAGTTATTTTTGTTGCTATAAGAATGGGGTTTAATATTTTTAATTTTTAAATGAAAGTTATTATTTTTATTATTTTAATTTTTTTTAATTTATCAACAATTTTAAATGCGAAAAATTTATCTAAGGCTTATTTTGCTGGTGGATGTTTTTGGTGTATGGAAGAATCATTTGAAAAACTAGAAGGAGTTAAAGAAGTTATTTCGGGCTATTCTGGAGGAATTACCGCAAATCCAACCTATAGAGAAGTCACTTATGGAGATACAGGACATTTTGAAGTTATTGAAATAATTTATGATGAAGAAAAAATTTCTTACGAAAAACTATTAAAAAATTTTTGGATTAATATTGATCCATTTGATGCTTACGGTCAATTTTGCGATAAGGGATATAGTTATAGATCTGTTGCATTTTATGAGAATGAAATACAGAAAGAATTAATTGAAAGAGATGTTAAGAAATTTGAAAAGAAATTTGAAAAAAAAGTTGTAACTTACATAAAAAAATTTGAAATTTTTTACAAAGCTGAAGATAAACATCAGGATTACTATGAAGTATATTTTGAAAATTATCTTAGATATAAAAAGGCTTGTAGAAGAGAAAAAATATTAGACTATATATGGGGTTCTTAAAAAAATTATTTCGTTGCTATAACATTTAGACTTATTGGAAATCCATATGGTTTATGATCACTTGTATCATTGAACAATCCAAAAGAATGAACTCTCTCAACTTTAGAAAAGTTAGCTTCATTTAAATAATCATGTAAGAATTGAAAATTCCAACCAAAATAATGATAATCATATTCATCTATTTGTCCTCCAAATATCATTCTCATTACATGAAATTTAATTTTTTTGTCTGCTAGTGGACTAATAAAAAAATGGCACAAAGAATCCATATCTGGAACTGAAATATAAAATTTTCCATTTTTTTTTAAAATTCTATTAATTCCTTTTAAAGTCTTTAAAACTGTTTTTTGATCTATATGCTCAATAACATGGCTGGCATAAATTTCGTCGCAACATTCATTTTCAAATTGGTCTAAATTATTTATATTACCAATAAAATCTACATCAGGCTTCTTTTGAACATTAAGAATTTTCCAGCCCTCTTTTTTGCTCTCTCCTCCAATATTAATTTTCATATTATAATACGTATGGTTCGGGTCTAGCGTTGCTGTTTAACACCCTTTCAACTGAAAATACACTAATATCTATAGTTTGATAACTGCCTGTAGTAATTAATTCAGTAAGCGCTCTTCCAATTCCAGGTGCTTGCATTAATCCTCTTCCTGTAAAACCAGATGCCATATAAACATTTTCATATTTTGGATGTTTTCCAACTACAGCATTATTATCAAGCTTATTGCAATCATAATAACCTGCCCATCCTCCAGTTAATTTTAATTCTTCAAATGCTGGTATTCTTTTTGCGAGAGCTGGCCAAACTAATTCTTCAAAATCATTCCATGCTGGTTCAAGATCTTCTGCATCAAATACAGATATAGGAGATCCTGCTAAATATTCTTTTCCTTCTGGTCTCCAATAGACACCTGTTGTTAAATCACCAGTTAATGGCATTTCAGGATAATGTTTTGGGCATTTCACTCTAAAAACTGTATGCTTTTGTGGAACAACTGGAATATCTTCTAAAAGTTCTTTTGTCCAACATCCAGCGGCTGATACTATCGTCTTAGCTTTTATCTCAGATAAACTTTTCACTTCTCCTTTTATAAATTCAGCCCCAAGCTCTATTGCTTTACTTTTAAGGGCGCTATGGAACATAAAAGGATCAATCCATCCTTCACTTTTATTATCTGTATATGTTGCTGTTTCAATTCCTTCACTATTAATATAAGGAAATACTTTGCTTAAATCTGAGCCTTTAATATTTTTTGTTCCAGCTTCACAATCTTTATGATTTTCTAGAGCTCTATATTGTTCTTCGGCATCATTGGGACCGAACATTAATAAATATCCATTTGGTACCATGCTTGCAGTTGGATTTGGATTCTTTTCCGTTTTTAATAATTCGGGAATTTTAAAAATAAAGTCTCTTGCAAACTTTCCTAGAAGGATATTTTCCTTTTGGTAGAATTGTCTCCTAAATCCTCCTAATGATAATGGAAAAGATGCAGATTTATATGTAGGGTCTCTTTCAATTACCTTAACTTTTCTTCCTTCTTTTGATAAAAAATAGGCGGTTGCCGCTCCAATTATACCCCCACCTACTATTATAACATCATCCATGAATCTTTAATTAATAATATATGATTTTGAGCTTTTAAGAAAGTTTTGATCTGCCGCCATCAACAGCAATTACTTGACCTGTAACCCATGAACTTTCTTCGGTAAGCAAAAATTTTGCTAGAGCCGCTCCATCTTTTCCCTCTCCTATTCTTTTTAATGGATGTGCTTTTGCTATTCCTTGAGCAAGGGCTACATTTTTTAATATTGGTTGGGCAATTTTTGAATTAATTAAACTCAATGCAACGCAATTTACCCTTATATCTGGTGCAAATTCAGCTGCAATTGATACTGCTAATCCTTCGACTGCAGCTTTTGCAGAAGCTATAATTGAATGATTGGTAAACCCTCTTTGCGCAGCAACTGTGGAAAACAAAACAATTGAGCCTTTGTTTTTTTTTAAGCTGTCTTGAAAGCCTTTTATTAATTCGACTGCTGAATATAGATTTAATTTCATACATTTATTAAAGTCGCTTTCTGAAGATATTTTTAATGGTTTTAAATCTATTGATCCAACGCAATAGGCTATACCTTTTATATCATCTATATCTGACTTAATTTTATCTACAAATCCATCTTCTAGCACATCAGCAATTGTGTATGTAAATCCTAACTTTTCGGATAAAGATTTGGTTTCATCTTCATTTCTACCAACCAGATGAACTTCCTTATTAGAATCATATAATTGTGTAGCCAAATTAGAACCGATAGAACCTGTCGCACCGACAATTAAATATTTTTCTGACATATATTATTTTAAATGAAATTATTATTTATACTTGGAAATCAATTATTTCCATTAAAAAACATTGCCCGCTTCAAAAATGACCACCTAATTTTTATGGCAGAGGACTATGAATTGTGCACTTATGAAAAGCACCATAAATTAAAAATACTATTATTTTTATCTTCAATGAGGTCTTATGCAGATAAATTAAAAAAAAATAAATTTAAAATAGAATACACAAAGATTAATTCAATCGATTTCAAGAAAGACTACTTAGATAAATTAAAAAAAATTATTAAATTAAAAAAAATAACTGAAATTACAAGTTTTGAGATAGAGGATAAATTTTTTGAAAGAAAAGTTGAAAAATTTATTAAAAAAAATAATTTAAAGTGGAATAAAATTCAATCACCAATGTTTTTAAATTCTAGAGAAGAATTTAAAAATTATTTATCTAAAAATAAAAGACCATTTATGGCTACCTTTTATAAAAATACTAGATTGAATCTCAATATTTTAATGAAAAAGGATGGTAAACCTGAAGGAGGAAAGTGGAGTTTTGATGAAGAGAATAGAAAAAAACTACCTAATAATATTTCAGTTCCAAAATTTCCAAAAATTATTGAGACGGTACATACAAAAGATTTAAAACCACATATAGAAAAAATTTTTAAAAACCACCCAGGCAATATAAAAAATTTTTGGTTTGCTACTGAATATGATCAGGTAATTAAAATTTTTAATTTTTTTATTAAGGAAAAATTAAATCTTTTTGGCGATTATGAAGATGCAGTCAATCAAAACAACAATATTCTATTTCATAGTACTTTAAGTCCGTATATTAATCTTGGATTGATAACTCCAGATATTATTATTTCCAAAACATTAGAATTTCATAAAAATAATAAAATACCACTTAATTCTCTTGAAGGTTTTGTAAGACAGATAATTGGATGGAGAGAATTTATGAGAGGAATCTATCAAAAATATAGTGATGATATGGAAAATAAAAACTTTTTTAAACAAAATAGAAAAATGAAAGACTCTTGGTATAAAGGAACAACTGGTTTACCCCCATTGGATCATGCTATTAAGAATGCACTTAATAATGGATGGTCTCATCATATTGAAAGATTAATGATACTTTCAAACATCATGAACTTGTGCGAATTAAAACCAAGAATTGTTTATAAATGGTTTATGGAAATGTTCGTTGACTCTTCTGATTGGGTAATGGTGCCTAATGTTTATGGTATGGGTTTATTTAGCGATGGAGGAATTTTTGCTACCAAACCATACATATGTGGATCAAGTTATTTTATGAAAATGATGGATTTTAATAAAGGAGACTGGTGCAATACAATGGATGGTTTGTATTGGAGGTTTATAAATAAAAATAGAAAATTTTTTTTAAAGAATCCACGTCTTTCAATGATGGTAAGAATTTTTGATAAAATGAAAATAGACAGAAAAAAATTAATTTTATCAGAGGCGGAAAAATTTATAGCCAAAAATACTTATGGGAACTAAAGTTTTTTTTAATAATTCATGCAATGTTTGTCGATTAGAGATAAATCATTATAAAAAAATATCTGACAGTAATTTTGAGTGGGTTGATATTACAAATAATGAAGAGGCAATTAAACTGACTTCAAAATCTCAAAAAGAATTATTAAGAAGAATTCATGTTATTGATAATGGTAATGTAATAGGTGGAGCTAAAGCCTTTGTAATTATTTGGTCTAAAATTCCAAAATATAAATTCCTATCTAAATTATTTTCTATCAAAATATTTTTTGTGATATTTCATTATTTATATGAATTTGTTGCATATTTTTTATTTCTAAAGAATAAAAATCAACTTAAATGAAAAAACAATATTTACCTTCAAAGATTTGCCCAACTTGTAAAAGATCTTTTATATGGAGAAAAAAATGGAAATTAAATTGGGATAGAGTTAAGTATTGCTCAAAAAGATGTTCTTCTAGATGAATTCTTGAATAATTTTAGGAATATAATTTTTAAAGTTAAAAAAACCTTTGTTACAAAATTTCCATGAGAATTTATCAATTTTCCTATAAATGAAATCAATATTTTTTATATTTTTTGTATTAAGAAAATCGAGATTTTCACCAACTGAAGGATAAAGGGCAACTAATGGCTCACCTATATTTTTTATTTCTTTAATATTAATTTTTTCACATTTTATTGATTTTTCTTTAAGTCTTTTTTCCTGATCTTCAATTAGAAATTTTTTAAAATTTATATTTTTATCACTGATCTTTATAGATCTTGTGTCGTTTTCATTTGAAACAATAAATATATTTTTAAATTTATTATTTTTTAAATCTGTTATTTCAAATGAGAGATTGTTATCAAATACTAGCAAATTCTTACCGTTTAAGTTTCTAGCTTCTGAAAAATCCTTTTTAACTATTGAATGTATTTTATCATTTATTACTGGAATTGCTTTTTCATTTAATTTTATTTTATCAAATCTATTATTTGAAAATTTTTTTATATTCCATTCTGAAGCAAGGTAGTGTTTTCCTTTAGTTTGTATACCTGCTACCCATCTCCAACCTAGGGTATTTGACGCACTATCTCCATCAAGAAGATGCTTCATAAATAACTCAGCTCCTAACTCCCATGGTAAATTTAAAGTAAATGTCCAAATACTCGCAAACCACATTCTTGTATGATTATGTAAATAATTTAACTCTTTAAGTTCTAATACCCATTGATTAAAACATTCAATATTTGTTTTTCCCTCAATAGCTTTAAGATAATTTTGATTATCTTTAAATTCTAATTTTTTTTTCTTTAAATTAATTAAATAGTCTGACCAAACTGTTGGTCTCAACTCTAACCAGCCTTTCCAATAAATTCTCCATAAAATTTCTTGAATAAATTTTTCATTTTTAACAAATAAGGATTTTTTTAAAACTTTCTTGATAATCTCAACTTCAGTTAATATGCCATGTGTTACATATGGGGATATACATGAAATATTTGATCTTTTTTCTGGTCCAAAATCAAAATTTCTTAACTTGGAATACTGACTCAAATTATTTTCTATAAAATTTTCAATCTTTTTTACAGCAAAACTTCTCGATGGCTTAAATTTCATTATATCTATGTTTATTTCTTTTTCTATGTTTCGAAGAACGACCTCTTACTCTTTTTCTCCAAAGAATATAACTACTTTTTTTTAAATTTTTTCTCATAATAGATATAACCTCACTTTCACTAAGGCCTGTTTTTTTTTTAATTTCTTCAAACGAAATATTATCTGACCAAGCCATACCAATGACGTCAATTTTTTGTCTCATGAATTGTGTTGATGGAAGGATTGTTTTAAATTGTTTTTCTGGGATCTTTTATTTTTTTCATCTTATCTATTAGACCAGACATTTTTGCACTTATATAAATTATGTAAACTACCGTAATCCCTAGTAGCATTGTTGATAAAAAAACAAATATTGCTGTTAAAATTTTTTCTTGAAACCAATTTTCTATACCTGAATTTGAATAATATAAAAGATTCCAAAAAAATAAGAAAACTAATTCATATATAACTATGATTTTAAACATCTGATCCATTTAGGTTATTTAATTATTTCTTCCATTAACATTCTGTCGCACATGAGATGTGCAACTCGTCGCATTTAAATGTTACATAAATTTTAAAAGAAGATATTATATTTTCATGAAAAGTATTTGGATAACTGGCGCTAGTAGTGGCATCGGCAAGGCGCTTACACTAAAATTTGCCAATGAAGGATGGCAGGTTGCCGCATCTGCAAGAAGAGAAGATCTTTTAAATAAAATTGCAGAATCAAATGAAAATATTTCTTCATTTCCTTTAGATGTAACCGACAGTGAAAAATGTAAAAATGTATTTGAGCAAATTAAAAACAAACTTAAAAGTATTGATATTTGTTTTTTTTCTACTGGAACCTGGGATCCAAAAAAAGAAAAAGAAATTGATATAGATCAAATGAAAAAAGTAATGAACGTAAATTTCTTTGGTACTTTAAATTGTATTAAAGCAGTGGAGAAATATTTTAGAGAAAAAAATACGGGCCATATATCAATTGTTTCTTCAATAGCTGGTTATAGAGGCTTGCCAAATTCTACTGGATATGGTGCCTCAAAGGCTGCATTAAACAATTTGGCTGAAAGCCTTTATTTTGATTTTGGTAGAAACAATGTAAGAGTTTCATTAGTTTCCCCCGGTTTCATCAAAACTCAAATGACTGATAAAAATCAATTTAAAATGCCTTTTTTAAAGACAGCTGAATATGCTGCAGATAAAATATATAAAGGTTTAATAAATGGTTCTAGTTTTGAAATTGATTTTCCAAAAGAACTTACATTAATTTTAAAATTTCTAAAAATATTACCTGACAGCCTATATTTTAAAATAATAAAAAAATTAACTAAATATCAAAAACGTTGAATTAATCTTTTACAAACATCACGGTCAATTCGGCAACCTTAATACCAAATTTAGTCATTTTAGCTCTATTAATCGCAACTCTTTCGTCCTGCATAAAAATCCAATCATCAAAAGTGATTTTCATTTCTCTACCTTTTACTGGGACTAGCAAAACATATTCAAACTTAAAAGCAGGACCATATGAATAACCTCGTGCTTTACCAACTACATCTCCCGCAGTACCTTCATAGTTATGTTCATCAATTTTAGTAATTTCCCATTGTCTTGTTTGAACTTCTCCATCACTCCAATTAAATTTTTCATCTAATATCAACTGCTTACCATCCCATTTTCCATTCAATTCTGCTGAAAATTGTCTTGTAACTTTGCCCGATCTATTTTGAAGTATTCCCCAAGCTTTAACATTACCCGAAAGATAATCTTCAATTATTAATCTGGGATTTTGATCTTTAAAATCTTCTGGTTTCATGGATTGTTTATTTGAACAACTTGTAATGAATACAAGAGTTGTAATCAATAAAAATAATCTAAAACTTATAATTTTTTTCATAATATTAATTTATCTATTTTGGAGTGAAAATTGTATGAGATCAATATTTTTTGATTTAAATCCAGCTTCACAATAAGATAAATAAAAATGCCACATTCTCTTAAATGTTAAATCAAATCCTTGCTTTGAAATAGTTTCCCACTTATTAAAAAACTCATCTCTCCACAATTTTAAAGTATTTGAATAATGAAGGCCGTATGATTCATATTTATCTATAGACAAACCTTTGTTTGAAGAAATAGAATATAAGCTTTTTTTTGATGGTAAAAAACCACCAGGAAAAATATATTTTTGGATAAAATCTTGCTTTGTTTTATATCTATCAAATAAATCGTCACTTATTGTTATCGCCTGGATAGCAGCTTTACCATTTTTAGATAAATTTGATTTTATTGTATTAAAATAGCTTGATAAATAATTTTTTCCTACTGCTTCAATCATTTCTATAGATGCAATAGAATTATATTTATCTTCAATATCTCTATAGTCTTTTAATTTAATTTGAACCTTTTCATTAAGCCCATTTTCAAAAATTCTTTTAGAGGCATACTCAAATTGCTTTTGTGAAATTGTTATACAGTCCATTTTGACATCGTAATTTTTACCCACAAACTCTGCAAAACCTCCCCAACCACATCCAATTTCTAAAATCTTATCTCCAGAATTTGGATTTATTAATGATAATAGTTTTTTATACTTGTTAATTTGTGCAGACTCTAAATTTGAGTCATGCTGTTCAAATATAGCACTCGAATAAGTTAAACTAGGATCTAGCCATAATGAAAAAAACTCATTGCCTAAATCATAATGTTTTGCAATATTTTCTTTACTTTTTAATTTGTTATTTTTTATAAAAATACTCTTTACATTATTAACTAAAGAGAAATCTAATAAACCAGAAAATTTGTAAACTAGTTTTATATTTTTTGCAGTTAATTCTATTAAATTAGTCAAGTCATCAGTTTCAAAATCACCTCTCATATAAGATTCTGCCAAACCAATACTTCCACTTTTTATAATTTTATAAGTCAAACCAGGCTTATTAATCTTTATTTTTACTTTTAGTTCTTCATTTGGGTTCCCAAAATTATATTTTTTATTATCAAAATTTACTAATTCAATGCTTCCGTGTTTAATAAACTTAAGAGAATTAAAGACAATTTTATCTGCTACTTTGTTAAAATTCATTTTTTTTCTATAGATAAATTATTTCTTATTTTTAATTTTCTTTTAATAATTTTAATGCCTTTTAACCATAATTTTAATGCTTCATAATGTATTGCGGCAATAATTTTAAAGGTCATTAATGGGTGTGAAATATAAGAGGTTAATAAATTTTTTTCATTTAATTCTGCTGCTTTTCCATCTTGTGAGGCATACAGAAGTTTTCCATTTTTATCTTTTTGATCAATAATAACAGAAATTTTATCTGATGGTTTTAATACTCTAAAATAGTAATGACATTCCATTTCTATAAAAGGTGAAACATGAAATTTTTTAGTACAATCATTTATGATAACTTTTTTATCTTCAGTTTTAAATACATAGGTATGCTGTTCACCGAAAGTGTTTTTAACTTCATACAAAATTGCTATTAATCTTGAACCTTCATCATAAATAAAGAAAACGCTTAAAGGATTAAATACATAGCCAAAAATTCTAGGATAGCATAATATTTTTATTTGAATTTTACGATTTTCAATTCCTATATCTTTTAAATTTTTAATTACCCATTCTTTAACAGATGTGCCATCTCTAGGTCCATGATCTTTGTCAAAAAAACTTATAATATTGAATTTATTATAAGAAAAAATTTTTATTTTATTCTCAATTATTTCTAATTCATCTATGTCGATTAATAGGGAAAAAACATTATATTTAAAATAATGTTCTTTAGGTTTAAATCTTCTGTGAATTACTTTGCCATTATATATTATAGAGTTTTTAATCATCTAAAAACTTAATCATTTCAATTGAAGATTTTATTCCATCTTCATGAAATCCATAACCAAAATAACTTCCACAGAATAAAATATCTTTTTTATTTTGCAATAAGCTTAATTTTTTTTGAGTATCTAATGCTTCTTGATCAAAATAAGGGTGTGTAAAATTAACTTTTTTTATTATTTTATTTTCAGAAATTTCAAAAAAAGGATTTAAAGTTAAAAATATATTTTCTTTACATTTTAAATTTTGTAAAATATTTAACCAATAAGTTAAAGAATTTATTTCTGGTTTTTTTGAATTAACATGAGAATTCCAAGAAGACCATGCGCTTTTATTTTTTGGCATAACCTGTTCATCGGTATGGATGACTGCGATATTTTTTTTATAATTAAAATTTGATAAAATTTCTTTTTCTTCCTTTAATGGATCATCTAATATTGATAGCGCATCATTTGCATGTGTGGCTACTACTACTTTGTCGTAGTCAAAAAACTCATTCTTTTCACCATAATATATTTGTACACCTTTAGATAACCTTTTTATATTATGGATTCTATAATTTTTGTAATATTCACCACTTATCTTCGATAAAATTTTGTTAACATATGTTCTGCTCCTATTTGATACTGTAAACCACTGAGGTCTATTTTTTAATTTAAATAGTCCATGATTTTGAAAAAACTTTAAAAAAAATTTTAATGGCATTTTGCTTGCTTCATAAGGAGGCATTGACCATATGGCAGATACCATTGGTATTAAATGATAATCTATAAAAGATTTTGATAGTTTATTTTTTTTTAAAAAGTCACCAAGAGTAACCTTTTCTTCAAAATTATTAATTTTATCGCAGTGATTATAAAATTTAATAATATCAAAAAACATTTTAAGAAAATTTATATTAAATAAATTTATTTTGTTTGCAAAAATACCTTTCAAACCTTTCCCAGAGTATTCAAACTTTGTATCTTGAACTGATACAGAAAAAGACATGTCGCTTCTTTCTATTTCTACATCATTTTCTAAAAAGAATTTTATCAGATTGGGGTATGTTTGGTGATTAAATACAATAAATCCTATATCTACTGAAATTTTTTTTTCATTAATTAAAATATCTAATGTATGCGAATGACCTCCAAAATGATCTTCTTGTTCGAATAAATCTACGTAGTGTTTTTTTGAAAGAAAATAGGCTGCACTTAGGCCTGATATTCCTGATCCAATAACTGCTATTTTCATTTGGATATTTTTTCTCTACTTAATAAAGAGTAGAATTGTATAAATACTGCAAATAAAATAATTGTTCCTCCAATTAATGCAAAAAATTCTGGACTTTCGTCTAAAAATAACCATGCCCAAAACGGTCCAAATACTGCCTCTGTCATCATTAAAATTCCAACTATTGCTGACAAAGTTTTCTTTGCACCTATTGTTATAAAAATAAAACCGAGACCAACTTGGAAAAAGCCCGCAATAAGTGCCAAAAAAAGATCATGTGTAGAAATGTTTATTTTCGTTGAAGCGAAATAGCCTATTAACATTGCAACTATTCCAGCAAATAATTGTAACGGTATCATATCAACATTGGGATATTTTCTTACAATAATTATTAAAACCGCGAATGAGCTTGGCATAATAAATGCAACTAGATTTCCAGATAATTGTCCTGGTGATAAAGAACTGCCCACCATTAACAGTATTCCAGATATTGCAAGAATTATTGATGCTAAAGTTAATTTAGAAATTTTTTCTTTTAAAAATAAATAACCAAAAATTGCTAAAAAAATAGCTTGTGTTTGAATTATAAAATTAGCATTTGCAACTGTTGTATTATACATTGCAAAAACATAGGCACTAAAACCTAAGCCAAGTACTATGCCTCCAATAAATCCAGGTACACCTGATTTATATAAGGCAACAAATATTTTTTTTTTATAGGTGAATAATAAAAAAATAATAACTAATAAAACAAAAAACAATTGTCTCCAAAAAAGTATCTGCCATAAAGTTGCTCCTTCAAAAGATTTAACTATTAAACCTCCAAAACTTAAGCAAAATGCCCCTAAAAAAACTAATAAAGGTCCTGGTAATTTTGAAATTAAACTCATTGAATTTTTAATATCAAATTTTGTGTTTCCATTTGATAAAGTTTGAATAACATTTCTGCTTCAAGTAACTCTATTTCTTTAAATTTTATTTTAGAGCCTGGGGGTAGTTGTACCAATTTATCATAATCAGCGCTTATAACTATTCCAATCTTTGGATAACCTCCAATTGTTCCGTGATCAGATAGCATAATTATTGGATTTCCGTCAGCGGGTACTTGTATAACGCCTTTTATTAATCCTTCTGATTTAATGTTGGTATCAACAACATTTTCAATTTTATCGCCTTCCAATCTCATTCCCATTCGATCACTTAGTTTAGTAACTGTAAACTCATTTTCAAAAAATATTTTTTTACCTTCTTCTGAAAAATAATTAAAATTTGTTCCTTTAATAACTCGTATATTTTCAATTTTTGAATTTAAATATTCTAATTTTCTTGATGAATTTAAAGAATGAGAATTTAATATATTAACCTGCTGATCCTTATCTATTTTTTTTCCATCATTAGCTCCTATTTTTGCTTTGGTGTTAGTAGAACAACTATCCCACTGAAATTGAATATCAAATTCTCCGCTTATTGCTAGATATCCATAAACTGAACTATTTGTTGAAAGAATATCTAATTCATCTTCATCTTCTAAAGTATAACTTTGATAACAGTTTCCTTCAATTATATTTTTTTTTTTTATGATATTAAAATTTACATTTCCAGTTATATTAAAATTAATTCTTTCGCCTTTAAATTTTAATAGTGGACCTTGAAATGCAAATTCAATAACGGGAGCGTTTTCTTTATTTCCTGCAATAGCATTGGACAACAAATAATTTCTATTATCCATTGCTCCACTAAATGGTATACCAAAGTGATATAAATTTTTTCTACCTAAATCTTGAAAAGTGGTATTAATTCCAGACCTAATTACTTTAAAATGAGACATTGTCATTTTGTTTTTTATATTCCTCAATTGTAATTTGATTAAATTTTACAGTATCTCCTGGGTTAATTAAATTTGGCTCTAATTCATTTGATTTGTCAAAGATATTTAAAGGAGTATTACCAATAATATTCCACCCTCCAGGACTTTCGAAACTATAAATATTGCAGAATTGTTCAGTGATGCCCACTGATCCTCTTGGAATTTTGACTCTTGGCGTTTCTAATCTTTTAGCTCTTAAGGTTACATCGGTATCACCTAAAAAAGGGTGTCCTGCTATAAAGCCTGTCATATAGCAGTAATACTCTTTTGAGAAAAATTTTTCGTAAATTTGATCTTTTCTTATATTAAGTTTTTTTTCTAATCTTTTTATATCAAGGGCTAGCTTATCATCACAACAAATAGGAATGTTAATTAATCTACCTTCATTTTTTGAAAATTCTTTTATTTCTAAGTTTTCAATTTTTTTTTTTATTTCATTAAAATTTATAAAATTTAAATCAAATGAAACAATTAATTTATTATAAGAAGGAGTAATATTTGTAATTCCTTCAATCTTCTTTTCTTTAATATTTTTAAAATATTTTATTACCTTGGCGTTTGTTTCTTTATTAACTTCTTTTCCAAAATCGCAATATAATGCTGCGTCACCAAGATTTAATATATTTTTTAGCATGTCATGTTATACTTTAAGTAATAAAGTTATGGAAATTAATATCAATTGTGACTTGGGTGAAAAATCGAAGTATCATTCTAACAAACATGATCCTGATCTACTAAGAATAGTAAATTCAGCAAATGTTGCCTGTGGATATCACGCTGGAGATGATGATTCAATGAATCAAGTGGTTAAAATATCAAAAAAAAATGGTGTAAGTATTGGTGCACATCCTTCATTTAATGATCCAGAAAACTTTGGAAGAAAAAGAATTAATTTATCATCATCAGAAATTAGAAAGTTAATAATTGATCAATATGGAATTTTGCAAGAGATAGCCTCAAAGTATGGAGAAAATGTAACTCATATTAAGCCGCATGGAGCATTAAACAATATGGCTTGTGAAGATATTGATTTAGCCACTACTCTAGCACGAGCAATAAATGAAATAAGTAAAGATTTAATTTACTTAGTTCCTACTGGATCCAAAATGGAAGAGGCTGCAAAAAAACTAAATATGAAAATAGCCTGTGAAATATTTGCAGATCGTAATTATGAAGACGACGGAAATCTCGTTTCAAGAAAAAAGTCTCATGCTTTAATAACAAACCCTGAGCAAGCGAAAAAACATGTATTGAGTATGGTGAAAAATCAGGCTTTAAATTGTCACAGTGGCAAGCAAATACCTTGTGAAATAGACTCTGTTTGCATACACGGAGATAACTTAAGTTCTTTACAAACGGCTAAAGCTATAAAAGATAACTTAATTAAACATGGACTTAATTTAAAAGCATTAAATAAAATGAAAAAATTTATATAAATGATACTTAAAATTACTTTCATTTTTTTATTTTTTTTCACATTTACCACAAATTCATATTCTGCAGCATCTTCAAGTGGAACAACAAAATCATATTATGATCGTGCTGCTAAATTAATTACAGATGCAAAAAAGTATGAGTCCAAAGGAAAAGATAAAAAGGCAAAAAAAAGATATGAAAGAGCTTTAAAATTTCTAATTAAATCTAATGAAGAAAAACCAAACCAAGCAGATACGTTAAATTATTTAGGATTTGCAACAAGAAAATTGGGAGATTATAAAAAAGGAGAAGAATATTATTTATTAGGATTAAAAATTGATCCTAATCATAAAGGAATAAATGAATATTTAGGTGAATTATACGTTGTAACAAATCGAATAAACCTTGCTAAAGAAAGATTAAATATTTTAAAAAGCTGTAATTGCGAAGAGTACGAAGAATTAAAAGAAATCATTGAAGGAAAAAAACAATCTAAATACTAATTGATGCATATAATAGAAGCATTTGGAAGAATATTTTTATCTACATTATTTTTATTTGAAGCTGTAAGAAAATTTTTTTATAAAGATGAAACCATTGAGTATATGGAAAGTTTTGGTGTTCCAGAAATTCTTTTTTACCCTTCATTATTTTTTGAATTAATAATTCCAATATTTTTAATTATTGGATTTAAAACTAGAATTTCAGCATCTTTGATGTGTTTATTTACTTTATTTGTCTCGATAATATTTCATTCTGATTTTAGTGATCATATGCAAATTATTTCTTTTTTAAAAAATTTATCAATAGCTGGTGGATTTTTGATAATTGCTTCTTATGAAGCAAAAATGTGTACCATAGATTATTATTTTAAGTATAAAAAAACTAATTAATATTTTGAATCATTTTTTGTGGCATCCACAATGCAATTTCAGGAAATATAACAATTAACATCAATGCAAAAATCATTAATAAGAACAATGGGAAAGCACTTTTTGCTATAAATGCCATATCTTTATTTGCCATTCCTTGAAGAACAAATAAATTAAAACCAACTGGTGGTGTTATTTGAGCCATTTCAACAACAATAACCAAGAAAATTCCAAACCAAATCATATCAAATCCAGCCTGTCTTATCATCGGCTCTATTATAGCCATTGTTAAAACAACAGCCGAGATACCATCAAGAAACATTCCTAAAATAATATAAAAAATCATTAAAACAAAAATTAATACATAGGGCGAAAGTTCCATGCTCTGTATCCAAATAGCTAAATTTCTTGGTAATCCTGTAAATCCCATAGCTAATGATAAAAAAGTTGCACCAGCTAAAATAAATGCAATCATACAAGAAGTTTTTGTAGCTCCTAGAAGAGAATCTTTAAATGTTTCAATGTTTAAGCTTTTTTGTAAATAAGATAAAATTAATGCACCTACCACACCTAAAGAAGCTGCTTCAGTTGCAGTTGCTATACCTGTATAAATAGACCCAATTACTGCTAAAATTAATAACACTACAGGCATAAGCTGTTTGGACTTCTTAACTTTTTCTAAAAAAGAAGAATTCTCATTTGATTTAGGCATACTTTTCTTATTAATTAATGACCACACAATTACATAAGACATAAATATCAAAGCAATCATGATGCCTGGAATTATTCCGGCTATAAAAAGTTTGGCTATAGATTCTTGAACTGTTACTCCATAAATAATTAATATAATTGAAGGCGGTATTAATAAGCCAAGTGTTCCAGAACCAGCTAAGCTACCTAATAATATTTTTTCTGGATATTTTCTTTTTCTAAGTTCAGGGATCGACATTTTTCCTACAGTTGCAACTGTTGCAGCTGAAGAACCAGAAATAGCTGCAAAAAGCGCACAACCTACTACATTTACATGAATAAGCCCACCTGGGAGTCTTTGCATCCAAGGAGCCAAACCCTTGAATAAATTTTCTGATAGCTTTGTCCTAAATAAAATTTCTCCCATCCAAACAAAAAGAGGTAATGCTGTTAAAGTCCATGATGATGAGGCTCCCCAAATTGTAGTTGCCATTGCATCTCCTACAGGCCTAGAAGTAAATAGCATCATGCCAATTGATGAAACACCTATCATGCTAAGCGCAACCCAAATTCCAGTTCCTAAAAAAAATAAAAGAACGCTTATAAAAAATATAGTTAAAAATATCTCAGTCATTTGATTTATTCAATAATGTCAAAATAAATTGATGAAAAACGCAAACAAAAAATATCAAAGAACCTATGGCAACACTTGTTTGGGGTATCCAAATTAAAATTTCGTCAGCACCTTCACTTCTTTCTTGAAATTCATACGATATTTTTAACATTTTTATAAAATAAAAAGCTACATATCCTGAATAGAAACTAGCGATAATTAAACACCATATTTCTAATAATTTTTTTTTAACGCCTGAAATTTTTTCTAAAAAAAGAGTAATTCTAATATGTCCACCTTCCACAAAAGTATAGGCTAAAGCAAAAAAAGATGAGGCTGCCATACAATAACCTGAGTACTCAGCTAAACCTCTAATATAAAAGCCAAAAATTCTTGATGCTATCCCGATTAATATAAACGTAGCCACTAAAATTAAAAAGAAAGCAGCAATATACCCTGAAAATCTATATATATATTTTAAGAAGCTATCTATTTTGTAAAACATAAAAAAAAAGGCCGTTACTTAAACGGCCTTTTTAATTTTGTTGATTTTAGTTGTACGCGGCAAGAACACTAGCGCCTCTACTGCCTGCCTTTTTCTTCCATTCTTCGGCCATAGTTGCTCCAACCTCTTGAAAATGTTTTTGTAGTTCAGAATTTACTTTTCCAACTTGCATTCCTGCTGCTGCCAAAGCTTTTTTATCTGCAACATTTCCTTTTTTTGATAAATCCCAACCTTTTCTTTCAGCGATTGCTGCTTCTTTCATTACTAATTCCTGAGTAGCTGAGTCTAATTTATTCCATGCTCCCCTATGAACAATAACCATATTTTTTGGAAACCATGCGGCTATATCATAAAAATATTTAACTCCATTTTCCCAAATTTTACTATTTTTTCCAGTTGTTGGAGATGTGATCATACTTTCTACAGCGCCAGTTGAAAAAGCTTGACTTATTTCTGCTGCTTCAATTTTTGTTGGTGCCATTCCAGTCAACTCTGCAATTCTTATTGTTGCAGAATTGTATGCTCTGAATTTTAAACCTTTTAGATCAGCAACACTATTTATTTCTTTTTTACTGTAAAGTCCTTGAGCGGGCCAAGGAACAGCATATAAAAATACCAACCCTTTTTCCTCAAGGCCTTTGATAATTCCTGGCTTTGAAGCCTTATACAATTTCATAGCATCACTATAAGATGTTGCCAAAAATGGCTGTGAATCTACTTCAAGCAATGGATCTTCTTTTCCTAAAGCTGACATAAATCTTTCTCCAATTTGAGCTTGGCCAGTTCTTACAGCTCTAAAAATTTCTCCACCCTTAAATAGTGATCCGCCTGGATGTGTGACTATTGTTAGTTTTCCTCCACTTTTTTCACTTACATTTTTTGCAAATTCAGCAGCATTTGCTGAATGAAAATTACTAGCTCCGTATGCTAGAGCCATATCCCATTTTTCTGCTAAAGAAATGTTTGTTAAAAAAAGTAAAGAAATTATTGTCGTAATAAAATATTTTATAAATTTCATTCTTCCTCCATTTTTTTATAACTGCTATCTGATTATTAATTTTAAGGTAAATCAATAAAAAATTTTCTAGTTAATATTGAAAAACTAAGAAAAAATACTATTATTAACCTATCTTGATCGCAGAACTTATAATTTTAACTAATATTATTTTTATCACTATTATTTTAACAGCTGATAATGCTGTGATAGTTGGATCTATTGCTTCAAATTTTGTACCCAAAAATAGAAAACAAATAATTCTTTGGGGTATAATAGGAGCTTTTGTTTTTAAAATCTTTTTTGCAATTTTTGCTACTTTTTTATTTGAATTTTACTTCATAAAGATTTTAGGCGGTCTATTATTGATTTGGATTGTAAATGATTTAAGGAAAGATTTATTAGATATCAAAAAAGCAAAATCTTCTACAAGAAAAGGGAAGGAACCTTCTTTCATTAGTAGTATTGGAAAAGTTTTATTTGCAGATATCATGATTAGTTTTGATAATGTAATTGGTGTAGTTGCTGCCGCAAAAGGATATTTTGGATTTATGATATTTGGACTTATGTTATCAGTCGTTCTAACAGGAGCTTTAGCTACATATATGGCGAACTATATTCAAAAACATATTTGGATAGCCTATATTGGTTTAGTGTTCATTTTAATTGTTGGTCTTCAACTGGTGATAGGTGGATTGGTAGATTTAGAAATTTTAAATATAAATGAAAAGTATATTAAATATTTTTAATATGAGTGTTTCTGTGATGGATATTTTCTAGATTTCACTTCTTTCTTAAACTTTTTTGCTCCGAAGGCTATAATTTTTTTAACATTGGCATATTTTTTTACAAACTTCATTTTTGATTCTGTTAAACCTAAAATGTCATCTAAAACTAATATTTGACCATCACAATTATTTGACGAACCAATACCAATAGTAGGAATTTTTATTAAATTAGTAATATGTCTTGCAAGTTTTGATTCAACACATTCTAAGACTATAGAAAATACACCTGCATCCTCTAATATTTTACAATCTCTAATTAACTCATTTCTTTCTTTAATAGATTTTCCTTTAGACTTAAATTTTTTCGTTGATTGAGGTAATATTCCAAGGTGCCCCATAATAGGAATTTTATTTTTTATTAAATGTTTGATAATTTTAATTTTTTTCAAACCGCCTTCAATTTTAACACCATCACACTTTGTTAATTTTATAACTTTTTTACAATTATTTAATGCTTGAGATGGTTTGTTATATGTATTGTATGGCATATCAACCACCATCAAACTATCTGCAATACCCTGGCGTACACTTTTAGAATGTCTTATCATCATTTCTAAAGTAACACTTCTTGTTGATTTAAAATTATACAATGTAGATCCAAGTGAGTCCCCTACTAGGATAATATCGGTATACTTATCAATTGTTTGTGCAATATTTTTTGAATATGCGGTAAGACAAACAATTTTAGATCTTCTTTTTAAAGATTTAATTTTAGATATTTTTGAAATCACTAATTTATTCTAGTTCTTTAAGTCTACTATTAATTAATGCTAATTTTTCACACATACTTAAACAAATTTTTTTAAAATTCTTCTTTAGCTCTTCGACTTTTGAAAAATTTGATCTTTTTAGTTCAATATCGATTAACAAATACATAGCTTCTTCATTTTTAGGTTCAAGAAGTAGTGTAGAATTAATGTATTTTTCCTGTTCTGTTTTATTTTCTTCTAAATCAAAAATTTTTGCTAAATAAAGATAAGATTGTGCATTTTTTGGATTATAAACAATATTTCTTTGAAATAAAAATTTTGACTCCTCATACTTTTCTTCATCAAATAACATTTTTGCTTCATCGAAAAAATTATTTTTTTGAGCAAAAGTTGAAGAGCATAAACCAAAAAATATTATAAATGTAAAAAATTTTTTCATAATTTAGTTTTGCATATTATATAAAGCATTATTAAAAAAATTAAAGAAGAACTATCTTAATTTTTTACAAATAATGAAACTTTCTTTTGAATCTTTTCTACTCGCTGGTGGTTTAAATACATTAACCTCTTTAAATTTTTTTTTTGCATTTGAAACTATTTCATTAAATGATGAACCCATAAATATTTTAGAAACAAAATTTCCCTGCTTTTTAAGCATTTTTGTTGAAAAATTTAATGCTTCAATGGTCAATTCTCCAGTAACTATAGCATCAAGATTTTTGTTGCCAGTAGTGTTCACAGCCATATCTGAAACTATACTATCAATTTTACCACCAAAATAATTAAAAATTTTTTTTTGCTGTAATTCATCAGTAAAATCACCTTTTATTTGATAAATATTTTCTATTTTTTCCATCTCGTTTAAATCTATAGAGACTATTTTTGAATTTTTAAAATTTTTAGATATAAACTGAGACCAGCTGCCAGGTGCCGCACCTAAATCGAGAACACTGATGCCATTTTTTAATATTTTAAATTTTTCATTAATTTCTTTTAATTTATATACCGCTCTAGATCTATATCCTTCTAACTTGGATTGCTTAACATAAATATCTCTTTTTTGTTTTATAATCCAATTTTTTGAAAATTTATTTTTTTTCAATTAATGCCTGAACCTTAAATTTTTATCTATTATATCTCCATCTAAAGTTTCTATTTTTGAAACAAAGTTTTTATTATTTCTAATTTGATCATTATTTTTTCCAGCAAAATGAATTATTCCAATTTCGTGATTAGGTAGATAAGGTTCTACAAAAGTATTATTTTTTTTATCAAACTTTATTGCATCAATTAAAGTCCAGTTACAATATGCGGGTAATATTTCTACATCAAGATTGTCGGAATAAATTGTAATATTCATTGAAATTTGCTCCGAACCCCATATTCTTCCTGATGAGAGAGCTTTTTTTAGATTTTTTTGCCAAACGTTCCAATGTGGAGCTTCTCTTTCTAATGAAAAAACACCAATATTTAAATGAGGTTTGAGAGCAACTTGTCTTGCAATTTTTTCTGAAAATCCTGATGACTTAGCGTGTTTATAGTTTTGAGATTTAATTCTTGCAAAACTTCCAAAGACCCACTCGGCTCTTAATACTCTGCCATAAGATCTATCTGCTGATGTCGCTATAGCAAGTTTTTTATTTTCACATCCTTTTAAATATAATTCAATTGCATACCATGAGTTAACCCAAGCATCTGCATCGATCCATAAATATTTTTTATAATCAGGAAAATATTTTGGTAAAAAAGCTCTTGAAACTTGGCTTTTCAACCACTCTCTTCCTTTAATTTTACTATCTGAGACTTCTATATCCCACTCAGCTTTTTTGATTTGATCAACTTTTTTTTCAAGAATTTCTATTTGATCTTTTTGTAATCCAGCATCCATAATACATATTGCTATTTCCTTACTTTGATCAAAGCTTTTTATTGAGTCTACAAGCTCATTTACCAGTTCAAAATAATTAGAATCTGCCAATGAAATAATTACATTTTCTTTCATTTAAAGAACATCTTCATGATGGTCAGTGCTATCATCTTTAATCTTATTATTTTTTTTAATTAATAAAAAATGCACTGAGCTTACTGGTATTATTATAAGGTAAAGTATCCCAGATATAATTAATGTGTTAAATGTATAAATTAATAACAGACCAAAAAATAAAACAACAACAAATAATAAAAAAATTGTTGTACTTCTGGGAACAACAATTTTTTTCAATGAATATGTTGGAACTTTACTAATTAATAAAATTGCAATTAAAATAAATAATGCTGGTACTACAATTTGATAATTAGGTTTAAAAAATTGAATTTCACTAAAACTATATATTAAAGGCATAAGCACAAGAATACCACCAGCAGGTGAAGGGATACCTTCAAAAAAATTATCTCTCCATGAAGGTTCGGCTTCAGAATTTACATTAAATCTTGCTAATCTTAAGGCCACACAAACTACATAAATTAGAGAAATTAGCCAACCCAATCTTCCAATTTCGGACATGCTCCAAAAATACATTATAAATGCTGGCGCCACACCAAAACTAATTACATCTGTTAATGAATCAAGTTCTTTTCCAACTTTTGAAGTTCCTTGAATTAATCTTGCGATCCTTCCATCTAATCCATCTATAATACCAGCAACAATTACTGCTATAATTGATAATTCAAATTTACCATCAAAAGCAAATTTAATTGAAGTTAATCCGATACATACACCTATTAAAGTTAAAATATTAGGTAGAATTACTCTTGATTTTTTATTTGATACCAGTTTGATATTTTTATTTGGTTGTTCCATATAACTATTTTTTAGCTATCAGAGTTTCTCCAGCAATAGTTTTTTGACCCACTTGAACTAGTGGCTCATAGTTTTCGAAATATAAATCAGCTCTACTTCCAAATCTTATCATTCCTATTCTTGTACCTTGTTGCAATTCTTGATCTATGGATGTTTCTGTCACAATTCTTCTAGCAACCAGCCCAGCTATTTGTACTACTATTACATCTTCACCTTGAGAATTTTTTATTTTATAATAATTTCTTTCATTGTCTTCACTCGCTTTATCTAATGATGCATTAATAAATTTTCCTGGTTTATATAATATTTCAGAAACTTTTCCTGAACATGGAGACCTGTTAACATGACAGTCAAATACATTCATGAATATACTAACTTTTTTAAATTTCCTATTTTCTAAACCAAGCTCTTTAGGTCCTTCAGTTTCCATTACCTGCAATACTTCACCATCAGCTGGACTAGTTAAATAGTTTTCATTTCCAATTGAAATTCTTTCAGGGTCTCTAAAAAAATAATAACACCAAATTGTAAGAACAAATCCTATAAACCCTAAAAAACCATTTATGAAATATAAAATAATTGTTACTGCTACAAAAATTACAAGAAACTTGTAACCTTCATCATGAATTTTTGGAAAAATTTTATCTAACATAATCGCCAAACCATTAATTTTGGGTTAATATGTATACAAAAAGAATAAATTCAACTAATAAGATATGTCAATTAATGAGTAAAATTAAGGTAAAAAACCCTATCGTTGAATTAGATGGCGATGAAATGACCAGAGTTATTTGGGAATTTATAAAAAACAAGCTTATCCTTCCTTATGTAGACTTAGGCATTGAATACTATGACCTTAGTATGAAAAGTAGAGACGATACCAATGATCAAATAACAGTAGATTGTGCAAAAGCAATAAAGAAAAACGGAGTGGGTATTAAGTGTGCAACAATAACTGCTGATGAATTAAGAGTAAAAGAATTTAATTTAAAGAAAATGTGGAGATCTCCTAATGGAACAATAAGAAATATTATAGGAGGAACGGTATTTAGAGAACCAATTATTTGTAAAAATATTCCTAAACTGGTTCCATCTTGGACAGATCCACTCATTATTGGAAGACATGCTTTTGGAGATCAATATAGAGCAACAGATTTTTTAGTCCCTGGAAAAGGTAAACTAGAAATTAAATGGACTTCCGAAGATGGAAAAGATCAAAAAAATTATGAAGTATTTAATTTTCCAGGACCTGGAATTGCACTGTCAATGTATAATTTGGATAAGTCTATTGAAGACTTTGCAAGATCTTGCTTCAATTATGGATTAATAAAAAAATGGCCAGTTTATCTTTCAACAAAAAATACAATTTTAAAAAAATACGATGGGAGATTTAAAGATATTTTTCAAAAAGTATTTGATGAAGATTTTAAAACTGAATATGATAAAAATAATATAACTTATGAACATAGATTGATTGATGATATGGTTGCTTGTGCAATGAAGTGGAGTGGAAAATATATCTGGGCATGTAAAAACTATGATGGAGATGTACAGTCAGATACTGTTGCTCAAGGATATGGTTCATTAGGTTTAATGACCAGTGTGTTATTAGCTCCAGATGGTAGAACAATGGAAGCTGAAGCAGCTCATGGT
>CACLAC010000010.1 GCA_902604785.1 uncultured Pelagibacteraceae bacterium
AAATTACAAAAATTACTTTAAACACAAAAAAATCAATTAATATTGCTATCATTGGTAAATATGTAAATTTAAAAGATGCATACAAATCTTTAGATGAAGCACTGACACATGGAGGTATTTCAAATAAAGTTAGAGTTAATTTAATTAGAATAGAATCTGATAAACTAAAACCCATTCAAATATCAAAAAAACTTAAAGATGTTTCTGGTTTATTAATTCCTGGTGGCTTTGGTAAAAGGGGAACAGAAGGAAAAATTTCTGCAATAAAGTATGCAAGAGAAAGAAAAATACCTTTTCTTGGTATATGTTTTGGTATGCAAATGGCAATTGTTGAATTTGCTCGTAATAAGTTAAAAATCAAAAAAGCAGGTTCAACTGAACTTGATAATAATTGTTATCCTGTAATTGGTTTAATAGATGAATGGAATAAAGATGGTAAAATTATTAAAGGTACCGATAAGGATTTGGGCGGTACAATGAGATTGGGCTTATATGAAGCAATATTAAGAAATAATTCTGCCATAAAAAAAATATATAAATCTAACTCGATTAAAGAAAGACACAGACATAGATATGAAGTTAATAACAATCTCAAAAGACAATTTGAAAATAAAGGTTTAATTTTTTCAGGCATGTCACCAGATAATAATTTACCAGAAATAATAGAACTCAAAAATCATCCATGGTTTATAGGAGTTCAATTTCATCCTGAATTTAAATCTAGACCTTTACTTCCACATCCTTTATTCTCATCATTTATTAAGGCAGCAAAATCATATAATGGAAAATAAAATAATTAATTGTAATGGTATAGAAATATCAAATAAAAAGAAAATTTGTTTAATAGCCGGTCCCTGCCAATTAGAAACAGAACAACATGCTATGGATATGGCTGGTAAAATTAAAGAAATTGCAACAAAATATAAAATTGGTTTAATTTACAAAACTTCATTTGACAAAGCTAATAGAACAAGCATTAAAGGAAAAAGAGGAGCTGGTTTAGGTAATTCTTTGCCTGTATTTGATAAAATTAAAAAGGAATTAAATATTCCAGTTCTAACAGATATTCATAATGAAGAACAATGTTCTGTAGTTGCACCTCATGTAGATGTTTTGCAGATACCAGCATTTTTATGTAGGCAAACTGATTTACTAATAGCTGCAGCAAAAACAAACAAAATTATAAATGTTAAAAAAGGTCAATTCCTAGCTCCATGGGACATGGTTAATGTAGCAAAAAAAATTTCAGATTCAGGAAATGAAAATATTTTAGTAACTGAACGTGGTGCAAGTTTTGGTTATAATACTTTGGTATCTGATATGAGATCAATTCCTATAATGGCAAAAAATGGTTATCCAATTGTATTTGATGCAACGCATTCAGTTCAACAGCCTGGAGGCCAAGGAGAAAAAAGTGGTGGACAACGAGAATTTGTAGAACATTTATCAAGAGCAGCTGTAGCCGTCGGTGTAGCTGCTATTTTTTTAGAAACTCATCAAGATCCTGATAACGCTCCTTCAGATGGTCCCAATATGGTTCCGTTAAATAAATTAGATGCATTAATTAATCAAATAGTAGAAATTGATAATTTGATTAAAAAATAATTAATGAGCAAAATTACTAAAGTTATAGCAAGACAAGTGTTTGATAGCAGAGGAAACCCAACTATAGAAGCTGAAGTTTTTTCAAAAAGTTTAAGTGCATCTTCTATTTGTCCTTCTGGAGCATCTACTGGAACATTTGAGGCTTATGAAAAAAGAGATAAATCAAATAGAAAATATTTAGGAAAAAGTGTTTTAAAACCTGTTTTATTTATAAACAAAATAATATCTAAAAAATTAAAAAACCAAAATGTTCATAATCAAGAAAGAATAGACCATATATTAATAAAATTAGATGGCACTAAACAAAAAAGTAAAATAGGTGCAAATGCAATATTAGCCATATCAATGGCAGTTAAAAAACTATCAGCAAAAATAAGAAAAATACCTCTTTATAAAAATTTTAACGTAAAGAAAAATTTTAAACTTCCTTATCCATTGATGAATATAATTAATGGTGGGGCGCACGCTAATAATGGGCTTCGTATACAAGAGTTTATGATTAGACCTGATAAAGCGAAAAATTTTGCTGATGGTGTAAGAATATGCTTTCTTGTAATTAATAGTTTGCGTTCACTTATAAAAAAAATGGGGCATTCAACTTCAGTAGGTGACGAAGGTGGATTTGCTCCAATGATAAGTGATAACGAAAAAGCCTTAAAATTAATATTACAGGCTATAAAAAAAGCAGGTTTTATAAACGGTAGAGATGTATCTATTTGTCTAGATGTTGCGGCAAATGAATTAATAAAAAAAGATAAATATTCAATTCATTCAAAAAAATATATATCTGTTGATCAATCAATTCAAAAATACATAAAATTAATTAAAAAATATAAAATAAAATCTATAGAAGATCCTTTTGGAGAAAATGACTGGGCTGCGTGGAGTAAATTTGTAAGCAAAACAAAAAATAAAGTTCAAGTCGTGGGAGACGATCTCTTTGTGACTAATCTTGAGAGATTAAAAGTAGGTTTCTTAAATTTGTCTGCTAATTCGATTTTAATTAAATTAAATCAAATAGGTACGGTTACTGAAACTTTGGAAGTTATTAAATTTGCAAAGTTAATTGGTTATAAAACAATTATTTCACATAGATCAGGTGATAGTGAGGATACGTTTATTGCTGACTTAGCAGTAGGAACAGATTCTAATCAAATCAAAACTGGTTCTTTAGCTAGATCGGAAAGAGTATCAAAATATAATCAACTTATTCGTATAGAAGAGGAGCTTGGAAAATCTTCCAAAATGAATAAAGTTAATTAATGATCGATAAGTTAAAAAAAAATTATTTTTTACTTATAGTAACATTTTTTATAATTTACTTCTTTTTTAATTTATTGGGCGGTAATAGGGGTTTAATTTCATTTTTTGAAAAAAAAGAAGTTTATAATAAACTTGAAACAGATCAAAAAGATCTCAGTGACAAAATACTAGTTTTAGAAAAAAAAAATTCTCTTTTAACTGAAAATATTGATTTAGATTTTATTGAAATCTTAATAAGAGAAAAATTTTTATTTGGAAAAGAAGGTGAGAATACCTATATTATAAAGGATGATGAAACCAAAAATTAGACCAAGACACCCTGAAAAAGTTAATAAACCTATTAATCCTATAAAAAAAAAACCAGTCTGGATTAAATCAAAACTTTTAAATACCGAAGAATTTTTTTTAACAAAAACAGTAGTTAATAAAAATAACTTATCTACTGTATGTCAGGAAGCTAATTGTCCAAATATAACTGAATGCTGGAGTAAAAGACATGCTACTTTTTTAATTATGGGAAAAACTTGTACAAGAGCATGTGCATTCTGCAATGTAATAACAGGTAAACCCAAATCTCTTGATCCATTTGAGCCATTTAAAATTGCTAATGCTGTAAAAAAACTTAATCTAAAACATACTGTAATTACATCCGTTGATAGAGATGATCTTGAAGATGGTGGTGCTAATCATTTTTATGAAGTAATTGTTGAAACAAGAAAGCAAAATCCATTAACAACTATAGAAGTGTTAACTCCAGATTTTTTAAGAAAAGGCGATTCATATAAAAGGATTGTTGAAGCAGCTCCTGATGTCTTTAATCATAACATTGAGACAGTACCAGGACTTTATAGACAAGTTCGACCAGGTTCTAGATATTTTGCTTCAGTTGAACTTTTAAAAAATGTAAAAAAAATTAATAAAAGTATTTTCACAAAATCAGGAATAATGGTTGGATTAGGTGAAAGTAAAGATGAAATTTTACAAGTTATGGATGACTTAAGATATGCTGATGTCGATTTTTTAACAATCGGTCAATACTTGCAACCATCTGAAAAACATCACCCTTTAGATAGATATTATAAACTTAAAGATTTTGATGAATTGAAATCTATAGCTGAGTCAAAAGGTTTCTTAATGGTTTCATCATCACCTCTAACAAGATCTTCTTATCATGCTGACGAAGATTTTGAAGTACTTCAGAAAAGTCGAATGAATCAAGCTAATGCCCAAAGCATCAGTTAAAAGATTTATCCAATGCAAAAAAGAGCAATTAATTGATCTTGTTCTTGATATAGAAAAATATCCTCAATTTGTTCCATTCTGTCTAGATTCTAAAATTTATGAAAAAAAAGAAAAGGGTGATTTAATATTAATTATTGCTGATTTAACAATTGGAAAAGGTCCTTTTAAAGATACTTATAAAAGTGACGTTAAATTTAATAAAAAAAATGATTCAATTTATGTAACTAATCTCGACGGTCCATTAAAACATCTAGAAAACAAGTGGCATTTCAAAGAAGAAAATAACTTTACTGAAGTTTCATTTGATGTTGACTTTGAATTAAAGAATGATTTTTTAAACATTATTATGACTAAATCATTTCAATTTGGCTTAGATAAAATAGCAGACGCGTTTCAGAAAAGGGCAGAGGATCTATTTCGCTAAACCTAAGACTAAATTTAAAGCTTTAGTTACTGTAGATCTTTGAATTGAGTTTCTTTTCTTGGTTTTAAATAAGAATTTTTTAACCAAAGTTTTGTTTCCTTTTTTTACACCTATATAAACCAAACCAACTGGTTTTTGTTTAGTACCACCTTTAGGTCCTGCAACGCCAGTAATTGACACGGAAATATTAGTTTTACTAATTTTGTTGAGATTTTTAACCATGGATGAACAAGTTTCATAACTTACAGCACCATATTTCATTATTATTCTTTTAGGAACTTTAAGATTATTAATTTTAGATTGATTAGAATAAGTAACCAAACCAAGAGTAAATACGTTAGAAGATCCACTTATTGAAGTAATAGAACTGGAAAGTAAACCACCTGTACAAGATTCAGCAAAAGAAATTTTTAATCTTTTTTTTCTTAGTAATTTAACTACTTTTTGCGAAAGTTTTTTCATGAATTAATAACCATATATAAAACAAGAACTGCTACTACATATAAGCCAGCACACACATCGTCCATAATAACTCCAAAACTGTTTTTAAAATTTTTATCATAATAACTAACAGGATAGGGTTTTGTGATGTCAAATATTCTAAATAGAATAAACATTATGAAGTAAAATGTTAATACTTGGTCAGTTTCTTTTGTTCCTTCATGGGAAATTTCATAAAGACATATTGGAATTGATTGACCAATAAATTCATCAATTACTACTTCTTTTGGATCTTTATTATCTAAGTCTTTTATAAAAATGTTGACCGCATAAAGAGAAATGAAAAAAATAATTATAACTCCAATTAAAACAATATTTGGTGAAAGATTTATTATGTGGAATAAAAAAAATAAAAATATTGTAGTTAATAAAGAAGCATAACTGCCTGGTATTTTTTTTAATTTTCCAATTCCAAACAACGTAACAAATAAGAAATTTATTTTATTCATATTTACTAATTGAAACAATTGCTTCACATGCAATTGCATTTTCTTTTCCTATTAGACCTAATTTTTCTACAGTTTTACCTTTAATATTAATTATATTTTTATCTATATTCATTAAACCTGATAAAGAATTTATTATTTTATTTCTATACTTAGAAACTTTAGGTCTTTCACAAATTAAATTAATATCTAAATTATTAATATACCAACTATTATTATTTAGATCTAAAATTACAGGGTTTAGCATTTTTGAAGACCTTATATTTTTAAATTTATTTTTATTACTTGGGTATAAAGAACCTATATCCTTTTTTCTCAAAGCACCAAGTATTGAATCAATTATTGAATGAATGATAACATCCCCATCCGAATGTCCTTTTAAGCCTGAATGAAATGGTATTTTAATACCACCTAAGTAAAGTTTTTTATTTTTAATTAGTCTATGTATATCAAATCCTATTCCATATATTGTTTTGATAGGAAACGTATTTAAATCTGATTTTTTTGTAATTTTAATATTTGCCTCTTCGCCTTTTATAAACTTTACATTTTTACTATTTTTTAAAAATAAAGTAGCTTCATCCGTTACAATAGTTTTATTATTTTTTGATAAATTATATAAAGTTTTAAAATCGAAGCACTGAGGAGTTTGGGTTAATAAAACTTTTTCTCTTTTTAAATTTACTATCCTATTTTTATTTTTGTATTTTGTAGAATTATTGGTGTTAATATATGGAACCACTGCTTTATTTTTATTTAAATTTTTATTTAAATTTTTTAATAAATTTATTGAGAAATTTGGTCTCGCCGCATCATGAATGAATACATTTTTAAATTTTTTATTTTTAATAAATTCAAGCGCTTTATGTGAAGATTGATATCTTTCTTTTCCACCTTTAATAATTTTTATTTTTTTGTTACTAAGTTTAATTTTATTATTCGTAACAAGAACTATGATTTCGAATAAATTTGATTTTATAGCTTTATCTATAGAATGCATAAAAAGTGGCTTATTTTTATAATTTATGAACTGTTTTAAGGTTTTTGATTTAAATCTCTTACCTTTGCCAGCAGCTAATAGTATAAAACAATTTTTCATGTATTTATTTTCAATATTTTTAATGTATTTTTAGAATATGTTAGCTTTGTTAAAAAGAAATTTATTCATTATTGTAATTTTTATTTTTACAATTTTATTAGCTTTTCTTACTTTTTTAACATTTATAGGTAAAAGCTTTATAGATCTTAGTGAAAATAATTTACAATACCTATTAATAGTAAACCTAATTTTGCTAATAATTTTTTTTATTTTAATTTTTACAGACATAAAAAATTCAGTAAAAAATAATATTAACTTAAGAGGATCTATAGCCAATAGAAAGTATATAATTTCATTTGGCCTATTCACTTTAATCCCATCATTGTTGATTGCTATTTTTTCTTTATTTATATTTTCTTTTGCATTGGAAAAATATTTTGATAAAAAAATCACTTCTGCTGTAAATAATTCTTATGAAATTGCTAAAAACTATCTTGAAGAAAAAAGAAATAAAATTGAGTCAGAAATAGTTCTTATCGCTTTTGATTTAAATAAATATTCAAATATTATGAAAACAAGCCCAGATCGATTTCAAGCAATTTTAAATACACAAAGAGTTATAAGAGATATTGATAAATTACATTTAATTGATGAAAAAGGAAATTTAATCAAATCAGCTATAAATTCTCCTTATAAAAAAATAGATGATAGAGCATTAAAAATGGTACTTAATGATGACAGACCTTTGAAGATTATTAATACTTTTGAAAATAGATCTGCTGCAATAATTAAATTAACTAATTATGAAAATACATTTTTATATGTAGTAAAATTTATTGATAAAAATATATCTCAATATTTAATAAAATCAGAAGAAGCAGTAAATTTTTATTATACAGTAGAAAATCAAAGTCTTGGAATTAGAATTTCTTTTGCATTAATTTACATTTCTTTAGTAACCTTATTATTGTTTCTCTCAATTACAATCGCTATAAGATTTTCATCAAGATTTTTTATTTCAATTAACAACCTTATTACTGCATCTGCAAATATTGGTAAAGGAAACTTAGATAGCAAAGTTCCAGAGGTTAAGGCAGATAAAGAGATGGAGTTATTAAATAAAAATTTCAATTTAATGATTGATAAGCTTAAAACTCAGCAGGATAAATTATTAACCTCAGAAAGACACGAAGCGTGGGAAAATGTTGCAAGAAAACTAGCTCATGAAATTAAAAATCCGTTGACACCTATACAGCTGACTATAGATAATCTTAAATCTAAATATTTAGAAAATGTTGATGATAGTAAAAAACTTAAATACGAAGAAAATCTTAAAACAATTCAAAAACAAATTAAGCAAATAGAAAATCTGGTCAACGAATTTTCTGATTTTGCAAGGATGCCAAAACCACTTTTAAAAAAAAATAATCTTTATGAGGTAATTCATGAAAATATTATTTTATTAAACAAAATTGACCAAAATGTTAAAATAAAACTTATTAACCATCTTCCCAAGAATATTTTTATCAATTTTGATTATGAGCAGTTTAATAGGCTTTTCTTTAATTTAATAAAAAATTCAATAGAAAGTATTCAGGAAAAGTCACAAAAAGACAGTAAAATTGACAAAAATATTGATATAGAAATAAGAGGAAGAAGTGACTATATAATTATTAACTTATTTGATACTGGAATAGGATTTAAAAATAAAAATACTAAAGATTTAATAAAACCATATTTTACAACGAAAGAAAAAGGTACAGGCTTAGGCTTATCAATAGTGGATAAAATTGTCAGTGATCATAATGGATCTATAAATTTTATAAATCAAAAAAATGGAGCTAAAATTCAAATAATTATTCCTAACAAATAATTAAAAAAACATGTCAGCAGAAATATTAATTGTAGATGATAATTCAGATATAAGATTTATTCTTGATGAATTAATTAAAGAAGCTGGGTATAAAACAAGATTAGCAGCTAATTTTAGTCAAGCTTTATCTGAAATAGATAAAAAACTTCCTGATGTTGCAATAATTGATGTAAAATTAGATAAAGGTGATAATGATGGAATACAACTATTGGATCATATTAAAAAAAAAAATTCAGACATACCAGTTATAATGATCTCAGGTCATGCTAATATAGAAATGGCTGTTAATTCACTTAAATCAGGAGCATTTGAATTTATTCAAAAACCTTTTGATAAAGAAAGATTGCTTAATTTTGTAAATAGAGCTGTTGAAAATTTTAATTTAAAAAATGAAAATAAAAATTTAAATAGTAAGTTATTTCACTCATTTGATTTAGTAGGGAAAAGTTCTAATATAACATCAATTAAAGATCAAATACAAAAATTATCACAATCAGAAAGCAGAGTTTTTATTAGTGGTCCGACCGGATCAGGAAAGGAACTAATCGCTAGAAAAATTTACAAAAATTCTAAAAGAAAAAAGGGACCTTTTGTAATAATTAATGGTGCTTTATTAGACGCAAAAAAATATGAATTAGAATTATTTGGTGAGGAAAAAGTTGATGGTTCAATTACTTATGGAGCATTGGAAAAAGCTTCTGGAGGTGTTTTGTTGATTGATGAAGTTACAGAAATACCTCTTGAAACACAATCTAAAATACTGAGAGTAATAATCGATCAAAAATTTAAAAGATTAAATAGCAATCATGATATTAGTGTAGATGTGCGAATAATTTGTTGCAATAGTAAAGATATGGTTAAAGAAATAAAAAATGGAAATTTTAGAGAAGATCTTTATCATCGATTAAATGTTTTCAATATTAAAATTGAACCTCTAAATAAAAGAATTGAAGATATCCCATTGTTAATTGAATACTTTATTGAAAATATTTGTAGAACCTATAATTATAAATTTTTTTCAATAAGTGATAATAACTATTTATTAAATTATGATTGGCCAGGTAACGTTAGAGAACTTAGAAATTTAATAGAAAGAATTGCCATTTTATCACCTGGAGAAAATAATGAAAAAATTATAAATATTATTAAGGAATCGTTGTCAAAATCTGTTGAGGAAAATTTTTCTGTTACTGACACCCTCTCAATACCATTAAGAGAAGCAAGAGAAAGCTTTGAAAAAGAATATTTAATATCACAATTAAAAAAATTTAGTGGTAATATCTCAAAAACTGCAAAATTTGTTGGAATGGAAAGATCTGCTTTACATAGAAAACTAAAGATTTTGGGAGTTAAAGATTTAAATTAATGAACATTATAATCTGCGGTGCTGGAAGAGTTGGATTCACTATAGCAAAGCTTTTAAGTGAGCAAAACCACTCCATTACTATTATAGATCAATCTAGCGAAGACATTCAAAAAATTAACGAATCTTTAGATGTTAAAGCTATTGTGGGGAAAGCTACGTCACCATCTGTTCTAGACAAAGCTAACACTAATGATGCCGACATGATAATAGCCGTTACAAGAAATGATGAAATAAATATGTTAATATGTCAAATAGCATATTCAATTTTTAAGGTTCCAAAAAAAATTGCGAGAATAAGATCTCAAGAGTATTTGGACCCAAAATTCTCAAGTTTATTTAACAAAGAAAATTTACCTATAGATTATGTAATCTCGCCTGAAATTGAAATAGCAAAATCAATACAAAGGAAATTAGAGGCTCCAGGAGCTTTAGACAATATACCTTTTGCAGATAATAAAATTAGATTATTAGAAATTTTAATTGATGAAAAATGTCCAATATATGGAATTAAACTGAATGATTTGACAAAAAAATTTCCAAAACTTAATGCTTATATTTTAGGAGTAGTAAGGGATGATAAATTTTTAATATTAAAAAAAAACGACTCTCTTAAACATGGAGACAAAGCTTATGTAATGATAAATTCAAGTAAAATACAAGAAACTTTAGAAGTCTTTGGTCACAATGAAAAAATTTCTAACAAAATTTTAATAATTGGTGGTGGCAATATCGGATTTAATTTGGCAAAAAATATCGAACAATCTTTTGAAGATGCGAGAGTAAAAATAATTGAAAAAGATAAAACTAGGGCTGAATTTATTGCAAATGAATTAAATAATTCAATAGTTATAAATGGTGATGGTTTAGATGAAGATGTATTAAACGAAGCAAATTTAGAGGATGTTGAAACAGTATTGGCTTTAACTAATGATGATGAAGATAATTTGATGGTTAGTATTTTGGTTGAAAAATTTTCTAAAGATAAAAGAACTATGGCATTAATAAATAAGCCCAATTATTCTTTACTTCAATCATCTCTAAAAATTGATGATTTAATCGACCCAAGAATGAATACAGTTTCGACCATATTAAAACATGTACACAAAGGCACTATTGAAAATGCTTATACTATATTAAACGGAGAGTTTGAAGTCATTGAAGCTGAAATAATTGAATCATCTGAACTTATAAATAAAGAATTAAAAAATTCTGATTTGCCAGACGAAATAAGAATTGGTTCAATACTTAGAGATAATGAAATAATTATACCTTCTTCAAATTATATATTCAAAAAAAATGATATTATTATTCTTCTGTCTAAAAGAGATCAATTACCTACAGTAGAAAACATGTTTAGAATTAGCTCAATCTAGTTTTAATGAGCAGATTTAGTCTTATATATATTGGGAGTTTTTTAATCTTATTAAGTATATTTTCTTTTTTTAATATAATTTATTCATACTATTTTAATATTTTTCTTAATGTAGATGCATATACCTACAGTTTTTTTATATCTTTAATATTGGGACTATTTGCTATTTTTTTTAAAAAAATTAAATTTAAAAAAATTCTTATATATGAAAAAATAATTACAGTTTTATTTGGTTACTTATTTTTTCCATTAATTATATCTATACCATTTTATTTTAGTATCAATAATATATCTTTTTTAAACTGTTATTTTGAGTCGATTTCTGGATTTACATCAACAGGTTTTACAATTTTTGATAATATTAAACAAATTGATACAAGCTTAATCTTATGGAGATCAACATCACAATGGATAGGAGGTTTATATTTTCTTTTTTCATTACTTTTATTAATAGATATATTTGATGAAAATTTAAAGAAATCTGTCACCAATTACATATCTTTTAGTTCATCAGAAATTTCAAAACAATCTTTAAAAATAATTATTTTATATGCATTACTTACGCTTATTGTTTTTTTATTACTTAAATTTATTAATTTAAGAACCTTTGATGCATTTAACTTTTCTTTAACAATTATTTCATCAGGTGGTTTTCTATCTATAAATAATTTTGATAACTTATTTGTTACTGATATAAGTAAAATAATATTATCTTTAACAATTTTATTTTCTTATTTTAGTTTATTTTTTACTTATAATTTATTTTTTTTTAAAAAAAGAAATATTAATTATTTAAGATTTTTATTTAGTTATTTATCTTTTTATAATTATATCTTTTATTTTTGTTTTTTTTAATTTTGATAATAATTTTTTAAATATACTTGTTTCAATATCTAGTAGTGTATCAAATTTAGGAATTTCTTTTGAAGATACGCCTAAGAATTTATCATTTATATTTTTAATCTTAGTTATTATAGGTGGATCTTTTTTTTCAACAAGTTCTGGATTAAGAGTGATAAAAGTTTTATCTTTAATTAAGTTTTCATTAAATAATTTACTTTCTCACACTAAACCCAACCAAATTTATTTAAATAAAGTTTCTCTAACTAAAACCAATACTAATAATGAAGATATAAATAAATATTTTTTAACAATAATAATTTTTATAATTTCACTTTTTAGTATTACCTTACTGTTAACATATTCTGATATTGAATTAGAAAAAGCCTTCAAACTAGGTATACTTACAATTATGAATACTGTAAATTCGCCCATGTACGGTATTGGTGATTTTGATTTTTATAATTTGAGTATTTTTGCCAAGTTTACTCTTATTACATTCATGATCATTGGTAGGATTGAGTTATTAACAATATTTATTTTGTTTAAAAAATTCCTTTTCAAAAATTAATTTAGTATTATAAATTAAATATTTTGCGCCCTTAGCTCAGCTGGATAGAGCATCGGTTTTCTAAACCGAGGGTCGGAGGTTCGAATCCTCCAGGGCGCGCCATTTTTCACCAGTTTGGTTCATTTTTTGGTGTTGATGAAAAGTGAAGTTTCTGCTTTACTCATCACAATTCAAATTAAGTTTTGAATTATTTGTTAACAAATAAATAATAAACAAGAGGAAAAATAATGTTTAAATTAATAAAACAATTAACTTCTTTAGTTGCTATGATTGCGGTTCTGTTTACTTTTACAACTGGAACTATGGCTGCTGGGAAGTCTAAAACTCTAAAAAACACTACAAAAAAAGGTTTTGTAAGATGTGGAGTTTCTCAAGGTCTTCCAGGATTTTCTAATGCTGATGCAGCAGGAAATTGGACTGGTGTTGACGTTGATGTATGTAGAGCTGTAGCTGCTGCAGTACTAGGTGATGCAAGTAAAGTTAAATTTACTCCACTAAGTGCTAAAGAAAGATTTACTGCTTTAACATCAAATGAGATTGATATCCTATCAAGAAACACTACTTGGACACTTTCTAGAGATGCTGACATTGGTCTTACTTTCGTAGGAGTTAACTTCTATGATGGCCAAGGTTTTATGGTTAGAAAAAATTCAGGTTACTCATCTGTGAATGATTTCAAAGATGGCATATCTGCATGTACTAACTTAGGAACAACTACTGAGCTAAACATGAGAGATTTCTTTAATTCAAAAGGAATCAAATATGAGCCAGTAACTTTCGAAAAAGCTGATGAAGTTGTTGCTGCATATGATGCTGGAAGATGTGATACTTACACTACTGATAAATCTGGTCTAGCAGCTCAAAGAATTAAATTGAGCAATCCAGATGATCATATCGTGTTACCTGAAACTATTTCAAAAGAGCCATTAGGCCCTGTTGTACGTCAAGGTGACTCAGTTTGGGAAGATATCGTAAGATGGTCTCTAAACGTTATGATTGAAGCAGAAGAGTATGGTGTTAATTCTGGTAATGCAGATTCTATGAAATCTTCTGATAACCCAGCTGTTAAAAGATTAGTTGGAGCAGAAGGTGAGTTAGGTGCTGCTTTAGGTCTAGATAACGACTGGAGTTTAAGAATTATCAAGCAAGTTGGTAACTACGGTGAAAGCTACAAAAGAAATATAGCTGACACAGGAATTTTACCTGACAGAGGTCCAAATGAATTATGGACAAAAGGCGGAATTCTTTACGTTCCACCAGCAAGATAATTTTATCTAATAAATTGAATAAAAAGGGCTAGATTTTTCTAGCCCTTTTTTTTATAAATCGTGAAGACTTGTGAATTTTAATTTTAAAAAATTACTGCCCCAAACTCTAACAATACTAGTTGTAATTTTAGTATTCGGATTTTTTACTTATAATGCTCAAGTAAATATGGAAAATAGAGGTATAGCTTTTGGTTATGGCTTTTTATCTCAGGAGTCTTCCTTTGATGTTCAGTTTTCATTAATAGAATTTGATGGCTCTCATTCATATTTTAGAGCTTATTTGGTAGGTTTACTTAATACTATTTTAGTATCAGTTATAGGAATCGTATTAGCTACAATAATAGGAGTTGTTGTTGGTATAGCAAGACTATCAAAAAATTATCTTATTGAAAGAACAGCAGCTGTTTATGTAGAATTTTTTAGAAATATTCCTCTATTATTACAAATATTTTTTTGGTATTTTGCTGCATTAAGAGCTCTACCTTTGCCTCAAAAGGCAGAACCAATGCTTGGAGTTTTTTTCTTAACAATTAAAGGATTTTTTGTTCCTTCATTTGTTTGGAACAATTTAGATGTTTTTATATATTCAATTATAGCAGCAATAATATCGATAATATTTGTAAGGATATATGCTAAAAAAAAACAAGAAACTGAAGGAAAACAAACGCCAGTTTTATATATTTCAATAGGTTTATTATTAATTTTACCTCTTTTGAGTTTTGTCTTGGGAGGCTCTAGTTTTTCTATCGAAATCCCTGTTTTAAAACAAATGTCTCAAACTTCATTCACTTATGAGGGTGGAATTGGTCTTCCACCAGAACTGATAGCATTAGCTCTTGCTTTATCTTTATATACAGCAACATTTATTGCTGAATGCGTAAGAGCGGGTGTTCAAGGTGTTGGAAAGGGGCAAAAAGAAGCCGCCGCTTCTATAGGATTAACACCAAATCAAGTATTAAAGTTAGTAGTTATGCCTCAAGCACTTAGAATAATAATTCCTCCAACAACCAATCAATATTTAAATTTAACTAAAAATTCATCTTTAGCTGCAGCTATCGCATATCCAGATTTAGTATTGGTTTTTGCAGGAACTGCTTTGATGCAAACAGGTAGAGCTATTGAAATTGTTTCTATTACAATGTTAACGTATTTATCATTAAGCATAACAATTTCTATATTTATGAATTGGTACAATAAAAAAATAGCAATCAAAGAAAAATAATGAACAAATTAAATATTTTAACTCCTGACAAAAATAATTTACAAGCTTATTTGTATACTGGAATTCTATTATTTTTTATAAGCATAATTGATGTATCATTAAGTTCATTTTTTAATATCAACTTAACTTCATTTTTACCTGGTTCAATTAGTTTTATTTTACCGTTAGTTTTAGGCTTTATTGGCTTACATCTAATTAGAATTGAATATTCTGGGATAAAACAATTGGATCTATTAAACAAAAATATTAACACCAATTCATTTAATGCTTTTTTATCATTAATTATTATTTTTGTAATAATTAAATCTTTACCACCGTTACTCAGTTGGTTTGTTATTGATGCAAATATTGCTGGTGATAGTAAAGATGCATGCACTGGTTCTGGAGCTTGTTGGACTTACATAAAAATTTGGTTTAATAGATTTATGTATGGGATGTATCCAAATGATGAGCAATGGAGAATCAATTTATCATTTATATCTTTAGGCTTTCTTGGAACGGTTGGTTTTTTTGCTACAGATAAATTAAAAAAATATTTAACACTATATTATGTGGTTATTTACCCACTTATAGCATTATTGTTTATCTACTTTTTTATTTCAGGAGGACCAATATTTTTTGATTTTTCTTATGGAATAATTGCTTTAGTTTTTTCAGTTATACTTGGTTTCTTCATTCCATCTAAATTTAAAATGTATTATTTCATAATAGTTCCTATAACTATTTACATTTTGTTAAAGTACGTTTTCTTTTACGAAGAATTAATAGAATTAGGAAAACTAGAGTCTCTTGAATGGGTTGAAACAGGTGCTTGGGGAGGGTTGTCATTAACATTTATTGTATCATTTTTTTGTTTAATTTTTTGTTTTCCAATAGGATTATTTTTATCCTTAGGCAGAAGATCTGATTTATATATAATTAAATATATATCTATAGGTTTTATTGAGTTTTGGAGAGGTGTCCCATTAATAACGGTTTTATTTATGTCATCAGTTATGTTTCCAATGTTCTTACCAGAAGACATGTTTATTGATAAACTTGTAAGAGTTATTATTGCGATTTCATTGTTTGAAGCAGCTTATGTTGCTGAAGTAATAAGAGGAGGATTACAGGCCTTACCTAGAGGACAATATGATGCTGCAAAATCGTTAGGTATGGGATATTGGAAAATGCATATTTTTGTAATTTTACCTCAGGCATTAAAATTAGTAATTCCTGGTATAGCTAATACATTCCTAGCTTTAGTAAAAGATACACCTTTAATATTTGTAGTTGGTTTATTAGAAATTGTTGGAATGTTGAATTTAGCAAAAACTAATCCAAAATGGCTGGGATTTGCGATGGAAGGTTATGTATTTGCATCAATAGTATTTTTTATTATTTGCTATGCAATGAGTAAATATAGTTATAATTTGGAACAAAAATATAAAACAGAAAGATAATTAATGTCAGATCCTATTATAAAGATAAATAATATGAATAAATGGTTTGGAGATTTCCAAGTTCTTAAAGATATTAATCTTGACGTTGAAAAAAATAAAAAAATTGTAGTTTGTGGTCCATCTGGCTCAGGTAAATCAACTTTAATCAGATGTATTAATAGACTTGAAGAACATCAAAAAGGAACAATCATAGTTGATGGTACTGAATTAACTGAAGAAACAAAAAATATTGAACAAATAAGAGCTGAAGTTGGAATGGTATTTCAACAATTCAATTTGTTTCCACATTTATCAATACTAGATAACTGTACTCTTGCTCCAATTTGGGTAAAAAAAATGCCCAAAAAAGAAGCCGAAGAATTAGCTTTAAAACAATTAAAACAAGTTCAAATCGAGGATCAGGCACACAAATATCCTGGTCAATTATCAGGTGGACAACAACAAAGATGTGCAATTGCAAGAGCTTTATGTATGGAACCAAAAATAATGCTTTTTGATGAACCAACATCTGCGCTTGATCCTGAAATGATTAAAGAAGTATTAGATGCAATGGTTAGTTTAGCTAAAGCAGGAATGACAATGATTGTTGTAACACATGAGATGGGTTTTGCTAAAGAAGTAGCTGATGAAGTAATATTTATGGACGAAGGAATGATTGTTGAGAAAGCTAATACAAAAGAATTTTTTGCTAATCCTAAAAGTGACAGAACTAAGCTATTTTTAAGCCAAATTCTTTAGAATTATTTTAAATAATTATAAAATACTATCTTGACAGGATTTGTAATATTTAAAATTTCTTGATTTTATAAAAATTATTTTACTTGCATAAACTTTCCTATTTCTATTAACTGTCTGAATATTTTATTTAAAGAGGGGTCTTGAATGGAAGAAAATTTTAACAAACATCTAGGTAATAAACTAAAACTTAGAAGATTAGCACTTGGTTTAACTCAAACTAAAGTTGCAAAAGCAATTAACGTTACATTTCAACAAATACAAAAATACGAAAAAGGTACTAATGGAGTTAGCTCGATAAGATTACTTCAATTATCAAACTATTTAAAAGTACCTATTAATTATTTTTTTGAAGATTATTCGGAATATTTGATAAATGTTGAAAAATCTAAAGAGGGTCATATGAATGTTAACTATAATTTTTTAGTTAAGGTTTATTCTGAATTGACTCAGGATCAAAAAATCAAATTTAGTAAAAATATTCAAATATTAGGAAATAATATTTCTAAAGTAGGATAATTTAATTAAATTTTTTGGCTCCTCGGGCAGGACTCGAACCTGCGACCAATTGATTAACAGTCAACTGCTCTACCAACTGAGCTACCGAGGAATGTAAACTTGCAACTTACTTTTTTTTTACTTTAACTCAAGAATTTTTTTTGGAGGCAACGCCCGGAATCGAACCGGGATACAAGGATTTGCAATCCTCTGCGTAACCATTCCGCCACGTTGCCAAAATACGCTTATTATTCGATTGTTGTTTCTATATAGTTGATTTTTTCAAATAGTCTATCAATTTCAATCTTAATTTCATTATTGTTTATTCAAATGATTAATTTATAAAATAATTAATCGATGAGTTCAGATAAATATATCCATTCAGAAGTTGAAAATAAGATTTATTCTTATTGGGAAAAAAATAATTTATTTAAACCTAAAAAAAACAAAAAATCATTTTCAATAGTTATCCCACCCCCAAATGTAACAGGGAGTCTTCATATGGGTCATGCTCTAAATAATTCTATTCAAGATTTATTAACTAGATTTCACAGAATGAATAATTATGAAACTTTATGGCAACCTGGAACTGATCATGCTGGAATTGCCACTCAGGCATTAGTTGAAAAAAAACTATCAAATGATGGATTAAAAAAAAATGATTTAGGAAGAGAGAAATTTATAGAAAAAGTCTGGGAATGGAAAAATCAGTATGGCGATATAATTATTAATCAATTAAAAAAATTAGGTTGTTCATGTGATTGGTCAAGAAATGCTTTTACGATGGATGACAATTTGTCAAAATCAGTAATAAAAGTCTTTGTTGATCTCTACAAAAAAGACTTAATTTATAAATCAAAAAAATTAGTAAATTGGGATGTCGTTCTTAAAACTGCCATTTCTGATTTAGAAGTAGATCAAAGAGAAGTTAATTCAAAATTATATCATATAAAATATCCAATAGAAAATTCAGATGAATTTATAACTATAGCAACAACTAGACCCGAAACTATGCTGGGTGATACGGCTATAGCCGTAAACCCTAAAGATGATAGATATAAATCACTAGTAAATAAATTTGTTATTATCCCATTAGTAGAAAGAAAAATAAAAATAATTGAAGATGATTATGCCGATCCTGAGCAAGGCACAGGTGCTGTTAAAATTACACCAGCTCATGACTTTAATGACTATGAAGTAGGTCAAAGAAATAATTTAGAAATTTTAAATATATTTACCTCTGATGGTAAAATTAATGAAAATGCTCCTAAAGAATTTATTGGATTAGATAGATTTGAAGCTAGAAAGAGATTACTAAAAAAACTTAAAGAAGGTGATTTTTTAGTTAAAGAAGAAAATATTAAGAACAAAATTCCTTATGGCGATAGATCAAATTCTATCATTGAACCATTTCTAACTGAACAATGGTTTGCTGATGCTAAAAAATTATCTGTTAAAGCTAAAGAAGTTGTAAATAATAAAAAAACAAACTTCTTTCCTGAAAATTGGTCTAAAACTTATTTTCAATGGATGGATAATATTGAGCCATGGTGTATTTCAAGACAATTATGGTGGGGGCATCAAATTCCTGCTTGGTATGGACCAGACAAAAAAATTTTTGTAGCAATAAATGAAGATGATGCAAAAGTTGATGCAAAAAAACATTATAATAAAGATGTTGAATTAATTCGAGATCCAGATGTGCTTGATACATGGTTTTCTTCGGGTCTATGGCCTTTTGCAACTTTAGGATGGCCTGATGAAAAAGAATTTGTTGAAAAATTTTATCCTACTTCAGTTTTAGTTACCGGCTTTGATATCATATTTTTTTGGGTTGCAAGAATGATTATGTTTGGAACAGAATTTTTACATAAAGAACCATTTAAAGATATCTATGTTCATGCATTAGTTAGAGATGAAAAAGGACAAAAAATGTCTAAATCAAAAGGAAACGTAATTGATCCTTTAGATTTAATAGAAAAATATAGTGCTGATGCTTTAAGATTTACTTTACTTTCAATGGCATCACCAGGTCGTGATGTAAAGTTGTCTGAAGATAGAGTTAAGGGATATAGGAATTTTTTAAATAAAATATGGAATGCAAACAATTTTTTAATTCAAAATGAATGCAGTTTTAATAATGTAGAAAAACCCAATGATTTAAAAGTTAATATTAATAAATGGATTTATTCAGAATTTTTAACCAAAAAGGATGAAATACAAAAAAATATCAAAGGTTATCGTTTTGATGAAGCCGCAAAAAATGCATATCAATTTGTATGGCATTCATTTTGTGATTGGTATTTAGAACTTTCAAAGACAATACTATTTTCAGATAATCAGGAAGCTATTAAGGAAGTAAGAAATGTTTCTAGTTTTATATTTAGAGAAATACTAATAATCCTTCATCCCTTTATACCTTTTATAACGGAAGAAATTTGGCTTAAAAATAAATTAGACAAAAATAGTGATGATTTCTTGATGTTTGCTAATTGGTCAAATGAAAATTCAACTAAAGATAGAGAAATTGAGGATGTATATAAAATCATAGAGATAATAACCTCAATTAGATCGTTTAAAAATGAACTAGGCGTAAGTCCAGGATCATTAATTGATATATCTTTAAAAAACACATCTAAAGAGACAATTGATTTTTTTAATAACAATCAAATTGTCGTTAAAAAACTTGGAAGAATAAATAATATTTTAGACAAAGATCTTGATAAGGGATCGGCTACTTTAGTTATTAATGGAGAATTATTTAAACTTTATTTTGAACAAGATGTTGATTTAGAAATAATTAAAAACAACCTCTCAAAAAAACATTCTAAAATTAAAGAAGAAATGAACAAAATCAATACAAGACTAAGTAATAAAAGTTTTACAGACAAAGCCCCTAAGGATATTGTAGAACAGGAAAAAACAAACTTTGATAACTTAGAAAAAGATGCTAAAAAAATAGAGTTAACTCTAGAAAGTTTATAATGCGGAAATTTAATAAAAAAAAATTACCTAGTAGACATACTTCATTAGGTCCAGATAAAGCGCCACAAAGATCTTTTTATTATGCAATGGATTTAACAGAAAAAGATGTGGCAAAACCATTTGTTGGTGTTGTTTCAACCTGGAATGAGGCTGCACCTTGTAATATTAATTTAATGAAACAAGCTCAATCTGTTAAAAAAGGTGTTCATGCAGCAGGCGGAACACCAAGGGAATTTTGTACAATTACTGTAACAGATGGAATTGCAATGGGGCACGAAGGAATGAAGTCTTCGTTAATTTCAAGGGATGTAATTGCAGATTCAACCGAACTTACAGTTAGAGGTCATTGTTATGATGCCTTAGTTGGTTTAGCTGGTTGTGATAAATCATTACCAGGCCTTATGATGTCTATGGTTCGATTAAATGTCCCAAGTGTGTTTATTTATGGTGGATCAATATTACCAGGAAGATTTAATGGCAAGGATGTAACTGTAGTAGATGTTTTTGAAGGCGTTGGAAAATATACATCAAAAAAAATGACTGCTCATGCTTTAAGAAAACTTGAATTAAAAGCATGTCCTAGTGCAGGTGCTTGTGGTGGACAGTTTACTGCAAACACAATGGCCTGTGTTTCAGAAGCAATTGGATTAGCATTACCTTATTCTGCTGGAACACCAGCTCCATATACTGAAAGAAATAAATATGCGCTAGCAAGTGGTAAAGCTGTAATGAATTTATTAGCAAAAAATATTAGACCAAGAGATATAGTTACTAGAAAGTCATTAGAAAATGCTGCAACAATTGTTGCTGCTACAGGTGGATCTACAAATGCTGGTTTACATTTACCTGCTATTGCAAATGAAATTGGAATTAAATTTGATTTAATGGATGTGGCTAAAATTTTTAAAAGAACTCCTTACTTAGCTGATTTAAAACCAGGAGGAAAATATGTTGCTAAAGATATGTGGCTTGCTGGTGGTGTTCCAATGTTATTAAAAACTTTAATGGATGGTGGTTTTATTCATGGTGATTGCATGACAGTTACTGGAAAAACTATGAAGGAAAATTTGAAAAATGTTAAGTTTAAAACAAACCAAAAAGTAATGAGAAAATATAATAACCCATTATCTAAAACTGGAGGTGTTGTTGGATTAAAAGGAAACTTAGCACCTGAAGGTGGAATAGTAAAAATTGCAGGATTAAAGAAATTACAATTCACTGGAAAAGCAAGATGTTTTAATACAGAAGAAGATGCGTACAAAGCTGTTAAAAACAGAAAGTATAAAGATGGTGACATTATTATAATTAGATACGAAGGACCTAAAGGTGGTCCTGGTATGAGAGAAATGCTTCAAACAACAGCTGCAATATATGGACAAGGAAAAGGGGAGAAAGTAGCTCTTATAACGGATGGAAGGTTCTCTGGGGCTACCAGAGGCTTCTGTATAGGTCATGTGGGTCCTGAGGCCTCTGTAGGCGGTCCTATAGCCCTTTTAAGGAACGGAGATGTTATTGATATTGATGCTAAAAAAGGAACTATCAATGTCAGACTTTCTAAAAAAGAATTAAGTGCAAGAAGAAAAAAATGGAAACCAAAGAAAATGAACTTTGGTAACGGTACATTGTGGAAATATGCACAAACTGTTGGTCCTGCTTATAAAGGAGCCCCAACACATCCTGGTGGAAAAAACGAGGTTAGAACTTACGCTGATATTTAATGAAAATTAGACCTGTAATACTCTGTGGTGGTGCAGGAACACGTCTCTGGCCAAATCAAAAAAATTATCAAGCAAAACAATTTATTGATTTTGGTGGATGGACACTAATGCAAAAAACATTAGAAAGAGTTAAAAACTCTACATTTGATTATCCTATTATAAGCACCAATTCTAAGTACTTAAAACAAGTAAGATTAGCTTTAAAAAAAAACAAAGTTAAAAAATATAAAATTGTTTTAGAACCAGCTAAAAAAAATACAGCACCAGCAATCCTAGCTTCTGCTTTAATTAATGATATTCCATTAAAACAACCATTAATGTTTTTTGCAGCAGATCATTTGATAGAAAAATCAAGTATTTTAAACAAATCAATTAATAAAAATAAGCATAACTTAAATGATAAGAACTTATTTATATTTGGTATAAAACCAACAAATCCTTCTAGCGAATATGGATACTTTTTAACTAAAAAAGTTAAAAGTATTAACAAAGTCACAAGATTTATTGAAAAACCAAAACCTGCAAAAGCAAAACAAGTTATTAAAAAGAAAGGTTATTGGAATTCTGGAATGTTTTTCTTAAGAAAAGATTCAATTATTAATAACTTTAAGAAATATCAACCAAAAACATATAAAAGCTGTTTAGTTTCAGTAAACAAGGCTAAATATAAAAATAATACTTATTATTTAAATAAAAGTTCATTTGTTAAATCAGTAGAAAAATCTTTTGATTATGCAATTCTTGAAAAAACCAAACAAATCAATGCCATTAAACTAGATATTCCTTGGTCTGATCTTGGCAGCTGGAAAGAGATTTTAAAAGTATATGATAAAAACAAGAACAAATATGTTAAGAAAAAGAACGTTTATTATAGACCGTGGGGTAGATATACAAATTTATTTAATGGTAGGGAATTTCTCATTAAAGAATTATTTGTTAAATCTAAGGGTATTTTAAGCCTACAAAAGCATCACCACAGAGCTGAACATTGGTTAATTACACAAGGAAACCCAAAAATAACATTAAACAAAAATATTTTTAACAAAAAACCAAATGAACATATATTTATTCCGTTAGAAGCAATTCATAGAATTCAAAACCCTGGAAAAAAACCAGTTAAAATCATGGAAGCTCAAGTAGGATCTATACTTAAAGAAACAGATATTGTTAGATATCAAGATATTTATGGCCGTGTTAAATAGATTAACACGACCATATAGATTTATTTAAAACCAATTATTTGGAATAATTATGTAGTGAATTGCAAGTACAATTCCAACAGATACACTTAATCCAAAGATCATTTTAAGGAAGTCTTTTCCAATTAATGGGAAAACATACTTAAATTTATAATCTTTATTCATTGTTGAAATTGCAAGTTCTCTACCACACAATAAACCAACAAATACCCATGTTGTTGACATTGGTAAATCGTTTAGTTCTTTAAAGTAGAATAAAACACCAGCATAAATTACATTAATAATTGTAGCTGATCTTGCATATCTTGTTCCTGTTTTTTCAAGAACAACTTTTTGAATTGGTCCTCCTTGAATATAAAAAATGTAAAATAACAATGAAGTAAAATAAGCCATTACAATTAAAAGCAATGTTAAATCTAACTGTCTAGGTAGATATACTGCAATGTTAGCAACATCGTGAGATAACCAAACCCACCATAACCAACCTGACGAAACCCAAACAGCATTTCTCCAAAATCCTATCCATTTTTCATCTACTTCGTCAAATTTTTCATTAATGAGTTTAGATACAGCTATCCAGGCTATGTAAGCAACCATTGCTGCTAAACCATAACCAACTACACTTTTTAACAACATTTTTTCAAGCACAACTGTTGAAGCAAATGCTGAAAGAACTAAGAAAGTAGTAGATACTGGTATTCCAATTCTTGTTAATAATAATAGTATTGCAGGTGCTACTGCATGATACCATTGAATTTCTTGATAAGGTATTCTAGTTAATCTTCCATAAGAAATATCACCATCATACGCATACCATCCCCATGCTAACGCAAAAATCATTACAGCTGATGCAGATCCTGCAAGTGTATACCATTTAAACCACTTCTTTTTTGAAGCTATAAATGTACCTAGTGTTTGTATTGAGTCGTTAGCGATTACGCTATAACCAGCAAGGGCAAAGCCTATGATGGTATAGATTAAAGTCATTTCCATATTTTGTCTCCTTTATATTATTGTTTTCGGTTCCATCGATTCATGACTTGAGATCTATGTAATCTGTGTAGAAAAAATTTACTATTGCTAAATTTATTTATTTGAGAATCTTTATGATGATTCATCGATAGGTAAACTAATTAAGATTAATGTCTACTTTAATTTTTTTTTAAATTCTTAGCAGAGTTGTATTTACTTGATTAATCGCTTGATAATATAAACAGAGACAATAGTTCCTAGTAGTTCAGCAAATATATAAGTTGGTGTATTTAAGTAATTAATGCCAGTAAATGAATCTGTAAAAGTTCTAGCAATTGCAACAGCTGGATTCGCAAATGATGTGGATGAAGTAAACCAATAACCAGCGGATATATAGGTAGCAACACATGCAGCTATTGTAGTTTTACCATCTTTTAATGTAGCAAAAATAATAAAAATAAGACCAAATGTTGCTACTATTTCTGATAAAAATATATGAAAACCATCTCTATTTTTTGTAGATAATTCAATAATATTGTGTTCAAAAAAAACGTTAGCTAACATAACTCCTAGAAGGCAGCCAAGTATTTGTGCAGGAATATAAGTTAATAATTCTTTTCCTTTAATTTTTTTAGTTAAATACATTGATAAACTGACAAAAGGGTTGAGGTGAGCACCAGAAATATTACCAAAAGATGTTATTAAAACAAATAAACCTGCTCCAGTAGCAATTGTATTTGCTAATAATCTAACAGCATTATCATTAGTTAGATTTTCAGCCATTATTCCAGAACCAACAATAACCATTACTAAGAAGCAGCTAGCTATAAACTCACCTAAGAAAACTTTATTATTATTCTTCATTTTTTATCCAATTTTTAATTTTTTCGTTAATAACATTAAACGTGTTTAAGATAATGTTATTTTTTTCGTTTTCATTAGAATTTATTAATTTAGATACAGGATCTTCAATATCCCAGTGAATAATTTGATCTTTTTTAGGCCAAATAGGGCATACCTCGTTATTTGCATTATTACAAACGGTAATCACATGATCCATTTTAATTTCACTATTAATAAAAATATCAAAGTTTTTTGATAATACATTGTTTAAATCGTAATTTTTTGTTTCTAAAAATTTTTTAATATCATTATTTATTATACCTGTTGGATTACTACCTGCGCTATATGCTTTGAATTTATCATTATGTTCATTGTTAATAATACATTCAGCTATAATGCTTCTCGCAGAGTTTCCTGTACAAACAAATAAGATATTTTTCACTATATAATAATTTTATAAATACCTATTAGAAACAACGGTATTTGTAATCCAAAATTAGTTAATATCGCTTTATCTTTTGAAACAAAACCAGCAATAGTCCAACCTATAACCCCAAGTCCATGAAAATAAATGTTAACAGGGTAAATGTTTAGATTTGTAAGTAAAATTCCAGTTAATATCAAAAATGTACTAATCCATTTTAAATATTTTTTAATAAACATAATATCCTTTCTATAAGTATGATTTTTAAAATTTTATTGAAAAATAAATTATTTTTTACAGTTTTTACACAAACCAAAAAACTCTAAATTGTATTTATTGTATTTCATGCCTGATTTGTCAGCAAAATTGCTAAGGTATTTGGAAAGCTTTAAGTTGCTTACTTCTGTTACATCTTCGCAGCTTTCACAAATTGAAAAAGCTGTAGCCTTAGAAACTTGACAATTTGAATTTTTGCAAGCAACAAATGCATTTCTACTTTCAATTTTATGAATTTTTCCAATCTCTACAAGTTTGTCTAAAGCTCTGTAAACTTGCAAAGGGGCTTTAATACCTTGTTTTTTAACACTGAATAAAATTGAATATGCTTTTAATGGTTCAGACGATTTTTCAATAAAATCTAAAACTATTTGTTGATTTTTTGTTAAATGTTCTTGTTTTTGCATACTGTTATATTTACCAATTTACCATTAGTTTTTCAATTGAACCGTTTGTTTAATTTTTAATAATGAAAGTATAAATAGAACTAAAGATGCTGCTATTATCGAAGGTCCTGATGGAGTGTTAAACTCTAATGATGAAAATAGACCAATAATTACTGACAATAAACCACCTATTATTGAAAATAGAACCATCTTTTGAGGACTGTCTGATATGTTTCTAGACATTGCAGCAGGTATAATTAACATTCCTGTAATTAAAAGTAATCCTACCATTTTTATTGATATTGCAATAATTGCAGCCATTAAAACAGTGAATATTGCTTTTGCTCTATCTGGATTTAGTCCTTCAGCTTCAGCTAATTCATAATTTACTGTTGATGCAAATAAAGGTTTCCAAATTAATTTTAGTACCAGTAAAATTAATGCACCACCAATCCATATTATAAGAATATCATCTACTGTTACTGCTAATATATCTCCAAATAATAACCCCATGATGTCAAATCTTATAAAAGTTAAAAATCCAATTACTACTAGACCAACTGCAAGAGAAGAGTGGGCCAAAAGTCCAAGTAGAGCATCACCCGGTAAATTAGTTTTTTTTTGAAGTTGAATTAAAATTAAAGCTATTAAGGATGAAATTATAAATACTGAAAGTGCAATATTTAATTCAAACGAATATGCCATAGTAACACCAAGTAAAGCTGAGTGAGCAAGTGTGTCTCCAAAATAAGACAATCTCCTCCAAATAATAAAGCAACCAAGAGGACCTGTTACAAAAGCAACTCCTATACCTGCAACCAAAGCTCTTATAAAGAAATCATCAAACATTTAATTTTTCTTAACTTCTCCATCATTAGAATGAACATGGTCATGTTTATGTTCATATATTGAAAGTGTTTGTGAGGCTTGCTCACCAAAGAGAGCTTTATATTCATTATTTCTTGCAACATCACTAGGTGATCCTGAGCAACAAACATGTCCATTTAAACAAACAACATGATCTGTTGCACTCATAACTGTATGCAAATCATGAGATATTAATAATATTCCACAGTTTAAAGTATCTGAAATTTTTTTAATTAATTCGTAGAGAGCAATCTCACCTGTAAAATCTACTCCTTGAACAGGCTCATCAAGAACTAATAAATCTGGTTTTCTTGAAATAGCTCTAGCAAGTAAAACTCTTTGGAACTCACCTCCAGATAAATTTCCTAAATTTTTATTTTTAAGGTGTATAACTCCGGTTAATGACAAAGCTTCATTTACCGCCTCATCTTTAAGATTTTCAGTTAAAAGCATAAAATCATTAACTCTTAGGGGTAGCGTCCAATCTATCGAAATCTTTTGGGGAACATATCCTACATTATTTGTATACTTTTCAACTTGGCCTTCTATTTTTTTATAGATACCTAAAGCTATTTTAGCAGTTGTACTCTTACCTGATCCATTAGGACCTATTAAGGTAACAATTTTTCCTTTTTCAACTACTATTGAAACACCTTTGACAAGCCATTTGTCATTTTGCTTAATTCCAACTTCGTTTAATTTTACTAATATATTATTCTCTTTACTCATTAATATTTACTTGACTTATTAATGTTATATTATTACATAATGTTATAATATAACAATCAATTAACTTATAACTATGAAAAATTTAAAAAAAACATCTATAATTATTACAATACTATCTTTTTTAAGCTTTTTTACATCAGCAAATGCTGAAATAAAAGTTGTAGCATCAATTAAACCAATACATTCATTAGTAAGCTACCTAATGGATGGTATTAGCAAACCATCGTTAATAGTCGATGGATACGCATCACCTCATGGTTTTGCTTTAAAACCTTCACATGCAAAAATGTTACAAGAAGCAGATATTATATTTTGGGTAGGTGAAGATTTAGAAAATTTCTTAGAAAAACCATTATCTTCAATTGCTAAAAAAGCTGAAAAAATTGAATTGATGGAAGCTCATGGCTTAAACAAACTAAAATTTAGAGAAAGAAATATTTTTGATGACCACGACGATCACGGACATGAGGATGGACATAAGAAAAAAGATGACCACGATGATCATGACGATGACGGCCATAAGAAAAAAGACGACCACGGACATGATGATGATGGCCATAAGAAAAAAGATGATCATGACGATCATGGACACAAGAAAAAAGATGACCACGATGACCACGGACATGATGAAGATGGACATAAAAAGAATGATGACCACGATGATCATGATGACCACGAAGGACATCACCATGGTGAATTTGATCCACACATTTGGCTGGATCCAATTAATGCAAAAATAATTTTAAATGAAATGGTTGAGCATTTAATAGAAAATGACGCTAAAAATGCTTCTACTTATAAAAGTAATTTAGACAAAGCTCTTAAAGATATCGATAAACTTACAATGGAAGTAATGACTGATTTAAATCAAAGTACATCTTCTATAGTTTTTCATGATGCTTATCAGTATTTTGAAAAAAGATTTAATGTTAATGTTTTAGGAGCATTTACAGTTAACACAGACGTTATGCCAGGTGCTGAGCAATTAGCAGAAATCAGAGAAATAATTGAGCATGATAAAGTAAGCTGTATTTTTTCTGAGCCTCAGTTTAATCCTGATATTATTAATGCTGTTGCAAAAGATATGGATATTAAAACTGGAGTTTTAGATCCATTAGGAGCAACTCTTAATCCAGGTAAAGACTTATATTTTGATTTAATCAAAAATATGTCTAAATCTTTCAAAGGCTGTTAATTAAAAAATTGAACTTTAGCCATAAATAATATTTAATATTATATATGGCTACTGTTTCTTTAACCTTAGACGAGATTTTTGATTTAGCAAAAAAAACTTTATTAGCTAATGGATGCGATGATGAAACCGCATCTATTCTTGCTGATTTAATCATGAAAGCTGAAAGAGATGGCTCTCTTTCTCATGGTTTGTTTAGACTGCCTGCTTACGTGAGTGGCTTAAAAAGTGGAAAAATTAATGGTAAAGCAAGACCAGAAATTAAAAAAATATCTCCAAGTGTAATTAAAGTATTAGGTAATAATTGTTTAGCTCCTATGGTTTTAAACAAAGGTATTCCAGAATTAGTTAATGCTGCAAAAGAAAATGGTGTTGCTGTATTAGCTATAACTAATTCACATCATATGGCTGCTATGTGGCCTGAAACTGAAGCTATAGCAGAGCAGGGACTTGTTGCGTTTGCATGCACCTCATATAAGCCTGCTGTTGCTCCAGCAGGTGCAATTAAACCATTGTATGGAACTAATCCAATATCTTTTGCTTGGCCAAGAAAAGGAAAAACTCCAGTTGTTTATGATATGGCTACAGCATCTATGGCAATGGGAGAAGTACAAGTTGCTAAAAGAGAAGGGCACAAAGTTCCTTTAGGAACAGGTTTAACTAAAGATGGAAAAGAAACGACAGATCCTGGAGAAATAGCTGATGGAGGAGTTTTATTACCATTCGGCGGCTATAAAGGCTCTGGGATTGCAATGATGGTAGAGTTATTAGCTGGAGCCCTAGTAGGTGATAAATTCAGTTATGAGACAGCTGCAAATGATACTAATGATGGCGGACCACCTAGTGGTGGCGAATTTATTTTAGCCATATCGCCTGATAAATTATCCGAAAATGATTGGGATAAGCATTCATCAGAATTTTTTGAAAAAATGAAATCCATGGATGGAGTTAGACTCCCAGGTGAGAGAAGACATAAAAATAGATTAGACAAAGGTCCAAGAAATATTAATGAAGAACTAGTTAATAAAATTAAATCTTTAAGTTAATTCAATTTCAATAGGAGTATGATCAGAAGGTTTAGTTCTTCCTCTAGGATATTTATTAATTTTAACATCTTTAATTATATTTATTAAAGAATTTGAAACTAAAAAATGATCAATTCTCATACCATTATTTTTTTGCCAAGCTCCACTTGTATAATCCCAAAATGTATAACCTTCTTTATCAGGATAGATATGTCTATAGGCATCATGAAAACCTAAGTTTATTAATTCTCTTAATCTTTTTCTTATTTCCAATCTAAACAATGCATCATTTTCATAACTTTTTGGATTATGCACATCTTCAGCAGCGGGTATAATATTAAAATCACCGCCTATAATAATATTTTCATTTAGTTTTAAAATCTTTTTTAATGTTTTAATTAAACTATCTAACCAATAAATTTTATAATCATACTTTTCAGTATCAACAGGATTACCATTTGGAGTATAAATATTAATTATTTGTATATTTTTGGTTTTATATTTTACATCTGCAGTAATAATTCTTGATTGTTTTAACTTATCTTTGAAAATATCATTTTTAATATTAGAAAGTTTTTTTTTAGAAATAATTGCAACACCATTATAACTTTTTTGTCCGAATACATAATTTTCATATTTTAAAGATTTAATATCATCATACGGATATGTATCATCAGGTGTTTTGATTTCCTGCATCATCAATACATCAGGACTAAATTTTTTAATATATTCTTTGATATTTTCTATTCTAGCTCTAACGGAATTTACATTCCATGAACTAATAATCATTAAAGAGAAAAAGATACGCCACAACCACAAGAGGATTTGCTTTGTGGATTGTTTATTTTAAATGAATCTCCAATTAATTCTTTTACAAAGTCCACTTCAGATCCTTTTAATAAATCCGCAGATGTTTTGTCTATTAGTATATTTTGATGACATAGATCATCATCATGTTGAGATTTATCGAAAGAAAAATCATATTGAAAACCAGAACAACCACCACCTTTTATTGCGATTCTAAAAAAAGAACCTTTCTCCTTTGATGATAAGAGATGGTTTATTTGATTTATTGCTTTTTCAGTAAATTTAATTTCTTTAATCATGTTTTAACACTGATATTACTAATATAATTATATTTTGCCATTTTTAAAGAATGAAAAACTATTCAAAATTAGGATTATTTAAAAGCAAGGGTAGACTTAACTATGAGCCTCAAAATCATTATAGGACACCCTTTCAAAGAGATAGAGATCGAATAATTCATTCTGCTTCATTTAGAAGACTTAAACATAAAACTCAAGTATTCGTAAATACCGAAGGTGATCATTATAGAACTAGAATAACCCATTCTATTGAAGTTGCTCAAATAGCAAGAACAATAGCTAAATACCTAAATTTAAATGATGATTTAGCAGAGACTTTAAGTCTAGCTCACGATCTTGGGCATACTCCGTTTGGTCATGCTGGAGAAGATGCATTAAATGAATGCATGTTAAATTACGGAGGTTTCGATCACAACTTACAGACACTCAGAATAGTTATGTTTCTAGAAAATAAATATTTCAAATTTAAAGGATTAAATCTCACACTTGAAACATTAGACGGTTTGTTAAAGCATAATGGTCCATATTATGATTTTGATAAACTTGATTCTATTATTGGGGTTAATAAATTTAAAAATAAGATTAAGTTCAAAAATAACACATCATTAGAGGCTCAAATATCAAGTATCTCCGATGATATTGCTTATAACAATCATGATATACAAGATGGAATAAAAGCTAAATTATTTACTTTAAACGAATTAATTGAAATTAACTTTTTTAAAGAAATATACAAATCATATAAAAGCAATATAAAAAGAAATAATAAAGATATTATAATTTATCAAGTTATAAGAGATTCTATAAATTTAATGGTTAAAGATATAATTAAAAATTCAATTAAAAATATAAATGATTATAAAGTAAAAAAAGTGTCAGATGTATATACAAACGAAAATCAGACTATAATTTTCTCAGAAAA
>CACLAC010000011.1 GCA_902604785.1 uncultured Pelagibacteraceae bacterium
TTGTTGAATTTTTATTGTTATTTTTTGTTTTATTATTTCTGTTATTAAATTTTTTAAAAATTACCTTAATTTCTATACTAATATTTTCTCTTTTATTTTCATTATATTATTTGTTATTTGATAAGAAAATTAAACAAGTTGGCGCAGAAAGAGTTTTAAATGAAAATCTATTTTATCAAAAAATTTTCAGCGCTTTAAGTATTTTTAGAGAAATTAAGTTTTTAAAAAAAGAAAACTTTTTTATTAATAATATAATTAAAATTATTTTTAAATTAAAAAGAATTGCTATCCAAGATACTTTATTTAATGGTATTATAAGACCGACAATTGAATTTATTCTAATTTTTATAATTCTAGGATCTTTGTTATATAGCAAATATTCATTAAATTTATCTAACCAAGAAATAATCACTACTATAGGGATCTTTTTAGTAGCTTTAATGAGATGTTTTCCTTCAATCACAAAACTTTTTATGAATTATCAAAAATTAGTTATTAGAAAAAAATCAGTTGAAGTCATTAATAAGCAATTAGAAGAAATTCATCAAAATAAAGATGAAAATTATATAGTTGATAAAGATGTAAAATTTTATTTAAAAAAAAATATCAAGTTTAATAATATCTTTTTTTCCTACAAAGATAGATCTCCATTACTAGAGGATATAAATTTTGAAATTTCGCCAAATCAATTTATTGGAATACTGGGTAAAAATGGTTCTGGTAAATCTACTTTGCTAGATATTTTAACTGGGATGATGAGGCCTAAATCAGGAGAAGTTTTAGTTGATGAAGAAAATATTAATAAAAACTTAGATAATTGGCAAAATAAAATAATTTATCTTTCTCAAAAAAACTACTTATTTGAAGCAGATATTCTTTCAAATATTATTTTGGGTGAAGATGAAAAAAATTTAGATAAAGAAAAACTAAATAACGCGCTTAAAATATCAAATTTTTCAAAAGTTGAAAAAGAATTTCCACAAGGTCTAATGACACAAATAGGAGGAAATAATTTTAAAATTTCAGGAGGTCAACAAAAAAAAGTGCAGATCGCAAGATGTTTTTATCAAATTACAGAAGATAAAAAATTACTTATTCTTGATGAACCTACTGAAAATCTTGATGCAGAGTCAAAGGCTATTTTCTTTAATGAGATCATAAAATATAAAAATAATAAAACTATAATTTTAATTTCCCATAATCATGATGATTTAAAAATTTGTGATAAAATATTTAATTTAAAAAAAAAAATAGAAGATATTGAAATAAAGTAAAATTGAAATTTTACATGATATATAAAAAAAATTTAACTCTAAATAAAAAACGACTTAATCACAAACTTAACAAAATAATTATTGGAACAGCTCAATTTTATTCAAATTACGGCATTGTAAAAAAAAAAAATAAAAATCCTAAAAATTTAGTTTTGGCTACTAAAAAATTAAAAATGAATTTGTTTGAAACTTCAACATTATACAAAGACTCGATAAAAAAAATTAACAAAATTACAAATAAATCAAATTTTATAATTAAAATTTCTTGCAAAAATAATAACGAATATTTATCTGTAACAAATTTTAGTAAAAAAATTAGGAAGCTTATTAAGATAGCAGGTGTGAAAAAGATTTATGCGCTAATGTTTCATGATACTAGTTTTTTAAATAAAAAAAAATTTTACAATTATCAAAAATTGTTAAGCGATATTTGTAATGAAAATAAGCTTAAATTTGGTTATTCGATATACAGCATGAAAGAATTTAATTTTTTAATAAAAAATTATAAATTTAATTTAATTCAAGTACCCTTTAATATATTCAATAAAGACTTCATAAATAAAAAGTTTAAAGAAACAGTCTCTAAGAAAAATATTGAGGTTCACGCTAGATCTGTTTTTCTTCAAGGTGTTTTAACAAATGACATGAATTATTTACCTAAAAAATTTAAAAAATTCGATAATATCTTATCAGAGTGGAATAATTTTTGTGAGACTAAAAAAATAAGTAAAGTTAATGCGGCTATAAATTTTGTTCTAAAACAAAAATTCATTAATAAAATTATACTTGGTTTTAAAAACGAATTTGAACTAATTGATTTAATTAACAATTTTAAATGGAAAAAAATAAATTATTCAAATAAGTTTAAAAATATACCACAAAAATTAAAATATCCACATTTATGGAATGACTCCTTATGATAGTAGCTATTGTTCAGGCCAGAGTAACATCTACAAGATTACCAAAAAAAGTTTTTTTAAGATACAATGGAGTTAGCGTGTTAGAACATATTTATTCTAGATTAAGTCAATCCAAGTACCTTAATAAAGTAATTTTTGCAATACCTTCTAATAAGAAAAATATGATTTTAAGAAATTATTTAAAAAAAAAAGAAATTCCATTTATAGTCGGTCCTGAAATAAATGTTTTAAAAAGGTTTTATAAAGTATGTAAAATTTTAAATCCAAAAATTATAATTAGAGTTACAGCAGACTGTCCATTGATAGATTTTAAACTTATGGATAATATGATTAAGAAGTTTTTAGTAAAAAATAAATTTGATTTTCTCTCGAACTCAATCACTAGAACTTATCCAGACGGATTAGACATTGAAATATTTAAAAAAGAAGTATTAATTAAAACTTTCAAAAAAGTAAAAAAAAAATTTGATAAAGAACATGTTACTCCTTATATGATAAGAAACTTTAAATGTTTGGATTATAAAAATAAAATTGACTTATCGCATAAACGATGGACCTTAGATACTAAAAAAGACCACAAAAAAATATTTAAAATATTTAAAAGATTTAAAGAAAAAAATTTTTTTTCTTGGAAAGAAATTTTAAATCATGGATTCTAGAAATTTAAAAGAAAGCAAGGGTTACACATTGTGGAAAAAAGCAATAAAAATTATTGAAGGTGGAACAATGCTTTACAGCAAGAACCCTGATCGATTTATTCCCAAATATTGGCCAACTTATTATTCAAAAGCTAAAGGATGTGAAATTTGGGACTTAGAAAATAAAAAATATATTGATTTTAGTATAATGAGCGTTGGAACAAATATACTCGGATATGCTAATCCTGAGGTAAATAATTACGTGATTAAAAAGATAAAGAAAGGTAATATATCTACTTTAAATTCACCTTTAGATATTGTTTTAGCGAAAGAATTGCTAAAAATTAATCCGTGGGCGCAAAAAGTAAAGTTTGCAAAAACAGGAGGGGAAATTTTGGCGATCGCGATTAGAATTTCAAGAAGTTTTACAGGAAAAAACAATATAGCATTTTGTGGGTATCATGGTTGGCACGATTGGTATTTGAGTAGTAATTTACAAAATTCAAAAAATCTCAATAGAGATTTAATGGTTGATCTTCCTTATAAAGGGGTTGCTACAAATCTAAAAAATACATGTTTTCCATTTAAGTTTAATGATTTTGATGATTTAAAGAAAAAAATTATAAAAAATAATATTGGAACCGTGATTATGGAGATTCAAAGAAACTTAAAACCAGACAAAAATTATTTATCTAGATTAGTTAGATATTGTGAGAAGAAAAAAATTGTATTGATATTTGATGAATGTACTTCCGGATTTAGGGAAGTATATGGAGGTATTCATAAGAAATACAAAATTAACCCAGATATAGTTATGTATGGAAAATCTCTTGGAAATGGATTTCCTATTACTGCATTAGTTGGTAAAAAAAAAGTAATGGAATCAAGTCAAAATACATTCATCAGTAGTACATATTGGACAGAGAATACAGGGACAGCAGCTGCTATCAAAACTTTAAATATTATGAAAAAGATAAAATCATGGAAAATTATAACTACTAAAGGAAAAAAAATCAAAAGAGAGTTTCAAAGAATTGCGGATAAGCATAAATTGCAAATTAAAGTAAAGGGTATCGATGCACTGCCAGGATTTGAATTTAATAAAAAAAATACTCTTTATCAAAATTTTATTTGTGAGCAAATGCTTAAAAAAGGTTTCTTGTTCAAAAATACTATATATTTATCAGTTGCTCATTCTGAAAAAATGATTGATAAATTTTTAAAGAACCTTGATGAAATATTCTCTTTGTTGAAAAAAAGAAAAATTAGAAATATTAATTCTATTAATGATTTCAAAAGAATGAATTAATTAACACTACAAATGAAAAAAACTCATAATAGTGTGAACGTCTGGTTCCATTTTATTAGGATTTCTTATAAAATTTATGTGAGTTCCGATTTCAGCATTATTCCAGTGAGATTTTCTATCTAGTATTCTTCTTAATAATCTTTTATCCATTTTACACTCTAAAGTTCTTTTTTTATCTTTTCCTTTAAGGATATTAATTTTTAGACCATCAATATTGATGATTACATTTGTCTCTAAATTTATTTTAAATTGTTGTGTTTTTTCATACAATTTTTTTTTAGCAATGGCAATGTCGTCAATCATCTTCTCTACATTTGGCATTGGATCATTTTCGTAATCATATTTATATTTCTTAATTGAATCTATATAAATATCCATTTCCTTTAGATTCAGCTTTTCATATTTTTGCTCATTAATTTGTTTTGAAATATCAAAAATTTGATTTTCTCTTAGACAAACAACATTTACCTTGCTATGCAAATTTTTTTCTAAATATTCTGCGCATTGATCCCAAGTTGTTGTGCCAAGATATTTATTTTTTTTATAATTTTTTCCACCAATAATATAAGAACCTGCGAAGGGCATAACAGATTTTGGTTTTAATAAAGGTATAATTTTACACAGATAATCAAAGTTTCTTTTTAATATTCTTTTATTTTCATCAAATTTTTCTTTTTCACTCAAATTATCAAAACATGATGGGTAAGGTCCGGCAGCATTATAATTTAACATTGCTAGATCTATATTTTTAAATTTTTCATTTAAATCAATACAAGCCTTATCTGTAGGGGTATTATCATTAAAATTTATTGCAGTTGTATTTTTGTCCTTAAAAACAATCGCACTATCTACTAAATTTCCTAATAATGACTCTTCATAAATATGTCCTATGAATGGTTTGTAAAGGGTTAAATTAAACTCGTTAAATTTTATGGTTTGCTTATCTTTTATATCAATAAAATTTTCATAACCATTTTTTAAAAGGTTTTTTTTTAAAAAGTTTGGACCTTCATCTAAAATAATTAAAGGAATTTGTTTTGGAAAATTGAAATTTTGCTCATCATAATGGTCTGGGTGTATATGACTCACATAAATAGCATCAACATTTTGTAAATCTTTTACTTTCGTTTTTAGTGGTGGATAGTGAAACCAACTTCCTTCAAAAACTCCTGGCACTATCCATGGATCACAAAGAATCTTCGTTCCTTCAGATCCATGGAATATTCCAGCAGCATTTCCAATAAATTCAAATTTCATAACTTAAAATATTTTAAAATTTATATATTAATTGTTAATAATCTTATCCATTATAATTTGTGTTTTAAAAGCTTGAGAAAAATCAGCTCCTAAAAATTTTTTTCTATTATCTGAGTTTTTTACTATATGTTGCAAATATTTAACAAGAGAAGTTCTCCAAGGATTTACTCCGATTGTTTTTTCTGATCTTAAACTATCTTTAACACTAATATTTTTTAATTTTCCTTTTGAATTTTCAAATATAAGCTTATCAAAATTATTGAGCTTCATAGTTCCTTTCTCACCACTTACTATTATATTAAGGCCACTATCAACACTTGAAATACAAGAGCAATTAATATTTCCAATAGATCCGTTTTTGAATTCGCATATCATTGAAAAAAAGCTTTCTACTTTTTTTTTCCACAAAAATCTTTTATTACCTTTGTTTTTTAAGAAATTTCCTTTCATTGATTGAGCCCTTTTTATTTCACCATTGAGAAATAATAATAAGTCAATCATATGTGATCCCAGGGCTAGTACTTGACCTCCGCCACTTTTTTTATTGAACCACCAATTTTCAGCATTTTTTTCATCAATCATATTGGTATGATGCTCAATTGTAGTGTAATTAATTTTACCTAAAAAGCCTTCTTTAATTAATTTTCTCATTTTTAAGATATTTGGATGAAATCTTAATTGATGATTAACAAATGCAAAAATTTTTTTATTTTTCATATATCCAAGCATAATTTTTGCATCTTTTAAATTGCCTGATAATGGTTTTTCACAAAATACATTTTTTTTATGCTTAATAGATTCTATCAAAAATTTCTTATGAGTATATGGGGGTGTTTCAATAAAAATTAAATTAATTTCTTTGTCATTAAAAATCTTTTTGTAATCATTAGTAACATATTTCAAATTTTCTTTATTTTTAATTTTTTTTGAATTCCTGCAGTAGATATATTTAACTTTCATATTGTTAACAAATTCAATACAAGGTAGAACTACTCTTTCTCCAAAACCTGCACCTAAAATTCCTACTTTAAAATTTTTCATTTTATTTTTTATTTTTTATTTTTTAATAAAATTTTTGCTAATAATAAATCTCTTTTTGTATCAATATTAACTGAGTTATTATCATCCATTATATATGCAAGACTATTTTGTGTTCCATATCTTTTGCCTTTTACTAACATATCTCTTCTGCAAGCATATATTGATCCATTACGTATATATGCTACCGGTCTTAAACCTTGCCTCTCTCTTTCTGGTATTTCTATAAGAGTTTTATTAAAATTTCTAATTTTACCTTTTACCAACTTTTTTATTCTTAAAGGGTGATGGTCTTCTAACTTCACAACACCAATAACACTTTCTGCCTTGGTTTTTATGATCTTTCTCAAAACGTTATCAATATCCTTATAAGTTTTAAGTGGATTTGTGGCCATAAGTTCAACGATAAAATCATATTTTTTTCCTTCGTCTTTTTCAGCCCACTTTAGTGCATGAAGATCGGCCTTTGCTGCTGAAGCTTTGTCTCCAGATAAATTCTTTGGCCTTAAAAACGGTGCTTCGGCCCCATACTTTTTTGCAATAGTTTGTATTTCTTTATCATCAGTAGAAACCAAGTATCTTGTAATTAGTTTGCTTTTTTTTGCCTCTTTGATTGTGTAATACAAAAGAGGTTTTTTATTAATCTTGTAGATATTTTTTTTTCTAATTGATTTTGAGCCTCCCCGGGCTAAAGTAATTGCAAGAATTCTATGTTTTTTCATTTAGAATCTAAAAAGAGAAATTTAATTTTTGTTTTTTAAATAATTGATTTAAATTATTAATAGTAATTTTATCTAGGAGTATTCCTTTTTTATTAAATATTTTTCTGCTCTCTCTTTCAAACTCACCTGGAACCAGAATTTTTTTAAATCCTTTTTGAAGTCTTGAGCTTTTTACATGTTTATAAAGATCATTTAAATTTTTTTTAAATATCTTTAATGATGTAAAAGGTTGAATGTTAATTGCTATAAAAGTTACTGCATTACCATGTTGATTTTTTTTGTTGCTTGAGCATCCAGCTTTTGAAAGAGCGCCAGCCAATACATCAACTGCTAAAGCTAAAGCATACCCTTTATGACCTGCTAAACCACCAAGAGGTAGAATAGAAGCTTTTGGTTCAAAGTATAAATCTTTAGGATTTTGCGTTATTTTTCCAAAAAAATTTAATAGAAAACCTTTTTCCATTTTTTTTCTCAAAAAATGATTAATTTTTACTTTTCCTTCTGCTATTGAGCTTGTAGACAAATCCATTTCAAATAAATCTTTCTTTGGTCCAGGTGTTGAAATGGCTATAGGGTTCGTTGGAAGTTTTCTATCTATGCCGCCGAATGGTGATACAATGTGACTTGTTCCATGTAAATTTGAAAAAGCGATACATATTAATTTTTTTTTTGCAGCTTGATTAGTAAAGTCCGCAAGTCTTCCTATATGATTAGCTTTTTTTAAAGTTACACAAGAAACATTATTTTTTAATGCTTTTTTAATACAAAGTTTTATTGCATAATCAGCAGCTAATTGACCAAAACCCCAGTTACCATCAAGAGAAGCAGTGGTTGCAGTTTGGGAAATGATTTTTGTTTTTGCGCTAACTTTTAAATGACCTTTTTCTAACTTGTCTAAATATATTGGAACTCTTGTAACACCATGAGAACCTTGTCCTGATAAGTCTGCATTTATTAAAAGCGAAGAAACTCTATTAGATTTTTTTTTTGTTAGACCATAACTGTAGAGTAATTTACTTAGTGCTTTAAATAGTTTTTCTGCTTTAATTCTTTTTAACATGACTAAAACGAATTAACCAATACCTTTCCAGGTGTTACCTTTTTCAGTATAATGGTGATCTGCTTCCATATCTGGATCATAAAGAAATGATTTTCCTTTTTTAACAACATCGTTAGCCCAATACCTATCTTCTTTACCTGGTAGATGTTCATCAAAAGGATTTTTAGAAAGATATTTTCTATCATACATGGCAATACTATTATGAATAAAGTGTCTTTTTTCCATTTCAGAATACATGTTTACAACTCTTTTATTTACGAAGTGAGACCAGATATATCTTTTGGTAATCTTCTTTCCATTCCATATGGGTATGTTATTACCAAAAACACAAACATGTTTTTTTAAATCTTGAACATGTTTTTTTAAATTTAATTTTTTTAAGACACAATGTGCAGAAATTATCATTAAATGAGGATTTGAGCATTTTTTTACACCCATGTTAAGTGCTTTACCAGGCGTATAATTATCAATTTTAATTATTTTAATTTTAGTATACTGCTTATTTTTTTTATCATTTAATAGGGGATCTTGAGTGAAATGACGAACTATATTTTCTGTTTCATCTGTTGAGTTATTGTCCACAATAATTATTTCAGGTTTATAAATAAAATCTAAAACCGATTGTATAGCATGTCCAATCCATCTATCTTCATTTCTTGACCTAATTATAACTGAAATTTTATCTCTCATTGCTTGTCCACCTTCCTCTATAATTCAAATTTTTCAATCTCTTTTTTTAATTCTTCATACTCCTGCATTTTTCTCTTCATAAAATTTAGTGTAAGTTTAGTTTTTTCGGATATTCCTTTAGGTGTTAATATATATAAATAATTAATTTTTTTTGGATTTTTTTTAAAATTTTTAATTTTTATCAGACCTTTTTGTTGCAAAGACTTTAAACAGTAGTTTAATTTACCAAGACTAAAATTCAGTTCTTTTGCCAACTCACGCTGTGAATACTCAGGTTTTTTGTTAAGTTTTCTTAAAACTTCTAAATTGTCTTCATTATTCATGATTATATAAAATATATCGTTCAATCATTGAACAGTAAAGAAATATAATTTAATTCTAAAAATAAGGTTTTTTTTCACTATTTATTTAATGAATTTTAAAATTTGCTTAATATTCTTTACTATAAAATCAGGTTTACAATTTAATTTTTCATTATAGTTTCTATCAATAAAAATTGTTTTGCACTTAGCTGCTGAACCAGCATCAATATCACGCCATCTATCTCCAACTACGTAACTTCTTTTTAAGTCAATATCAAATTTTTTTTTTGCATAAAACAACATTCCTGGATTGGGTTTTCTGAAATAATTTTTTTCATCGTCAGAATAATTTACCAAAATATTATCTAAACAAAGTTTTTTTTTTAAAAATAAGTTTATATTCTCTACATTAACTTTAGAATTTTTTTTTCTGTTTACGTCAGGTTGGTTGGTAAATAACATTAGCATATAATCTTTTTTTAAATGAGAACATAATTCAATCACGTCTTTTTTTAAATGTACTTGATTTAAATTGTTAAAAGATTTTGGTTTTAAAGATTTGGTCTCAGGGGTATCAATCAATGTTCCATCTCTATCCAAAAAAATACATCTCTTTGTTTTAATCATTATAATTCTTTAAATTTCTAATTTATATTTTTAAAATTTAATTTTTTTAAACTTTTAAAAAATATATTACTCTTTTTATTTACAATCAATTTTTGAGAATTTTTTTGCCAAAAGACTAATTTATTTTTATTCCACCCTATATCTACCCAGCCCATATCAATTAAATAAGGTATTTCAGAAAACATAACCAAATTTGACATGCCACCCCCACCTTTTAAAGATAAACAAAATTCCGAATTTAATATAATTTGCATATCCTCTAAAACGCTATTTGAATAATCTTTTGAAAACGAAATTTTAAAATTATTTTGCTTTGAAATTTTTTTAAAATACTCACATCCAATTTTATCTGAAATCACAAAAATTTTATATCCCTCAAATTTTTCACCTACAAATTTAATTACATTTTTGAACTCATTTACAGTCAAATTTCTATTTTTTGGTTTATTTGGATTATATCTACATAAAATTGTGACCAATTTTTTTTTTTTAAAAATCTTTTTAACTCTAATATTTGTATTTTTTTTAAAGAAAATTTTTTTATTAAAAGTTTTTCCAAGCTTACTTATGATATAATTAATCATGAGAAAACTCTCTCTGTAAATTGGATTACGCTTTTGCACCCCTCTCATGTTATATATATAATATTTTTTTTTAATTTGATGAAAGTCTAAATTTTTGAACTCTTTTAATTCGATATTAACTTTATGATTCAATATTTGATTGCTAAAATTTTTTAAATAATCAATTTTATATTTGATTAAATTTTTAGAATCTTTTCCTTCAGAATTATTTTTTATATACCAGCTGTTTCTATATTCGCCAATTATCAAACATATTTTTACATTAAAACCTCGTAAAAGGAATATTTTTACTAAAATTAGAAAAAAAAAATAGTCCCCAATAGTAGATGGGGAAACTTTACAATCATAAAAAAATATAACTTTTTTAATTTTTTTTTTTGAAATAATTTTTATTATTTTTTGAGATTTATATTTTATGATTAATCTTTTAATGACTTTAATATTTGGTATATTAAAGAAAAAAAACGTATAAATATAAACAATATAGGTCAGTTTATATTTGTACAAAAAATTTTTGATATTTTTTTTTAATTCCTTCAAATTACAATTCCTATATTAATTTTTTTGAGCAATTTTATATTCTTCTAAAGTGCCTACATCAGTAAAAAATTTAATAGATTAGCTCGCTCTTTCAAAATTTCTGAAAATTCTTTTCATATTTGATTGTTGAAGTAATTTTCCTAAACCAATAGCTTGATTTAAATAAACTTTTCTTTGATTACTAATATATTTTTGCTGATCTTTATCGTGAAAAAAATTGTATTGAATTGGCTTTTCTAATTTTGGCAATGATTTAGGATTTATCTTATAATGATCTTTTGTAATGGCTTCAAAATCAAATTTCAATGTTGCGCTTTTTATTGTATCAGTGTCATTTAAAGGATCTTTTTTTCTTAAAGAAATAAATTTTTTCAAATCTAACAAATAATTATCAATTTCATAACTAAGTAATTCTTTACTCTCCAAATAACCTCTTACTGATTGAAAAATCAGATTATTTATATCCTCAAATTCATTAAATAATTTTGAATGACTTAACAACAATTCATTTGTTCCCATATCACCACCTATGTACTTTGCTATAACGTCTGGAGATAAAACAAAACTATTAGCTTCATCCCAACTATCATAAAGGTCCTCTGTTGTTTCAAAAATAAACTCTGAAATTATTTTTTTAATTTTTTCTGAATAAATTTCAGGGTGTTCCTTAATGTAGACTAAGCAATCAAATGAAGAAACATCTAAAGACCTAAGCATGACAAAAATTTCCTCAAATATAGAATTATTGTAAAAAGTAGTAATGAAAAGATTCATAATTCTACAGTCAATGTAATCCTCTTTACTTAGCGTATTACTACCTACTATTATTTCCTCAATTTCTGCAACTGAATGTTTTGCACCCATAATATCATACATTCCCAAACATCCTGGTATTGTTCTAAATTTAGATTTAATATCATATTTTTTTCTTGTTGATTTCGATGCCATTTCAGTTCCCACTAATAACATTGCCTGGAACATTCTTACAACCTTTGCATCATTATCAATTCCAAAACGTAAAGACTCAAAATGTCTTTTTTTATTATCTTCTGGCATCCCAAGTATTATTGCAGACTCAGTTTTTTCTCCAAGAATATTTCCATAATCAATTAACTCTTTGTATGCCGAGCTTGATATATTTTTTCTTTTAATAGCTTTTAAGACATCAGTATCATTAGATTGTATTTGAGCTCCCAAATTCCAACCTTCAATCATACTAGCAACCTGTATTGTTCTTTTTGGCATATTCTTTCCTGGAGAAGCACTTACTACTGTCGGATAATGATAAGTTTTTTGAATATCAGCAAGAACTTTTGCGGTTTGCAAATCTTGTTTATACATAGAAAAGTTGAGGTCTGTAAAAATCAATTCATTAATATTTTTTACTTTTTTAGCTATTAAATATAATTCTTCCTTAACTCTTTCATGATCATATCGTTTAACCAAATTTTTACTAGCTAAGCCATCAGCACAAAAAGTACATGAAAAAGGACATCCTCTTGTAGTTTCAATCATTGGTACTAGAGGCATGTCAAAAAATTTATCCATTAGTCCATTTAAATATGGAGATGGGATTATATTAATATCTTGTATTCTATTAATTGAACCACTTATGAGATCATTACCTTCGGCATAACACGTATTAATAATTCTAGGTGCTCCACTCTTTAATTTTTTAATATTAAAATTATTCAAAGCTAATTGTTTTACCAAATCAACAAAACCTAGTTCTCCCTCTAGTTCAATTGTGAAATCAATATGCGGTTTTTTTTGAAGAAATTCTATTTTTTCTTCTGTTTCAGTTGGAAAATTGGGGCCTCCAAAAACAGTAACTATATTTGGATTCTTTTCTTTAACTAAGGATGCAAATTTATAACCAAGTTCTAAATTCCAGCTATAATTAGAAAAGCAAATCATTGATGGTATACTCTCTTTTAAAGCATCATTTAAATGCTCAGGAAATTTAAACAATCTGAAGTTAAAATCATCTCCAAGATGCTTTTGAGCATATGCATAAACATAACTAGCCCCTAAAGGAAAAGTAATTGAACTTATACCTTGTGCAGTATGTGTTAAATCAGATATCCAAATTTCTTGTTTTTTCAAAGAGTTCATTATTTAAAAATTAGATTTGGTATCAAATTTAATTATAAAAAACAACAAAATTTATCAAATCTATCTTGTGAAAGACATATACTGTTTTAATTTCTTTGAGCAATTTCATATTCTTCTAAGGTACCTATGTCAGTAAAAAATTTAGTTGTATTATAAGTATAAATTTTTCCTAAAAAATTTTTGATTATTTCAGTACTAAAATCTTTTGTATAACTGTAATCTTTTTTAATAATTTTTATTAAATCTTTTGACAAAATATAAATTGCCCCATTAGCAATGTTTCCAAAATCTCCTTTTTTTTTTTCATTAAAATCTATGACAATACCTTCATCATTCAAGCTAACAATTCCACAATAAGATGGATTGGAACTTTTAAATGTTAACATAGTCATCAAACATTCTTTAGGTCTTGATTTGTGAGCATTCATTAGAGAAGATAAATCTTCAACACAATAATTGTCTGCATGAAGCAACATTCCATCTTCGTTTCCAAAAAAGTCTATGTTTTGATTTAAAGTTCCTGCTGTGCCTAATAACCTTTTCTCTCTCACAATTTTTATCTCCTTAGAAAACTTTGAATTTTTTACAAAACTTTCTACTTGATCAGCTAGATAATGAGTATTAATAAGTATTTCATTAACTCCTATTAGAGATAATTTTTCTAACCAAAGATTTAACAAAACTTTATCTTGTATTTTAACTAAACATTTTGGAGTTTTATCAGTAATAGGCTTTAACCTTGTTCCATATCCAGCTGCTAAAATAATAGCATTCATTTATAGATGTGCTGCTATATCCTTACTTGTAAGAGGCGTGTTTCCGGATTTACCAACTTGCACGCCACTTGCTATGGACCCCAATAATGTTGACTCCCACGGATCTGCTCCTGCAGCTAAGGATAATGCTGATAAAATCAATAAAGAATCTCCTGCTCCCACCACATCTTTAGGATAATTATTTAAAACACCAATTTTATCAGTTTCTTTAATTCCGTTTTTTTTATTTACAACATCTATAATAAGTCCTAACTGGCCTAACTTAATTATTATATTTTCAGCTAAACATTCTTCTCTAAGCTTATCTGCTAACACAATTAATCCATCCTCGTTATTTCTACAAGCCAACCTTGCCTCTCTTTCAGTAGGAGTAATTAAATTCATTTTTTTAAATCTACATATATTGCCATCTTGAGATGAAGATTGACTGTCAGCAACAATTAAAATTTTATTTTTTTTTGCTAAACTTGTTACTCGATCAACTATATTTTGAGTCACAAAACCATAATTAAAATCTGAAAAAACAATTAAATCATAATTCTTTATTTTTTTTGAAAATAATTTCATAAATTTATTTTCTAACTCTCTTGAAATAGAATTTTGATACAATCTAGATGATCTAAACATTGTTTTATCGTCATATTTATATCTTTTTTTTATAGTGGTTGGTCTTTGCTTATCTCTGAAAATATACGGTCTAAGGTTTCTTAAATTGAGCTTTTTTTTTGCAAACTTATATCCTTCATCATCACCAGCAACAGTAAAAAAATCTATTTTTGACCCCATGCCAGCTGCATGCAAAGCAACAATACCTGCTCCCCCAATAAAACTTTTTTCTGAACTTTCTTTAACAACAAGGCTATTATCTTCTTGAGACATTCCTAATGGTTGGCAAAAAAGATAGTGATCTATAATCAAATCACCAATTATAGCAACATTTAACTTTTTAAATTTATTTAAAATTTTTTTTAAGTCTTTGAGGTTTATTTTGTGATTTAAAAGGTAATTCTTTGGGAAGTTTAAACTTTTGTTAATTTGTATCTCTTTTTCTATTAAATCCTGAGATGTAAAAGTGACCTCACCTGAACTAAAAATTAATTTTCCGTTAAATTTTTTTATTATATCAAGCTCTTCATTATTGATATTTTCATATTCTCTGCCCTTGACTACAATTGATGGACGAAATTTTTCTAGAGTTTTTTTCAAAGATTTGTTTATCAAAACAACTTTATCTACATATGAACAACTTCTTATATTCTCAACTCTTAATTTTTCATCTATTTTTGCAGATTGGCCAGCAATTTTATTACTAGTAACAGCTACTATCAAATATCCAGTTATACTTTTAGCAAATTTAAGCAAACGTAAGTGCCCAGGGTGCAAAATGTTAAAATTTCCAGACACAAAAGTTATTTTTTTTTTCATCTAATTTTTTAAATTATCTTATGTTTTAACCTCTAAATTATAATCAATGTTTGCAATTAAAACACAACTTTTTTTTTGTTTGAGGAACCAATTTAGATCTTTATTAAAGTTTTTTAAATTAACTATTTTTGTTGGTACTTTAAAAACATCTATAATATTTTTTACATTAAATTTTGGTAGAGATGATTTTCTATTTTTGAAGTCTGAACCAATAAACTTAGATTTATAAAAAAGCCTTTGAGTTTGCCTAATTATTCCATACCCTTTATTGTCTATAATAATCATTTTTACTGGAAATTTTTTTAACCAAAACATCTCTTGACTATTCATTGGTACACTACCATCTCCAATTATACAAAAAATATTCTTTCTTTTAATTGCTGCACCAATTGCAGCACAATTAGCGTAACCCATTGAATGTAAATTAAATGAAGTAAAAATTTGTGGACACTTAATTAGATTATTTGCAGCTTGATATGTCCATGATAGAGTTGCCCCAGCATCTGAAAAGAAAAGTGAGTCTTTGTTAACTTTTTCCATAAGTCTTTGCAAAATTTTTACTGGATAAGCATTTATTGGCGATTCATTTCTTTTTAACTTTTTTGGTTTAAATTTAAATTTTTTTAAACCAAACAAAAAACTTGAAGCTTTCATATTAACAATATTTAGTCTTTTTCCAAATTGCTTTTTCGCTCTTTTACATTCATTAAGATCATCATTTACAAAAATAACTTTTGCCAAAGGTGCAAAATCGTTATAATTTTTTCCTACTTGATGTTGTAAAAGCGAACATCCTAAAGATATTATTAAATCAGATTTTTTTATTTTATTATTTGCAAATCCTGGATTATGATTGCCAAATATTCCAAGGTAGTTGTCACTTGGAGTAACATATTTTTGAATATTTTGTGCACCCCAAGTACATGCAAATCTAATATTTTTTTTTCTTAATTTTTTTAATAATTGTCTTTCATTTTTAGATCTAGAAAATCCTGCACCTAAAAGAATTATGGGGTCTTTTGAAGTTTCAATAATCTTTTGAAGGCCTCTATTTAACAAAAAATTTTTATTAATGATTTTTTTTCTTTTGTAATTTTTTACATTATTAATCTTCATTCTTTGAACATCATCTAATACTTCAATTATTTGAACTTTTGAGTTTAGATTAGATAATATTTTACTCCTATTATCTTTAAAACTTTTTATGTTATCAACTTTAAAAGTAAAATCTGAGATTGGTTTGCAAATTTCTAGGTGTGGTAATTCCTGAAAGCCAACCATTCTTGTCCTAGTTTTTTTTGAAATATTAAGTCTTGTTGGCACTTGGCCAACTAATGTGACTAAAGGCACTCTATCATAGTAGCAAGCTGCAATGCCAGATACACCATTTGTAAGGCCTGGACCAGTGGTAAAAATTAGTCCAGCAGTTTTTTTGGTTGCCATAAAATAACCATGGGCATAGTAACCAGCAGATTGTTCATTTAATACTGGTATGAATTTTCCATTAAATTTTATGACATCTTCAACTAGTCTTGCGCAAGCACCTCCTTGAATACCGAAAAAAGTATCGACTCCTTGCTTTATTAGGTCTGATATAAGTTGTTCTGATACATTTTTCATTAAGAAAACTTTCTAATTGAAAGATTCAAATTTTCAACAATATATTTTAATTGTTTTTTTGAAAGTTTTTCATGAAAAGGAATATTAAGAGTATGTTTAAGAATTTTTTTTGCATTAACAAGCTTACCGTTTTTTTTACTTTTGTAAACTGGTGAGTCTGAAATTAATGGATCATTCCAAATCTTTGTTTCAATACCTTTTTTCTCTAGAAACTTTTTTACATTATTTCTATTTTTAATTTGTATAGGATAAGCGTACATTCCTGGAATTTCATATTTTCGTATTTTTTGTTTTAAAATTATATCATTAATATTTTCATCATAGTATTTTCTTATCTTCATGAGTTTTTTTGTTTTATTTTTAAAATATTTAAATGACACTAGGAGCATAGCTGCATTAATTGTATCCATTTTATGATTTAAAGAAACCTCAACACAATTATTAGTTATTAATTTTTTTGGATCTGAAGTAGTACCTGCATATCTTAGAATTTTTGATCTTTCGTAAAGTTTTTTGTTATTAGTAGCAATTAATCCTCCCTCACCATATCCGTTCAAACATTTCATAGGATTCATGCTAAAAGCAGCTATATCAGAATAACTTCCCGATTTCTTATTTTTATACTGAGCACCAAAAGCTTGAGCCGCATCCTCAATGATAAATAAATTATATTTTTTTGCAATTTTTTGAATTTTTTCCATATCACAAAGATGTCCACCCCAATGCATAGGCACAATAGCTTTTGTTTTTTTTGTTATTTTGTTTTCAATTAAATTTTCGTTAATATTGTAATCATTACCTATATCTACAAAAACAGGTTTTGCACCGCATTCAGCTATTGCATTTGATGTTATAATCCATGAGAAAGGTGTGGTTATTACTTCATCCCCTTTTTTAATATTTAATGACTTTAAAGCTAAATATAAAGCACTACTCCCAGAAGCAACTCCTAAGGTATACTTCATTTTTAAAAACTTAGACATTTCTTCTTCGAATTTATAAAGTTCAGGTCCGAAGAAAAACATTCCATGATTTAAAACTTTATTAAATACGTTTTTAAGATCTTTAGAAATAGACTTGTCTTTTACCCTTAGATCAAACATTCTAACCTTCATTAAATATTCCTCCAAAAATCATTCTTGAAAGTTAAATAAACCATGTTTAACTATGTTAGTACTTTCAATGCTCAGATTTAAATTATATTTTGTGTATTCAATCATGGTATAAACCAATAATAATCACCCTTGTAGTCGCATTCATCAAATAAACTTTTCCATTGACCAGTAGACAAAATAGTTTTGGCTGTTAAATTCCAAGAATACATTCTTTTTTTTTCTTCCTCATTATTATATGCATCGACGGTTATAAAAGCACCTTTTTTTGATACTCTATTAATTTCTTTTAAAGCAATTTTACAATCATCAAGTTCAAGGTTATGGATGGTATTTATTGAAATGATATAGTCAAAACTTTTATCTTCAAAGGGCAAATTCATTGCATCCCCAATTTTTAAGTAATTTGAAACTTCAGATTTTGAATTTTTGATTGCATATTCGGATATATCTATACCTTCAATAGTTAATTCAGGTATTAATTTTAGAAAATCATAAATCATGAAACCTTTACCACATCCTACATCGAGGATAGATGACTTTTCATCTAATTGCCAATAATCTCTAAAATCTTTTACCACTTGAGTCCAAAATTTTGGGTGATAGTTAAACCCACCATAACCAAATTTCCTATCACCATCAAAAAAATCTCTACCAAATAATCTTGCAACTTTTCTTACTTCGTCAGTTCTAACTTTTGTTGCTTCTTCCAAATTCCTTTTGGTTTTCGGGTAATTTTTCAATAAATCTATTTCTGCCATAATATTCAATAAAAACTTTTATATCTAAGGTTCTGGCTTTTAGAATTTAAAAGACTTCTTGTAATATGTTTTATAAAATTTGAAGATAGTTTCAATAATTACCGAATAAACTATTGTTGATAGAATTGTATATCCAAAAAACGGTATTGCTAAAATATAACATGATATTAGGCCCTCTAAACTATATCCATACGAACCCAAAGTCCACACACCAAAATTAGTTATTATATAAAAAATACAACAGCCGCCAAATACTCCACACAATCTTGTTAAAATACCTTTGTTAAAATAAGTGGAGATTAGACCAATTAATACTACGCTTCCCCATGTAAAAAATATTGTAGAGTGAAAGCCTATAAAAAAATCTGTAAAAACAAAACACAATAATAAAGCTGGAATAAATTTTAATCCAAGAAGCAAAGGAACATAAAAGCCTAAAGCAATCAAACTTGTAAAGTTAGGTGGATGAGGAACAAACCTTGATGCCGATAGAACAATTAAAATTCCAAGACTAATCTTAATATAATTTATCATTAGAAATACTATAATATATTATGAAACTGTTTCAATATTATTAAATAGTATATCAAAATGATTTTTTAAACCCAAATCTTATTTGTCTACCATCCTGCGTGTACGTTGCTGGTTTTTCATATCTTTCATTTAATAGATTTGATATATTTATAGTAATAGTACTTCCATACCAATTTTTATTAATAGAGAGGTCAAGAAGATCAGTACTTTTTTGAAATGAATTTCCACTACCATCCCAATCTCTATATCTACCAGTATATTTATAAATCATATTTAAATCAAAAGGACCAAATCTATCATCGTTAAAACTTTTAGAATAATTCACCCCATAAGAAAGATCTGGTCTTCTATTTTGATGACCACCCGCATCATTTCTACTTTTTGAGAAATTTGAAGAAATAGATATGTTTTGCTTATTTCCAGAAATATTTAATGAGCTTTCCAAACCTTCTTGATTTATATTTAGTAATTTATTTTCATATTGTGACCAAGAAGAATTTAGTTCAATCCTGTCATTAATTTCAGTTTCGTAAGCTGTAGATCTGAATTTTATATTTTCTGAAATATTGTATTCTCCAAATATTTCATTTGTTGAACTTTTTTCTGGCTTAAGTTCAGTATTACCAGAATAGCTAGATGAACCACCATAAAGTTCATATAAACTCGGATTCCTTAAACCAGTTGAATGTGTAATTCCAAACTTTAACTTATTTAAATATTGTAAAAAATTTACTTTGTAGGTTTGATTTTGTCCAGTTGTATTATGATCGTCACTTCTACTGTATATAGATAATATTTGGTCATCATTAAATTTATAACCAGCGTTTGCAAAAATACCAAAGTTTTTAATATGACCTTTTGTTTGTTCAACCCAGCTTTTTTTATTAAAGTGACCCCAATCATATTTATATTCTCCGCCGTATCCAAAGGATAATTTTTTGTTATAATTTAGTTTTTTTTCACCTTTTGTTACTAATGATTCACTGTAATATATATCTCTTTTTCCTTGTATATTATATTTTCTATCATAGTTGTGATAATGCAATGCAAGCATGCCTTCGGAGTTCATTGTCTTTTGTTCTAAACCAGTTTGAATTGCATACATCTCATTATTAGAAGTAACATCTGCTTCTTTAGTTGCGCTGTCATCGTAATCCGCTTTAGTTTTTCTAGAATAAATAGTAGATTTTAGTTTTAAATTTTCATTTATCCATTTTTTAGCATTCAAATTTATTTGATGATTTTTTACTCCATCATCTTCATTGCCTAATGCAATTGCACTATCTGTTTTGCTTCTATTTAAAGCACCTTTAAAATTTAAATGCCAATCATTTTCTGTTATCTTAGTATAATTAGCATTAATAGAATTATTTTTCTCATCAAAACCACTTACTGAAAAACTATTTTTATATTCAATATCCGTTACAAAATTTATAGCTCCAGCTATTGCGCTTGGTCCAAAATGTGCACCATTTGCACCTTTGTAAACTTCGATTTGTTGGATTGTTTGAATAAAATCTTGACCAAAATCATGGAGACCATCTGTTGTTGATTGATCATTTATTGGTATTCCATTTAATAGTACAAGTGTGTGATTAGACTCCGATCCTCTGGTAAATATAGAAGTTTGTTGTCCTTTTTGTCCAGATTGAAAAACATCTAAACCTTGAATTGATTTTAATATATCAATTGTGTCTATAGCACCTGATTTAATTATTTCCTCTTTAGTAATTATTGTTTTGTTAATACCATCTATAGAATAATCAGATGTATTAGGCGTCTTACTGACTGATATACATGGAATTCCACCCCTGTTATCCCATTTACAATTTTCAATTTTTTCTGCAGCAGCAACTAAACTAAATAATAATGATATTAATAAAAATAAAAGCAATCTTACAATAGGCATATATCCTCCAGTTTTTATCATCTCAGGTTGAGATGATAATTTTTGTTTATTTATGCCTCTGTTAATTTTTCATTGTAGAATTAGACTTTTCCTGGCCTTCATTCAACAGCGGGCTTAACTGGGTGGCGCTCCGACTTTTACGGTTGCAGGTACAGCCAACGATTTTCACATTGATTCCCCACCAAACTTCAGCTGATAGATACAATATATTTATAATGCTAAATGTCAATTATCTTTGATAACATTTATTAAAAGAACTCACAAAGATAGTTGGTAATATACGAAGTTGACAACTAGAATATTATATATATATCTTCTAAAAACTATGAAATTACTACTTATCTCTCCAAACTGGAAATGGTGTGAAGAGGATAAAAATGTTGATTATCCATTTCCTCCCTACAACCTTTGTCTATTAGCAGCCATAATAAGAAACCAAAAAATTTGTGAGGGAGATGATATAAAAATTATTGATGCATTTGTCGATGACATGAGTCTATCAGATGTAAAATCAGAAATTGAAGAATATAAACCTGATGTAATGGGAACAACAGTCTTGATGGATCAGCTGTGTGACGGAGGTCATATGGTTACCAAAATAACTAAAGAAGTAGATAAAAAAATTATAACAGTTATGGGCGGAGTATATGCCACAATGAACCCTAAAAGAGCTATCGAAGACGTAAATTTAGATTACGTAGTTGTTGGAGAAGGAGAGCAAGTATTCCCTTCGATGCTGAAATTTTTTAAAGGTGAGGATAAAGAACTTCCACCAAAAGGTATTATGTACAGAAAAGATGGGGAAATAATTTTTAATGGAAGATCAGATTTTGTAACTGATATGGATAATCTTCCCATACCAGCTTGGGATTTAATTGATTTTCCTGCTTATAGCGATCATGTAGCAAGACAATTTTCTCCTGACTCACCTAGAGATTTACCATATGTAAGACTTTATACATCTAGAGGATGTCCTTTTACATGTTCTTTTTGTCAAGTACCTAAAATTGCTGGTCACACTGTTAGAAGACAATCGGCTAAAAGAGTTCTTGATGAGTTAGAGTTTATTACAAAAACATTCGGAATAAAATCTTTCATGAATTCTGATGATAATTTTTTAGCAACAGGTAAAGAAAATCTTAAAGAATTTCTTCTTGGTCTAAGAGATAGAAAGTTAGGTCTTACATGGATTTTTGAAGATGTTGGAGTTATGCACTTAACAAAAGAAAAAATTGATTGGTTAGCAGAGTCAGGATGTACTTACATGGGTTTTGCAGTTGAAACTGGTGTGATGAGAATAAGTAAAGAATTAATTGCGGGTAAACCTTTAAGATTAGATCATAGTATTGAGATGATGCGATATGCACAATCAAAAGGAATATTTTGTGCTGCAAACTTCATAATAGGCTTTCCAACAGAAACATGGGATGAGGTAAGAGAGTCTTTGCTATTTGCAGAGAAGTTAAATGCTGACTATACAAGAATACATATATTAGTTCCTCTTAAAAATACTAAAATGTTTGAAATGGTTGAAGATGAAAACTTATTAAATGAAAGATATGATCACTTTAATCAAAAAGCAACTTGGAAAGCTGGCACAATTGAATCCAGAAACTATACATCAAATGATCTAACGATACTAAAAGCTATGGAATGGGATAGATTAAATTTTTCTGATCCAGTTAAAAGAAAAAAAATAGCCGATTGGCTTAGAGTGACAGAAAAAGAACTTTTACAAAGAAGAAGGCAAACTATTGATAGTATTTATAGAAACATGAACCAGTCTACAAAATCAGGGGTTTATAAAGATTCTGATAGAAAAGATTTTACAGCAGCAACATTTGAAAGAGTTGATGGACCTTTAGCAACATAATAGATAAGTTTTTTCAAACAATCCAAGAGTTAAAAACATATGAAAATTGCAGTACTAGGAGGGCTTGGATACACTGGAACAATCCTAACAAAAAAACTTTTATCTGGTGGACATAAAGTTTTAGCAATAGATACTTCTTGGTTTGGAGACAAAATTAAAAATAATAATTCTCTAAAAAAAATTAAAATTGACATAAGAGATTTAAAAAAAATTTCATTTAAAGGAATAGATAAAGTAGTCCATCTAGCAAATATTGCAAATGACCCTTCGGTTGATCTAAATCCAAGTTTATCTTGGGAAGTTAATGCACTAGCTACAAAAATGATTATTGAAAAATGTATAAATGATAAAGTCAAACATTTTATTTTTGCTAGCTCAGGAAGTGTGTACGGCCTTAAAAAAGAGAAAAAGGTTACAGAAGATTTATCTTTAGAACCTTTAAGTACTTATAATAAAACTAAAATGATTGCTGAAAGAATTATTCAAAGTTACAAAGATGAAATAAAATATCACATCATAAGACCTGCAACAGTTTGTGGTTACTCTCCAAGAATGAGATTAGATGTAACAGTCAATATGTTTGTTTATCAAGCAATAAAAAAAAAGTACATTGAGGTCCATGGAGGAAGACAAATTAGACCAAATATACATATAAAGGATTTGACTAATGTCTACATGCATTTTTTGAAAAATGACAAATTGAAATCAGGAATTTATAATGCTGGTTTTGAAAATTTAAGTATTCTAAATATAGCAAAAAGAGTTAGTAAAATATGTAATTGCAAACTTAAAATCATAAAAAAATTTAATGACCAAAGATCTTATAGACAAAATTCTGATAAATTACTCTCTACAGGGTTTAGAAGATTACATAGTGTTGATGATGCAATTTATGAGCTTTCTGAAAAACTTATCAATAAAACACTTATACCTGATGATACATGTTTTACTGTTAAGTATATGAAAAAGAAAAAATTTAACTAATAATTTTTAAAGACTTTTTGTTACAAAAAAAGATTTAATTTTTCTAATAATATAATCTTGTTGTTTTTGAGAGATATAATTATGAATTGGTAGACTTAAAATTTGTTTGGAAAATAATTCAGTATTTTTTAATTTTAATTTTCCGTACATATCTAAGTATGCTTTTTGTTTATGAATTGGAATAGGATAGTGAATTGCAGTTTCAATTCCATTTTTATACAAATACTTTTTTAGACTGTCTCTATGTTTTGTTCTAATTATATATTGATGAAATGTCGGTTTACATATCTTTTGTTCATATTTGGGTGTTGTAACAATATTCTTTAAATTTTTAGTGTAATAATTTGCAATCTTTAAATACCTTAAATTAATTTTATTAATCTTTTTTAAAAAAAAATTACCAAATGATGCTTGTAAATTATCTAATCTAGAATTGGTTCCCCAGACACTTGCTTCATCTCTATTTTTAAGACCATGATTTCTTAATAATTTTAATTTTTGAAAAATTTTTTTATTATTAGTAATGATTATTCCACCATCACCCAATACATGAAAGTTTTTTCGTGGATGTAAACTGAAAATTCCTACGTCACCCACAGTTCCTAAAAGTTTGTTTTTATATTTACCTCCAAAAGCATGAGCCGCATCCTCAATAAACCATAATTTGTTTTCTTTACAAATTTTTTTTATTTTATCTAAATTAGTTGGTATTCCAGAAAGATGAACAGGCATAATAGCCTTTGTTTTTTTTGTTATTTTTTTTCGTATTAATTCAATATCTATATTTAGAGTATCATCCACATCAATCATAACAGGTTTGGATCCTTGATAAGCGATTGCACCACAGGTTGCTATAAAGGAATTTGAAACAGTAATTACCTCATCATCTTTTTTCAAGTCTAAAGCTTTACAAAGCATCACCATACCCTCTGTCCAATTTCCCACTCCCAAAACATATTTTACTTTAAAAAATTTTCGTAAATTGCTCTCAAATTTATTTAATTCTTTTCCAAAAACATATTCTCCAGCTATTCCAACTTTATTTAATGAATTTGAAATATCTTTTTTAAAAAACTTAAATTCACTTTTAAAATCTGTAAATTTAATTTGCATTGAAAAACTCTTTTATTTTTTTTGTCATGAATGATATTTGACTTTTTGTAATAAATTCATGAACTGGTAATGAAATAGTTGTATTAGTTATACTTTCACACACAGGAAAATCACCACGACTATATCCATATTTTTTTGAGGCTGGTTGCAAATGCATTGGGATTGGATAGTGAATTTTAGCATCTATACCATTTTTTAAAAGATAATTTAACAAACTCTTTCTTTCATTTTTATTTCTCACTCTGAACTCATACAAATGAAAAACCTCTTTAAGATGATTAAACCTTTTTTTAATTGTAATTTGTTGAATATCTTTTAACGATTTATCTATTAGCAATGAATTTTTTATTCTTCTGTTTGTTATATTTTTGATTTTTTTTAACAAGTGTAAAGCAACAGTAGCCTGTATAGTGTCTAATCTCGAATTATATCCAAAAATTTTATTTACATTTCTTGATATTAGCCCATGATTTCTTAATAACATTAATTTTTTATAATATTTTTTTTTATTAGTTAAGATAAAACCACCATCACCCCAAACATTCAGATTTTTTAACGGATGTAAGCTAAAACATCCCAAATCACCAAAATTTCCTGCAATTTTACCTTTAGAAGATGCCAATATTGCATGACACGCATCCTCAACAACTTTTATTTTATATTTTTTTGCAATTTTATTAATTTCTTTCATATCACAAATTCTTCCACTCCAATGAACAGGCAAGATAGCTTTTGTTTTTTTCGTTATCTTCTTTTTAATTTTATCTGGATCAATATTATAATCCTCATTCACATCTACAAAAACTGGTTTTGCTCCTATAGTTACTATTGCTCCGATTGTCGCATAAAATGTGTAGGGTGTGGTAATAACTTCATCTCCCTCTTTTATACCAAGGCATTTTAGACTTAACATGATTGCGTCTGTACCACTTCCTACTGATATAACATATTTTGGTTTCATTAACTTTTTGATTTCCCGCTCAAATAAATCAACATTTTTTCCCAAGGTAAAATCATTGAATTTAATTACTTTTTTTATTTTTTTAAAAATAACATCATAATCCTTAAATTGTTCAGACAAATAATTATGTCTGATTTTAAAGTTTTTATCTTTTAGATATTGCTTTGGTAAAAAATTTTTCATTTCTGTTTATATTTAATTATCCTTTTTAAACCATCTTCAATGTTGACATTTGCTTTCCAATTCAATTGTTTTTTTGTTTTATTGCAATTAAGAAAATAAAATTTATCTTTTCCAATCCTATCTTTGACCTTATAAACATAATCTTCATACTTAACATTTAGTAAATTGCACATCATTTTGACAATATTTTTTATTGAATAATGTTTTTGAGAACTAAAATGGTAAGTATCTCCACATTTGCCATACCTAATCAGCTTTACCAATCCTTTGTTAAAATCATCTTCAAAAATAAAATTACGCTTAGAATCACCTTTTCCATGAAGAGGAAATTTTTTTCTGCTTTTCAAAAATTTAATTAATTTGGGTATTAATCTATGCTCAAGTTGATCTAAGCCATAAAAATTTGATGCTCTTACGATAATAGATTTTTTTTGCCTATTATTATAGGTAGATAATAAATTTTCCATATTTAATTTTGATAATGCATAAGGAGTAGAAGGCAGATAAACTTTTTGATTTTCTTTTGCTGGAAGTTTTGTTGAGCCAAATACTTCTGGTGTGCTTATATATATAAATTTTTTCATAAAATTAAAATTTTTGAAATTTTCTACCATTTGAATCTTAGAGTAAAAATTTACTTTAAAATAATAATTTGGATTCAACCAACTTTCATTTACAAGACACACAGATGCAAAATCAAATATGTAATGTGGTTTAATTTTACTAATAATTTTTATAAGTCTGTTATTCGGGGCAGACAAATCAAGCTTTATAAAGTTATAATTATTTTTAAAATTATTGAATAATTTTTTTAAATTGGATTTTTTCCTATAAGTGCCCCAAATTTTATACTTTGTTTCTCTATTTAAATATTTGAAAAAACTAGATCCGCCAAAACTAGATACACCTAAAATCAATATCCTTTTTTTCATATTTAATAATAATTTTGCTTTAATTTATTTACAATCAAATCAATCTTACAATTGGCCTTAAAACTTTTTTTTGCTTTAAATCCTGTATAGCAAAATTGATTTTTTGGAGATTATACTCCTTTTCTAAAAAAATTTTGTCATAATTTCTTATTTTTTTAAAAAACTTAAATATTATTTTTTTTTGTTTATCGTAATTAACATTTCCACCCCAAGATCCGTATATTTTTTTTCCTTTAATCAATTCAAAAGGGTTTATTTTTATTTTTTCTTTTTTATTTGGGTGAGAGGCAAAAATTAAACTTCCTTTTTTATTTAGTATTTTAAGAGAAAATTCAATACCCTCAGACTTTCCAGATGACTCAATTACGTAGTCAAAATAATCTTTATAATTATGAACAATTTTTTTTTGAAAATTTTTATTTGAAATTGTTATAAACTTAATTTTTTTTGGTAAATATTTCTTTAAATGTTCAATTCTTTTTTTGCTAATATCAATTGCGTAAATCTCTTTTGATTCATAATTTATTGCAGTCAATAAAGCAGAAACTCCTACGCCACCAAGTCCGACAAAACAAATCTTTTTCGTCTTATTTAGTTTTGTATTATTGATTATCATTCCAGAACCTGTCGGGAAAGCACATCCTAATATGACACCTTTTTTCATAGAGATTTCTTTATCTAATTTTATTAGACGATTTTCAGACACAATAGAATAATTACTAAATGTCGTTACACTTCCACTATTAATTTTTTTTTTAGTATCCTTGCAAAAATAGACAGGATTTTTCGATTGTATACCTTTTGATTTTATCCAAGATAAGATTACTTTATCACCTTTTTTTATTTTTTTTACACTCTTATGTTTGTCTAAAACAATGCCTGTCGCTTCATGGCCTAATAAATGGGGAATATATCTTTTGTTTTGTCTACCATTATAAATTTCCTGTATTTGACTTTGACAAATACCAGTGTAGACAACTTTTATTAACACCTGTCCTCTAAATAAATTATCAAAAATAATATTTTTTCTAATTTTTAACGGAAAATTAATTTTTTCAAGAACTGCGGCTTTCATTTAAAAAATTTTTCTTATCATTAAAATGGCCCCATAAAATTTTTATCAGGAACATCATGTAAAGTTGTTTCTAATTGATTTCTATTATAATTTATTTTTTTTGAAATCAATTTTTCAATTACACTTAAAATCTTAGTTGAACTATTATAATATTTTTTTGTAAGGAAAAAACTTGTTGGAGAAGGTATGTCAGGTAAAGCCAATATTATTGGCTCTGATCTAAATATATTCTTTTTCCTTAAAATCAGTTGAGAAATGATTTCACTTGAAATTGAACAAAATTGGTGACTAGAATTATCTAAAATCAACAATCTTCCTGTTTTATTTACAGATTTAAATATATTTGAAATATCTAATGGTTTTACAGACATTAAATCAATATGATCAAACTTTATTTGATTTTTCTTAAGTATCTTGTGAAGTTTTAATATTTCAATTGTAGAAAAGGAACTAGATACTATCGTGAGCTCTTTGCCTGATGATAATTTTTTTGATTTACCTATCAGATACTCTCTTCTATTAAATTTAATATTTTCCTCTAGATTATGAAGCCATCTATGTTCTATGAATATTACTGGATTTGGATCGTTCACAGAATCTATCAATAAATTTTTGGCATTTGAAGGAAAAGATGGTGTAATAACTTTCAATCCTGGTACATGAGAAAACCAACTTTGTAAATTTTGAGAATGAGTTGGACCTTGACCCCAACCTCTTCCAATAATTAGTCTTATGGTAATTGGAATTTTATTTTGACCTCCAAACATAATATTCCATTTAGCAGCATTATTTACTAATTGATCCATTGCTAAAAGAAAAAAATCAAGTCTTAAATGAGTCATAATTGGTATCATTCCGTTTAATGACATGCCTATTCCAATACCAGTCATAGCATTTTCAGATGTGGGAAAATCAAAAACTCTGCTATCACCAAATTTTTTTTTTAAATTTTTAGTTGTTCCAAAAAGAGCTTTTGGATCATCTATACCAAGACCAAATGCGACTATCTTTTTATTTCTCTTCATTAGATCAAATAAAGTTTGATTAATAATTTGATAGAAAGTAATTTTTTTCATATCTAGTTACTTAGTTTTAAAAAATCATTGTAATTTGGGGGCGGAGATTTTTCTGCATACATAAATGCATCATTAATATTTCTAATAATTTTAGATTTCATTTTTTTTAGTTTATCTAAAGAGGCTATATTATTTTTGACAGCATATCTTTCCATAAGAAGAACAGGATCTTTAGTTTTCCAATAATTCACCTCATTCTTTGGACGATAATTTAAATGATCATCCTCATTTGGACCACAGTGTTCGAAATATCTATAAGTATCTACTTCTATAAAAATGGGCTTAAAATTATTCTTTATAATTTTATTAAGTTTTAGATAAAATTCTATAGGATTTGCAGCAGATAATTTGTGAGATTTAATTCCAAATGCAGATGCAAGTTTATACAACTTTCTATTTTGTGGTTGCCTAACAGCCATATTTGAAAAGACAGAAAATTTATTATTTTCACAGAAGAATATTACTGGTAATTTTTTTAATACGACAAAATTAAGTGTTTCAAAAAAAACTCCTTCCTCACAGCTAGCATCACCTAAATATATACAAACTCTACTTTTAGAATTTTTTTTAAATGTATAGGCAAAACCTGCTCCAACTGGAATTGAACTTGAAACTATTGCTGTGCTTCCAATAAATTTTTTCTTTTTATCTATCAGGTGCATAGAGCCTCCATACCCAGCACTACAACCAGTTTTTTTTCCATAAAGTTCTGAAATCATTTT
>CACLAC010000012.1 GCA_902604785.1 uncultured Pelagibacteraceae bacterium
CTTTAGTTGAAAAAGAATCTAATCTACCCCAAGTCTTTGGAAGTTTTCAGGCATATGAATTTTTAAAATTACAAGAGATGCTAATTAAAAATGGTTTTAATTTAGATAAAATTAAAAAATATTATTATTATAAAAGCAAAAGATGGGATATTGAGAATAATGATAACGTTTTGCTAAAACTTCCCTCAGAAAATATAGAAAATTCATTAAAAAATTATAGAACATTAATAAAAACAAATAAAATTATAAAAAGCAATTTAATCGATTTAAGAATAAAAAATAAAATTATTTTTACATATGAAAAAAAATAATTACTCAACAGTTGTTGACTATGGATCAAGTGAAATAAGACTGGGAGTATTTGATAATAAATTTTCTAAATTATTTTTTAAATCAAAATCTATCTCGCAAAAGAATAATTATGAGGAGTACTCAAAATCAATAAATTTTTTAATTAGAGATGCAGAAAAACAAATTTCCACTCATCTTGAAAATATAACAGTTTTATATGACACCTCTGAAATTTGTACTATTGATTTATCTATTAAAAAAAAATTAGATCAAAAAGTAAATTTTAATGAAGTTTGTTCCTCAATAATTTTGGAGGCAAATCAATTAATTAAAAATTGTTATATTGGTAAAAAGATTATTCATGTAATAATAAATAAATATATTATTAATAGTAAAGAATTTTTCAATGTACCAGATAAAATATCTGAATTTAATTCTGTAATATTAGAATTAAAATTTATATGTTTGCCCCAAGATAAATACAATAGAGTTTTTGATGTTTTTAAAGAAAATAATTTGAATGTTTTGAACTTTTTCTCTTCTAGTTTGGTCAAATCATTTCAATATATTGATTTTTTTAAAAAAAATAAATTTGTCACTTTTCTTGATATTGGCTTAGATAGAACAACAATGATTTTTTTTATAAATCAGAAATTAGACTCTATCAATAGTATACCAATTGGAGGAAATAATATTTCTAAAGACATATCTCAAATAATGCAATTAACTTTAGATGAGTCAGAAGAATTAAAAAAAACATTTAATAGATCTGAAATAGATTTTTCTTACAACAATACCGATTTAAATGAAAATAAGAAAATAATAAATAAAATTATAGGAAAAAATATCTCAATTGATTTATTAAAAAAAGTTGTATTAGCAAGGATAGAAGAAATTATTAAATTATCATTTAAAAGTATTAATATTCCAAACAATATAGATATGAAGCAAAACTTGAATTTAGTTTTAATTGGGAGAGGATCAAAAATATTTAATAAAAATTCTTTTCAAATAGAAGATAAATACAACTTTAAAGAAATAAACTTTTATGAAGAGAATGATTTTGAGATTTGTAAAGCTGCGCTGCAATTTGAGACAAACTTTGAAAATACTGATCCTCAGAAATTGAAAAAAAATCAAAAAAAATTAGGCATTTTTCATAGATTCTTTAATATTTTTGGTAATGACTAATTGTATTTTGTTGTAACAATAGTTGTATATCTAAGTTTTTCTCATTTTAATATAGTTGCTTGATGTCAATTTTAACTCAAAAAACTATTTCAAAAAAAATATCCATTGAAGGAATTGGTGTACATACAGGTTTAAGAGCAAAATTAGTTATATTGCCAGCACAACCCAATACTGGAATTCTTTTTAAGAGAGTAGATCTGATCAAAAACAATACAATTGTACCAACTTATAATAATGTTGTAGATGCAACTCTATGTACAACAATCTCAAATGATAATGGAGTAAAAGTTTCTACAATTGAACATTTAATGGGTGCATTTTATGGACTAGGTATTGATAATGCAATTGTAGAAATAAATTCTCAAGAAATTCCAATTATGGATGGATCTGCAAAGAAATTTGTTGAATTAATAGTAGAAGCAGGAATAGAAACTAGTGAAGTACCTATAAAGATAATCAAAGTCGAACAACAAATTAAAATTATAGAAGGAGACAAAACTATCTCAATAAATAAATCAAATGTAAGTCTAGATATAGATTTTGAAATTAAATATCAAAATCAACTTATAAAATCTCAAAGAAATAAAGTAAGTATATTTGAAGATGATTTAACAGATATATATAATTCTAGAACTTTTTGCTTGTTTGAAGATATTGAAAAATTAAAAGACATGGGGCTTGGAAAAGGTGGAAGTTTAGAAAATGCATTGGTCGTAAAAAATAATTCTTTAATGAATGAGGAAGGTTTAAGAAATAATAAAGAGTTTGTTAATCATAAAATTTTAGACTGTATGGGAGATTTATACTTATCAGGATACAGAATAATTGGTTCCTTAATATGCTCTCAAGGAGGTCATAATTTGACAAACAAACTACTTAGAAAATTATTTAGCGATCAAAAGAACTATTCATTATTCGAAATTAAAGGAAAAAATTTACCTCATTCATTCGCAAACAAAAATCAATTAAAATCTATTGCATAATTATTAGAATTTTTAATAAATTCTGATAAATTCTGATAAATTCTTATAAAATTTATAAATGAAATTTCATCTAGTATATTTAATTATAGCTTTAATATTATTAAATACTTCTTGTTCAAAAGAAAAAGAAAAAATATCTATCATAGAAGAAGAAAATTTAGAAATGCAAATGATAAAAGCTTATAATGAAGGACTAAAGGAATTGGAAAGAGGAGATCCTGTATACGCGGCAAAAAAATTTAATGAAGCTGAATTGTTATATCCACAATCAATTTGGGCACCAAGAGCTGCTTTGATGGCATCATATTCGTATTTTTCTTTTTTATATTACAGTGATGCTGTTCTTGAATTAGAAAAATTTTTAGACAAATATAAAAATCATCCAAGAAGAGATTATGCTTATTATTTATTAGCACTAAGTCATTACGATCAAATAATTGATGAAACTAAAGATTTGAATGAAATATTAAAAGCAAAAAAATATTTTAAAATTATTATACAAAGATATCCTGATACTGAATTTGCAATAGACTCTAGATACAAATTAGAATTAATAGAAGAACTTTTGGCATCGAAAGAAATGTATTTAGCAAGATATTACGTAGAAAGAGAAAAATGGATACCAGCAATAAATAGATTTAAGAAAGTCGCAGAAGATTATGATGAAACAATTTATATAGAAGAAGCCCTTCATAGATTAGTTGAATTACACTACAAGATAGGCTTAATTGATGAATCAAAAAAATATGCTGTTTTATTAGGTTATAACTATCAATCTAGCAAGTGGTATGAAGAAACTTATAAGGTATTAAATAAAGATTATGTGAAGATATCTAAAAATAAAAATAAAGCTAAAGAGGATTCTATAATAAAGAAATTCAAAGATCTACTTAAATAAATAGGTTTTATGAATAAAAATATTAAACAAGATTATAAAAAAAAAATAGATGAATTAAAAAAACATAATAAATTTTATTATGAAAACAGTTCCCCAGAAATTTCTGATAAAGAATACGATAAATTAAAAAGGCAAATATTAAATTTAGAAAAGGAACATACATATTTAAAAAGTAATTTTTCTCCATCAAAAATAGTAGGATTTAAGCCATCAAAAAATTTTGCCAAGTATAAGCATCGAGAAAAAATGTTATCTTTATCGAACGCATTTGATGAAGAGGATCTAATTAATTTTGAAAAAAAAATATTTAATTTTTTAAATGAAAAAGCTGATTTAAACTACAGCGTGGAGCCTAAAATTGATGGAATTTCTGCATCCCTAACATATAAAAATGGGGTTCTTATTTACGGAGTATCAAGGGGCGATGGAACAGAAGGAGAAATAATTACAGAAAATTTAAAAACTATTAAGGATATTCCTCATAAGGTTACAAACATCAATTTTCCAAAAGATATCGAAATAAGAGGAGAGGTTTACATAAACAAAGATGACTTTCAAAAAATTAAAGCAAGCTTTGCCAACCCTAGAAATGCAGCTTCAGGCTCTCTTAGACAAAAAGATTCAAAAGAAACAAGTAAAATTCCACTAAAATTTATTGCTTATACATTCGGCTTTATGAGTGAAAATAAATTTAAAAATCAATCTGACTTTTTAAAAGAGTTAAAATCGTGGGGATTTTTAACAAGCGAGTACAATGAAGTTATTAAAAGTATTAATGAGTTAGTGAACTTTCACCAGCAATTTGAAAAAAAAAGGTTTGATTTAAAATATGATATTGATGGTCTAGTTTATAAAGTAAATAACATACAGTTACAAAGAAGATTAGGCTTTACCTCTAATGCCCCTAGATGGGCAATTGCACATAAATTTTCTGCAGATCATGCTTATTCAGAAATACTAAATATAGGTATACAGGTTGGAAGGACTGGAGCCTTAACGCCAGTTGCCAAAGTGAAGCCAGTTAATATCGGAGGTGTAGTTGTATCAAATGCAACTTTACACAATGAAGATGAAATTTTGAGAAAAGATATAAGAATTGGAGACACCGTAAAAATCGAGAGAGCAGGAGATGTGATTCCTCATGTTTTAGAGGTAGATTTAAAAAAAAGAAAAGAAAAATTAAGAAAATTTATTTTTCCAACAAAATGTCCTTCTTGCGGATCTAAGACAGAAAAAGAGTATAACAAAATTACAAAAAAATTCGATGCTGTACGAAGATGTATCAATGAAGGTTTTGCTTGTGAGAAAATTGCAATTGAGAAGATTAAACATTTTATATCTAAAGATGCCATAAATATTGATGGTTTGGGAAAAAAGGTCGTAGAAAAATTTTGGGATTTAAATTTTATAAAATTTCCTCAAGATATATTCAATTTGAATTATCAAAAAATATCCTCCCTTGATGGATGGGGGTCACAATCTGCTTCAAATCTAAAGTTTTCAATCGAAAATTCGAAAGAGGTTACGTTAGATAAATTTATTTTTTCATTAGGAATAAGACATATTGGAATGGAAAATGCTAAAATTATTGCAGATTTTACAAAAACTATGAAAAATTTTTTTAACTTAGCTAAAAAAAATAATATCAACGATCTTATCAACATAGATGGAATTGGAGAAACGCAAATTAAATCTTTAGAAAAATTCTTTCAAAATAAAACAAATATTAAAGTTGTAGAGAAATTAAGTGAAATACTAAAAATTAAAGATAAGGAAATTTATAAAGAAGGAAAATTAAAGAATAAATCTTTCATGTTTACTGGTAAATTACAAAATATTAGTAGAGCTGAGGCTAAAAGCTTAATTGAGGAAAATTCAGGCAGTATTGTTAGTAGTGTTACTAAAAAATTAGACTATTTAGTAATTGGTGAAAAACCAACTACTAAAAAAGTTGAATTAGCAAAAAAAATAGGCGTGAAAATTTTAAACCAACAAGAGTGGTCTAAACTTTTAGATTAATTTTGCTAACCACTTTTTTTGTTTTTTATTTAAAAATGGAGAAATTTTAGAATAAGTTTCTAAATGATAATTAAATAAATAATTTCTTTCATTTTTAGTTAGCATTTTTTCATCAATTAAATCTTTATCAATTGGTGCGAATGTAAGATTTTCAAAACATAGTTTGTTATTATTATTTTTTATAAAAACTAAATTTTCAATTCTAATTCCAAACTTATTTTCTAAATAGTAACCGGGTTCATTACTTACAACCATTCCTTGTTCCAATTTAATGTAATTATTTTTTGATATACTTTGTGGGCCTTCATGCACGTTAAGAAAGAAACCAACTCCGTGGCCAGTTCCATGTCTATAGTCTAAACCAATTTTATTTAAGCTTTGTCTAGCTTTTTTATCAACATTGTGGCCTACCTGATCCTTTTTTATATCACATTGTGCTACCGCTATATGACCTTTAAGAACTCTGGTAAACAATTCTTTAATTTTTTTTGAAACATTAGAAAAACAAATTGTTCTTGTCACATCAGTCGTACCCCATTTATATTGACCACCCGAGTCTATTAATAACAAATCATTTTTATTTATTTTTCTATTTGATTGTTTATTGGATCTGTAATGAATAATAGCTCCATTAGGGCCAGTACCGGCAATTGTATCAAAACTTGGGTATAAATAATTTTTATTTTGTTTTCTATAATTTTCTAATTTTTTTTCTACTTTTTGTTCTGTTAAATTTAATCTTTTTAAGGTTTTAATCCAATATAAAAATTTTGTTAAAGCAACGCCATCTTCAATATGAGCTTTCATCATATTTTTTATTTCTGTTTTATTTTTTATTGATTTCAAATAATAAATAAAATCAGTTCTATCTTTTATAATAAATTTTGAATTAATTAATTCTTCATTAAAAATCGAACAAGTTTGTTTGTCTATACAAAAGCTTCCTGGTTTAAGTGATCTTAAAATTTCAAATAATTTTTCTTCTTCATAAAAAAATATTTTTTGATTGATTAATTTATTTTTTATTTTAGATATTTTTCTCATTTTGGAGAAGAAATAAATTTTTCTATTTTTAGTTAAAATTATGTTACAATTAGCCACTGGTGAATTAGGCAGATCTTTACCTCGAATATTCATTAGCCAACATACATTTTCTCCAGAACTTATGAAAAGATAATCTATTTTTTTCTTATTCAATATTTTAACAGCCCTATTAATTTTTGATTTAGAACTTTCTCCAGTAATTTTTTTATCTAAACTATAAAATTTATTTATATTAAATCTTTTATTATTTTTTTTATAAAATAAATCTTCATTAACTGGTGTTAAGTAACAAGTATTTGAAAAATAATGTTTTAATGAATTATATGTAAATAATTTTGGGTCAAATCCTATATTTATTTTATTTTTATAGGAAGCAAAAATATTTCTTGGCCAAATCAAAGGAATTTCATAAATTTTAAATTTTTTACCAGACTGTTTTTTGGCTTGAATTGTATATCTTCCATCAACAAAAAGATAATTTTTATTCCTTAATATTATTGCAAAACCTGCTGAGCCACTAAAATTAGATACTAATTCAAGATTGCTAATCTTAGCATATTCAGTAAAATATTTATCATTTTTTGGTACTAGATACCCATCTAAATTTTTTTTTATAATTATATTTTTTATTTTATTTATCATTTAATTTTTTTTTGGTATCTAATCCAACCTGGGCTTCTTGATTCTTCACCAAATTCTAAATCTTGATTAAAATCAAAATCTTCAGAGTTTTCATCGATAAAATTATTATTTTTTTTTATATAATCTTCTGGTAATTCATCCACAAATCTTGATGCCATACTATCTATCCAGTCTCCTTGATAAAATCTATTCATTGAAAATGAAATACTTGCTATTTTTTTTGCTCTGGTAATCCCAACATATGCCAATCTTCTTTCTTCTTCCAATCCATTTTCTCCTTTTTCTTCAATGCTTTTTTGATGAGGAAACAACCCCTCTTCCCAGCCTGGTAAAAAAACAACATCAAATTCCAAACCTTTTGATGAATGCATTGTCATCAAATTTACTTTTTCATTTTGCCAATTTTGATCAAGAGATGTAGCAAGAGCAACATGTTCTAAAAAACTTTCAAGATTATCAAATTCTTTCATAGCATTTAAAAGTTCTTTAATATTTTCCAATCGGTTTTCATTTTCTAAATCTTTTTTATTTTTTAACATCTCACTGTATCCTGACTCATCTAATATAATTTGAAGTAATTTATTATGATTAGAATTATTTTTTAAATCATTTCTCCATTTTTTTAAGAAATTTAATAATGAATTTAATCCAATTTTTGTTTTTGGCTTAATTTTGTTATTTTCTATTAATCGATTAGATGCAATCTCTAAAGAGCAACTATTTTTTTTTGCATATTCATTGATATTTTTAATTGTTGTGTCACCTATAGACCTTTTGGGAGTATTAATTATTCTCTCAAAAGATAAATCATCCAAAGGTTGATTAACCACTCTTAAATATGCAATGCAATCTTTAATTTCTGCTCTTTCATAAAATTTAATTCCTCCAACTATTCTATAAGGAATTCCAATTTTTAAAAATCTTTCCTCAAATTCTCTAGTTTGAAAAATTGCTCTAACCAATATAGCAATTTCATTTAAAGAATATTTTTTTTTTAAATTCTCAATTTTTGAACCAATTTCTATTGCCTCATCTTTTACGTTTCTGAAACATGTCAAAGATACTTTTTCACCATCATCATGGTTTGTGAATAACTTTTTTCCAACTCTATTTTGATTATTTTCAATTAAATTAGAAGCCACATTTAAAATATTTTGCGTAGATCTATAATTTTTTTCTAATCGGATAATTTTTGTATTTTCATATACTTTATCAAATTCTAAAAAATTTTTTATCTCAGCTCCTCTCCAACTATATATTGACTGATCATCATCACCCACGCAGCAAATATTCTTATTATATTCTGATAAATATTTTAACCATTCACTTTGAATAAAATTTGTATCTTGATACTCATCTACCAATATATATTTGAATTTTTTTGAATATAGTTCAGAGATATCTTTATAGTTTTTAAAAATTTTAACTGTATGTAAAATTAAGTCACTAAAGTCTGCAGCATTTAAATCAATTAATTTTTTTTGATAAATTTTATATATTTCTAGAAAATTCTTTTCTAAAGTATTATTTTTTTTTAAAACTACATCACCAGGGTAAAAACCTTTATTTTTCCATTTATCAATAATTGCCAATATATATTTAGGTGATATTTTTTTAGTATCTAAATTTTCAGCCTTGCAAATATTTTTTATTAGTCTTTCCTGATCAGATTGGTCTATGATTGAAAAATTACTTTTAAGACCCACAGCATCAGCATGTTTTCTTAGTAGCTTCGCGCTAATTGAATGAAAAGTTCCTAGCCATTGTAGTCCTGTAGCTTCTTTTCTTAGTAATTTAGAGACCCTTATTTGCATTTCCTTCGCAGCTTTGTTCGTAAATGTGACCGCAAGTATTTGATTTGGAAAGGCTTTATGTTGCTTAATTATGTGTGCAATTCTTGAAGTAAGAACTTTAGTTTTTCCAGATCCAGCACCCGCAACTATTAATAATGGGCCCTCAATGTATAAAGTAGCTTCTTTTTGACTCTCGTTTAAATTATTTAAATATTCTGAATTTACCATTTATATTTTTATAGTATAAGCCATATTAATTTTTATGAGTAAAATTAAAAAAATAAACTCTGCTAAAATTATTTTACCATCAATTATAATATTTTTTACAGCAATTTTACTTTTATCATTACCAGTTTTATTGAATTATAATAGTATACAAAATGTAATTGAAAAAAAGGTTTCTTCAGAATTTAAGATTAATTTAAAAATTTTAGATGATATATCACTTAAAATTTTTCCAAAACCTCATTATTTAATTAAAAAAGCTGATTTAGATTTAAACATTGAAAATGAAAAATCTTCAGTTATTAAAACTAGCAACTTAAAAATTTTTATTCCTATTAAAAATTTATACTCAAAATCAAATATAACAATTGAAGAAATTCAAATACAAGATGCCAATATTTATTTTAGATTTGACGATGTTTTGGACTTTAGAAACCATCTTTATTATAAAATAAACAAACCTATTTATATCAACAAAAGTAAATTTTTTTTAATAGACAAAAATAATAAAACCATTCTTATTTCTCCAATAAAAAAAATTAGTTATTTAATTAATAAAAATGCAAACTCAAAAGAACTTAAAATTAAAGGAAATATATTTGATATTAATTATAATTCATTTTGGAAAAGATTTTATGATGATCCAAAAAATTCTTCAACTGAAGTAAAATTTAAAAACCCAAATTTATTTTTAAAAAATTTATTTTCATATAAGGATAAATTAAATTTTAGTGGCAAAAGTTCAATTAAATTTTTAAATGAAGAGATCTTAATAAATTATTTAAAAAAGGATAAAAAAATTCTTATTTATTCTCCCAATGAAATTAAAAATCAAAAAATTAAATTAAATTCAAAAATTGAATTAGATCCATTTTTTGCTGAAATTAAAACTGAAATAAATAATATAGATACAAATTTTTTAGTTGATAATTTGCTATATCTGATCTTAAACTCAAAACAATTTTTGGGAAATATTAATGGAAAATTAAATTTGCATGTTTATAATTTAAAAAATTCAATTGTTAATGATGGAAAAGTTAATTTTTCCATTAAAGAAAAAAAAATTAAATTAGAAAAATCAACATTTGAAATTAAAGGAATAGGAAAAATAAAATCAGATTTTAGATATTATGAAGATGAAGGAGACTTAATATTTGCATCTGAAAATGTTTTTGAAATAGAAAATAAAAAAGAATTTTCTAGAAAATTTCAATTGACTTCAAAGAGTGTTGAAAATTTGAATAAAATATATTTTGATTTTGAAAAAAATATTGATAATAATGAAATATCTGTTTCAAATATATATTTCAATACAATTGATAAAAAAAATTATTCAGAAAAATTTTATATAATTAAAAACTTACAAGTTTTAAAAAGTTTAATTAGAAAATTATTACTTTAATTTGGACCAGTCATCTTAATTGGGTTTACAATCTTATGATATTCTTTTTCATTTATTAGCCCAGATTTTATAGCCTCGTATTTTAATTTTGTATTATTCTTCAATGCTTTTTTGGCAATTTTTGCAGCATTGTCATAGCCTATTTTAGGTGCCAAAGCAGTTACTAACATTAATGAATTATCTAAATGTTCTTTTATTTTTAATTTGTTTGCTTTAATTCCTTTCACACAATACAAGCTAAAATTTTTTACACTGTCTGCCAATATATCGATCGATTGCAATATGTTATGAGCAATCAAAGGTTTAAATACATTTAGTTCAAAGTGTCCGTGAGTTCCAGCAATTGATATTCCGGTATGATTTCCAATTACTTTAACACAAACCATAGTTACCGCTTCACATTGAGTGGGATTAACTTTGCCAGGCATGATCGAGGAGCCAGGTTCGTTTTCTGGTAATATAAGTTCACCATAACCAGCTCTGGGACCAGAACCAAGAAACCTAATATCATTTGTAATTTTCATTAAAGCTACAGCACAAGAATTTAAAGATCCAGATAAACTTACAATTGCATCGTGGGCAGCTAGCTCAGAGAATTTATTTGGCGCAGGTTTAAATGGTATTTTGCAATACTTGCTGATTTCTCTTGTAATTTTTTTGTCAAAATTTTTTTTTGTATTAAGACCGGTTCCAACTGCAGTTCCTCCTTGTGCTAAAAATAAAATATCTTTTAAGCTAAATTTTATTCTTTCTAAACTTTTTTTTACTTGCTCATAGTATCCTGAAAATTCTTGTCCTAAAGTAAGAGGAGTTGCATCTTGCAAGTGTGTTCTTCCAATTTTAACAATTTTTTTAAATTCAATTGTTTTTTTTTTCAATTCATTTTCTAATAATTTTAAGTTAGGCAGCAACTTATTAACTGTTTCTGTAGCTACAGAGATATGCATTGCGGTTGGAAAAACATCGTTAGTGGATTGAGACTTATTCACATGATCATTAGGATGAACAGGTTTTTTAGTTCCCTTTTTACCTTTAAGTATTTCAATTGCTCTATTTGCAATTACTTCATTAACATTCATATTAGTTTGAGTACCAGAACCAGTTTGCCAAACTTTTAATGGAAAGTTATTTTCAAGTTTTCCCGATATAACCTCGTTTGAGGCTTTTACAATTGCACCACTAATATTACTAGGAATCAATCTTTCTTTTTTATGAACGATGGCAGCAGATCTTTTTATTATTGCTATAGAGCGAATTATTGAAGAATTTACTAGAATTTTTCCAATATTAAAAAACTTATTTGATCTTTCAGTAGATGCTCCCCAGTATTTATCTGCAGGAACATTAATAGCCCCTATACTGTCAAATTCTTTTCTTTTTTTCATTTATTTGAATAATTAAATATTTTTATTTATATACTAGTTTTAACAAATCTTACAGGAGTAAAATGACAAACTTTCAAAAAGTAAAAACATTTATGCAAACATTTGGCCAAGAAGTAAAATCAAGACCATCCTTTAGTACAGAAAAAATTAATCAATTAAGATATAATTTGATAAATGAAGAACTTGAAGAGCTAAAACAAGCAATAATAAATAAAGATTTATTGGAAACAGCTGATGCTCTTACTGATATATTATATGTGACTTATGGAGCTGGACACGCATTTGGAATAGATTTAGACAAATGTTTTGAAGAAGTTCAAAATTCAAACATGAGTAAATTAGGAGAAGATGGAAAACCTATTTATAATGATGCAGGAAAAGTTATGAAGGGACCAAAGTATTATAAACCTGATTTGTCAAAATTTATAAAATAACATTATAACCAAGCTGGTTTTAAAATTTTTACTTTTGCATTTCCGCATTTGTAGATATTTTCAAAGTCTAATAAAATATTTTGAGTTTTAATTAAAGCGAATGGATTTTTATTTTTTATAAGTAATTTACCTACCTCTTTATCTTCTAAAAATATTTGATCGCTATTTATATTTCCCTCAATAACCTTTATTGCAAAAAGTTTTTTATTTAATTTATTCTTAAGTTTAATCCTAGCGGTATTTTCTTGTCCAATGTAGCAGCCTTTTTTAAAATCTATTCCATTCAATTCTTCAAAATTACATTCAATTCCAAATATTTTATTTTGTAGATTTAGATTATCAATTTGGGAAATTCCAAGATTGTGACTAAAATTGTAATAATCTTCAACTTTAGCAGTTTTAAGTTCTAATTTTTTTAAAGATAAGTATAACTTTTCTAAATTGATTATTAATCTTGCGCCTAATTTTTTTAATCTTGGGTCTAAGAAAATAGGATCTTCAAGATATTTAATTGTATAGCCCTCAATATCTTTAGAATTTTCAAAAGTTAAAAATTTTTCATAACTCATTCCTGCAACCACAAATTCATTACTTAGATTTAGGATCTCAACTTTTGATCTCAACTTATATAAAGTTAATTGTTTAAAAAGCTCATCAATATTACTTTTTTCACAATCTAAAAAATATCCAGTTTTATGTTTTACAATCAAAAAATCAAATAAGTATTTTCCTTGAGGAGTAAGCAATGCCGCAAAACAACTTATTTCATCGGTTACTTTTTCGATATTATTTGTAATAAGATTCTGTAAAAATTCTTTTACATCTTCTCCATTTAAATAAAGAATACCTCTATCTTCAAGTATATATACATCGTTTTTTTTCATAATTGATTGATCTCTATTAATAATATAATTACTTTTTTAATAAATGTTAGATCTAATAATTAAAAATGGTTCTTGTTATATAGATAAGGATCTTAAAAATCACGATATAGCAATTAAAGATGGTAAAATCATTGAAATTGGAAAAATTGATAGTGAAGCTAAAGAAATATTTGATGCTAAAGGATTAGTAGTTTTACCAGGGTGTATAGATACTCAAACACATTTTAGAGAACCAGGCTCAACAGATACAGAGGATCTTAACTCTGGAAGCAGAGCTGCGATTGTTGGGGGAATCACTGCAGTATTTGAAATGCCCAACACTAATCCACCAACATCAACTAAAAAAGAATTTCAAAGAAAATTAGATCTAGCTAAACATAGAATGTATTGTAATTATGCTTTCTATTTTGGTGCAACAGCAGATAATGCAAATGAATTAGCAGATTTAAAAAATTTAGAGGGTTGCTGTGGAATTAAACTTTTTGCAGGTTCTTCAACTGGCAACCTCTTGGTTGCAGATGAAAAAGATATTGAAACGGTATTCCAAAATAGTTCTAAAGTAGTAGCCGTTCACTCTGAAGATGAAGAAATTTTAAATATTAATAAAAAATTGATAAATAAAGGAGATGTTCATTCCCATCCAATTTGGAGAAGTGAAGAATGTGCAATTTCTTCTACAAGAAGAATAGTCCGAATAGCTGAGCGTTATAATAAAAAAGCTCACGTTCTCCATATAACTACTAAGCAAGAGATAGATTTTTTATCACAACATAAAGGTAATATTACTTTTGAGATCACACCACAGCATTTAACAATCTATGCACCAGATTGTTATGATAAACTAGGCACATATGCGCAGATGAATCCTCCTATTAGAGATAAATCTCATTACGATAGATTATGGTATGCGGTTAAAAATAACTTTAATGATACCATTGGATCTGACCATGCTCCCCATTTAAAAGCAAACAAAGATAAAGAATACCCAAATTCACCATCAGGCATGCCTGGTGTACAAACTTTAATGCCAGTTATGTTAAACCATGTAAATAATGGAAAACTCAGGCTTGAACAGTTGATGAATTTAGTATGTGAAAATCCAGTAAAAATATTTGGAATTAAAAATAAAGGTTTCATCAAAGAGAATTTTGATGCGGATTTTACAATCGTAGATCTGAATAAAGTAATTGAGATTCAAAATGATAAAATAGAAAGTAAATGTGGTTGGTCTCCTTTTGATGGATACAAATTTAAAGGTGCACCAATTGCCACTATAATTAATGGTGAAGTAAAAATGAAAAATGGAAATATAATAGGAGATCCAACTGGAAAACCTATGAAGTTTTGAAGATTTAGTTTTTACATGAGAAATCCGCATCATATAAAAATTTCAATTGCTCTTGCGCTATCCGCTGGAGCTTGGGGTATTTATTGGCTGCCTCAACGAATACTCGAAGATGGAGGTTTGACAGGAGGCTGGGGAACAATTGCACAAATGGTAATTGGGACTCTTGTATTATTACCCGTTTGTTTATGGAGAAAAATTAAAGGAAGATCTTCTGGTTTTGAATTGCCACTTACAGGTTTTCTAGTTGGAGGAGGTTTTGTCTGTTATGCTCTTAGCTTCCTTTTAACAGATGTTGTAAAAGCATTAATACTATTTTATATGACGCCTGTCTGGACAACTATTTTTGAAATAATATTTTTAAAAAAAAAACCTGGATGGGAAAGGGCTGTTACTCTTAGTCTTGCTCTAGGTGGTTTATGGGTAGTTTTTAGTAAAGAAACAATTATTCCTCTTCCACAAAATGCTGGCGATTGGATTGCTTTGGCGGGAGGAGTTATTTTTGCAGCTGGAATGATACGTCTTGAAATAGTTAAAACAGATGGAGTTTTTCCTATTATTTTTTCGTTTTTTTTATACGGTGCACTTTTTAATATAGTTTTTGGATTTTTTTTGGCAGATTATCTTGGAAAGATGCCAACCATTGAAGCTTTTATTTCAATGTCAACTTTCTTAATTATTTTATCTATATTTTATTTTATCCCAACTGGTATTATAATATTGTGGGCACCAAGCAAATTGGGAGCAGGATTATGTTCAATTCTTTTTCTTTCAGAAATAGTTGTTGGAGTAATAAGTTCATCAATACTTACCAATGAACCATTTGGATGGCGTGAAATATTAGGAAGTTCATTAATTGTAATTGGTGGTATTTTGGCAGTTATGTTTACTCCCAATATAAAAGCAAAAACATAAGTTTATTTTAAAATTTTATTATTAATTAAATTTTCCTTTATTTCATCAAGAATAGCTGGATCATCTATAGTTGCTGGCATCTTATAATCTTCTTTATCCGCAATTTTTCTAACAGTTCCCCTTAAAATTTTTCCTGATCTGGTTTTAGGCAGTCTTTTTACTACAATTGTAGTTTTAAAAGCAGCAACTGGTCCAACCTTATTTCTTACCATTTCTATACATTCTTTTGAGATAGTTTCGTTATCTTTTGAAACACCTGCTTTAAGCGCAATTAATCCAATGGGTATTTGACCTTTTAATTTATCTTTTATTCCAATAACTGCACATTCAGCAACCGATTGATGTTCTGATAAAACCTCTTCAATTGCTCCAGTAGACAATCTATGACCCGCTGTATTAATTATGTCGTCTGTTCTAGACATAATCCATATATAACCATCTTCATCAATATGACCTGCATCGTAAGTTTGATAATATCCTTTGTAGTTAGTCATATAATTTTCTTGATATCTTTTATCCGCATTCCATAAAGTTGGAAAAGTTCCTGGGGGTAATGGAAGTTTTACAACTATATCTCCCATTTCATTTGGTTTAGCTAAGCTTTGGTCTGGTTTTATTACTTTAACATCATAACCAGGTACAGCTTTACATGCTGAGCCATATTTAGTTTTTTGCATTTCAATTCCTGTACAATTAGAACTTATTGCCCAGCTAGTTTCAGTTTGCCACCAATGATCAATTACAGGAACTTTTAATAAATTTTCTGCCCATTTAATTGTATCTGGATCGGCTCTTTCTCCTGCAAGAAATAAAGATTCAAATGAACTAAGATCATATTTAGAGAAAAATTTACCTTCTGGATCTTCTTTCTTGATTGCCCTAAAAGCAGTTGGAGCAGTAAAAAGAGATTTAACTTTATAATCAGATATAATTTTCCAAAAAGCGCCAGCATCTGGAGTACCAACTGGCTTTCCTTCAAATAAAACTGTCGTACAACCTTTAAATAGGGGAGCGTAAACAATGTATGAATGACCAACGATCCATCCTATATCGCTCGCAGACCACCAAACATCACCTGTATCAATGTTGTATATATTTTTCATTGTCCATTTTAGAGCAACTATATGTCCTCCAATGTCTCGAACAATTCCTTTTGGTACGCCTGTGGTTCCGGAGGTATATAAAATATAAGCAAATTCATTAGATCCCATTTCAACACAATCTTTGTCAGTAGCGTTTACTAAGGACTCTTCCCAGCCTAACTCTAAAGGTTCATTAAGTTTTACCTCATGGCCTTTTCTTTGATAAATAATAACTTTTTCAACTTTATGTTTTGCAAGTTTTAAAGCACCATCTACTAAAGGTCGATATTCAACTGTTCTTCCAGGTTCAAATCCGCATGAAGCAGTGATCAAAATTTTGGCTTTACTGTCGTCTATTCTGCTAGCTAATTCATTTGATGCAAATCCACCAAAAACTACAGAATGAATTGCTCCAATTCTTCCACAAGCTAGCATAGCCACAACAGCCTCAGGTATCATAGGCATATAAATTATTACTCTATCTCCTTTTTTAACTCCTTGATTGTCAAGAGCGCCTGCAAATCTTGAAACTTTTTGTTTTAATTCATTAAATGTAAATTTTGCTTTATTACCTGTTATGGGACTGTCATAGATTAATGCAGTTTTATCTCCTCTACCTTGATCTATATGAAAATCCAATGCATTGTAACAAGAGTTAGTAGTACCATCTTCAAACCATTTGTAGAAAGGGGGGTTATTTTTATTTAAAATTTTAGTTGGTTTCTTAAACCAAAACACATCTTCTGAAATGTTTTTCCAAAATTCTTCAGGTTTGCTTAGAGAATCATTGTAAATTTCCTCAAAATTATTTTTCATATTGATTTGTTTTGATTTGCCATTTTTTATTGATTTTAAGTAACAGGTTGTATTTAATTTTAAAATATAAGTAAAATCAATACTTTTTGAAGGTTTTTTAACCTTCAATAATCTATTTTTTTTTGTTATTAAGCCCCTAACTCTAGTTGAACCATTAGGTTCAGCTGTAGTTTAAATTTAAACTATAAAAACTAACTAATGAGGGAGTTTTTTATGAAGACAATGAAAATGTTAGCTTTAGCTTTAGTGCTTATTGGAGCAACTACAGCGGCTAATGCGGCAACAACCTTTTTGGCTACGGACGATTTCGTTGGTATTTCGTTCTGGTTAATTTCAATGGGTATGTTGGCAGCTACTGCGTTTTTCTTTATGGAGCAGGCAAATGTTTCTGCACAATGGAGAAAATCTGTAAACGTAGCTGGTTTAGTAACTGGTATTGCATTTATCCATTACATGTACATGAGAGCGGTTTGGGTTGAGACAGGAGACACTCCAACTGTTTACAGATACATTGACTGGTTAATTACAGTTCCTTTACAGCTAGTAGAATTTTACTTAATTCTTTCAGCAGTAAGAAAAGTTGACAGCGGCATATTCTGGAGAATCTTTATTGGTTCTTTAGTTATGTTAGTAGGTGGATATCTTGGAGAAGCTGGATTCATTAATGCTACACTAGGTTTCATAATCGGTATAGCTGGATGGGTTTATATTCTTTATGAAATCTTTTCAGGTGAAGCAGGAAAAGTTGCTGCTAAATCTGGAAACAAATCTTTAGTAACAGCATTCGGAGCATTAAGAATGATCGTTACTGTAGGTTGGGCAATCTATCCTTTAGGTTACATTTTTGGTTACCTAACAGGTGGAATTGACGCTAATTCACTTAATGTTATTTACAACTTAGCAGACTTTGTTAATAAAATCGCTTTCGGTTTAATTATCTGGTCTTGCGCTGTTGCTAACTCTTCTAAAAGATAATATTAGAGTTAAATAATTAATAAATAGGGCAAGTTTAATTACTTGCCCTATTTTTTTTTGTGCTTATATAAATCTCAGATGGCTAAAATCAAATATATAGAACATGAAGGCAAACAACATGAGATTGATGTTGCAAATGGCCTTAGCGTCATGGAGGGGGCAGTTCAAAATGATATTCCAGGTATTGATGCTGATTGTGGAGGAGGAATGGCTTGTGCAACTTGCCATGTTTATGTCAAAGATGATTGGTTTAATAAATTACCAAAAAAAACTGAAGGAGAAGACGATATGTTAGACCAAGCATTTGAACCAAATTCAAATAGTAGATTAAGTTGTCAGATTACTGTTTCAGATGAATTAAATGGACTTGTTGTTCATTTACCAGAAAAGCAAGTTTAATGATTGACACTGATGTTTTAATTGTTGGTGCAGGTCCTACAGGATTGTTTTGTGCACATCAATTAGGGATTATAGGTCTTAAATGTGAGATAGTTGATAATTTAGATAAGTTAGGTGGCCAGTGTATTGAACTTTATCCTGACAAACCAATTTATGACATTCCAGCGATTCCAGAATGTACTGGTGAAGAACTTACAAAAAATTTAATTGAACAAATAAAACCATTTAATTTTAAATCTCATTTAAATGATAGAGTTCAAGATATAAAAAATGAAAATAATAATTGGATTGTTAAAACACTAAAAGGAAAAGAATTTTTAACACCAAATATAGTGATTGCAGGTGGGGTAGGTTCTTTTGAACCAAGAAAATTTCCTTTAAAAAATTGTGAAAAATTTGAGGGAAAAACTATCTTATATTCAATAAAAGACAAAAATATCTTTAAAGATAGAAAAGTTGTTATTTTTGGAGGTGGTGATAGCGCATTGGATTGGGCAATAGAACTTTCAAAGAATTCAAAAGTAACTTTAGTACATAGAAGAGATGAGTTTAGAGGAGCTCCATCTAGTGTGGAGAAAATAAAAGAATTAGAAAATGATAAAAAGATTGAAGTCCTAACTAAGTATTCAATTAAAGATGTATCAGGCAATGAGAATCTTGAAACTGTTGAAATAAAAAATGAAGAAGGTGAAAGTAAAATAATCGATACTGATTATGTTTTGGGATTCTTTGGTTTAATTATGCAACTTGGACCTATTTTAGATTGGGGTCTAAATATTGATAAAAAAACTATCCCAGTAAATACTGAAAATTTTGAAACTAATAAAAAAGGTATTTTTGCAATTGGTGATATTTGTACTTATCCTGGAAAACTTAAATTAATTTTATCTGGATTTCATGAAGGTGCCCTTGCAGCTAGAGGTTGTTTCAAATATGCAAGACCTAATGAAAAGTATAGATTTGAATTCACAACTACATCAAAAACAGTAAAAGACAGGATAGGTGTAAAAGAGTGATAGAATTATTTTCAGCAGATACTCCTAACGGAAAAAAAATTAGCATAATGTTAGAAGAAATTGGATTTGATTATAAAGTAACCAAAGTTGATCTTGGAAAAAAAGAACAATTCGATCCTGAATTTAGAAAAATTAGCCCATTTAGCAAAATTCCAGTTATTATCGATCACGATAACGATAAAGAGTCTATTTTTGAGTCTGGTGCAATCCTAATGTATCTGGGAGAAAAAAGTAATAAATTTTATGCTAAAGAAAATAGACTTAAAATTAATCAGTGGTTAATGGGTCAAATGGGATATGTGGGACCTATGATTGGTCAACATCATCAATTTCATCATTACAATTCTGGAAAAAGTGAATTTGGTGAAAAAAGGTATTTTGATATAACAAAATCTATTTATCATGATTTAAATGAAAGATTAGCACAATCACAATTTCTTGCTGGAGAAAGTTATACAATAGCGGATATTGCTACATGGCCATGGATAGCAAGGCATGAATGGCATGATATTGGATTAGCAAATTATAAAAGTCTTACTAGATGGTATATGGAAATTTCTAAACGTCCAGCCGTAGAAAAAGGTTATAAGTTTATGGATAAAAACTTGGAAATACCTTTGCCTTAGTTATCTGCGTAAACTTTTTCGTTTTTTTCGTGTTTTTCTTGAGCCGCAATGCATAAAGTAGCAACGGGTCTTGCCATTAATCTCTTTAATCCAATTGGCTCACCTGTTTCTTCACAAAAACCATATGTTCCATTTTGGATTTTTTTAAGCGCACCATCAATTTTAGAAATTAATTTTATCTGCCTGTTAATAGCTCTCATTTCTACATTTTTTTCAGTATAAGAGCTTGCTTGATCAACGATATCTGCAGATGAGCTGTTATCATCCATTGAAGCATTATATATCGCTTCGTTGTTTGATCTTTTAAGATCTTTTTTCCAATCCTGTAATTTTCTCTTAAAAAATTCAAGATGTTTAGCACACATGTATTTTTCTTTTTCTTTTGGAATATATGTCTTAGAGATCTTTACCATGCTCAAATTTTTGAATTTGGTGAATATATTCACGAATTATTGGGTGTCAAGGCAGTATTAATTGTATAAATTGATAAAAATGGGCTTAAATAAAAAGAATTTAACTAATTTACTTTATATTTTTGTTACATCACATCTGATCATCTGGACTTTAGTCCCAACTATAACGAATAACAATTTACCTTTAGATACAATTGAACATTTAGCTTGGGGAAGTAATTTAGATTGGGGATTCAACAAACATCCACCCATGGTTGCTTTTGTGCTAGAAATTTTTTACCAAATTTTTGGTGCAAATGATTGGGCTTATTATTTATTAAGTCAAATCTTCGTAATTATTTCTTTCATTGTGGTTTTTATATTAGCAGAAAAATTTTTTAAAAATAAAGTTTTTTCTTTATTATCAGTTTTATTATTAGAAGGAATTTACTTTTACAATTTTACAACTCCCGAATTCAATGTGAATGTTTGTTTGATGCCTTTCTGGGCATTAACAGTATTATATTTATGGAAAGGTTTTAAAGATAATAAAACAGTAGATTGGTTGCTAATGGGTTTGTTTGGAGGATTGGGGTTTATGTCAAAATACTTATTTATTTATCTTGGCTTAGCAATTGATCTTTTTATAGTTTACATGGTTTATAAAAATAAATTTAATTTTAACTTTAAACCTTTAATTTCAATAATTCCATTTTGTATAGTTTTGTTACCTCATTTAATATGGTTAACTGAAAATAACTATATTACTATTACTTATGGTTTAAATAGAACAGGAATGGAAGAACCAAATATTTTAAATCATATTAAATATCCTTTGATATTTTTAGGTAAGCAAATTGGAATTTTAATACCGTTTTTTATAATGGTATTATTCTTAATCAAAAAATTTAAATCTAAAATTAGTTTAAAAGATGTTAAATTATTATTTTTAATAATAATAAATATTGCTCCTATCGCTTTAATATTTTTAACTTCTATGATTTTAGGAGTTAAAATTAGAACAATGTGGATGACTCCATTTTATTTATTCATTGGTATTTTAGTAATTTATATTTTTCAATCTCAAATTAATTTAAATAAATTGAAAAATTTTGTTACAATATTTATAATTTTATTTATTTTTTCTCCATTTGCATATGCTTATGTTTCGATTTTTAAAATAGATAAGAGAACTGATTATCCTGGAAAGAAAGAAGCTGTAAAGGCTAAATTGTTTTATGAAAAACAAAACCAAGTTTCTGGAAAAATTGCTTTTGTTAAAGGGAACGAATGGATTGCTGGCAATTTATCATATCACTTAGAGGAGAGACCTAAGTGGATTTATGATAAGAGTAATACCTTTATATGTAATAAAGATTTAGAATGTATAAAATATAAATGATCCAAATATGAATTTTAATATTAGTGAGAAAAAGAAAAAAATACTATTAATTATTGTAGTTGTTGCAGCAATAGAGTTTTCTGGATTTGGTTTTTTTGCATCATTATTTAGACTAATAAATTCGGTATCTTAATGAAAATAATAATTTTAGTTCCGATTTATAATGATTGGCAATCTGCATCAAAATTATTAGAAGAGATAAACTCAAATATTGCAGGTCTAGAGTGTCAATTTTCAGTTATAATTGTAAATGACGCTTCTTCAGAAAAACAATCAATAAGTGCTTTAAATACTGAGAACTTACAGTCTATTAAAATCATAAATATGAATGAAAATAGAGGTCATGCAAGATGTATTGCAACAGGATTGAAACATATCTTTGAAAATGAGGAATTTGATTATGTAATACCTATGGATGGTGATGGCGAAGATAGACCGGAAGAAATAAAAAATTTTGTAGAATATTTAAATTACTCTTCGGATAAACCTATTGTTGGAGAAAGAATAAAAAGATCTGAAAGTTTATTTTTTAAATTTTGTTATAGCTCTCACAAAATTTTAACTTTTGCGTTCACAGGACAATCAATAAAATTTGGTAACTATACATGCCTTCCAAAATCAACAGTTGAAAAAATGATTAATGATAAATCTACTTGGAGCAGTTTTTCTGGAGCATTAACAAAGCTAGAGAAAGAAAGATCCACTGTTCCATCAATTAGAGGGCCAAGATATTTCGGACCATCAAAAATGAGTTTTAAGAACTTGCTTATTCACTCCTTAGCAATAATTTCTGTCTTTAAAATAAACGTATTAATAAGATCAATATTATTTCTTTTGGTATATATGTTTTTAATACATCAAAATATTTCTACTATTATGCTTATGCCAATTCCATTAATAATATTATTAATAGTTTTGGTTTTTTATATTTCTAAAAGAGAAAATTTAAATGAATTAAATAACTCATTGTCAAATATTTTAAACATTGATAACATAAAGTAATCAAGTCTGGTTGTGCTGACTTGTAAATCCAGGGACAACAAAAAGTTAAATTTAAAAAAAAGGCAGCACCATGAAAAAAATCATAATAGTTATATTTTTAATAATATTTTCAACTTCTTCTTACGCAAAAAAAAATAAGAATACCTGGGACTATCCTTTTTTAGCATATAAAGAGTGGGAGATAAAAGGTTCTGAAAATCATTACAACTTTCAATCAGACTTAAGAGAAAATAAAGATGTCATAAAAGAATTTAAAAATAATAAAGATACTGGGATAATTAGTTATTTATTATTTGAAGATGACAAAATTGTAATTGATGTATCTGATATACCAATTTCAGTTCAGGGCGACGATATTATAGATGGTTTGTTACCATCACATTCAATGGGTAAAAGTTTAGTATCCTATGTAACTGGACATGCAATTTGTGAAGGTTATATTGACAGTGTTAATGTAAAGCTGAATGATTGGCCATTAATAAAAAGCACCTTGTACGAAGACTCGGTATTACTCGATCTTTTAAATATGAAGGGTGGAGATCAAAAATGGGTTGGTGAAAGATCTAAACATCGTCACGATAATAAAATTAGCGTTAAAGGTGAAAAGAAAGAAAACGTTAACGTGATAGGCTTAATGAAAGTTATGAATGTTTATCTAAGAGGTTCTGAAAAAAGTAAATTAATTTATAATTACAGCGCTTTAACCACAAACGTAATTATGAATTATGTCAAACACAAAGCAGGCAAAGATTGGGATAAATTATTACACAAAGTTTTTAATGAACATGTTGGAGTTAAAAATAGTGTTTATTTTTCAAAATCTAAAAAGTATTTAAAATATGACGATTTTGTTTCTGGAAGATATTCTTTTTATGCGGATAGATACGATTATTTAAGAATAGCAAAAACGATGATGGAAGATTGGCATAATGATACATGTGCTGGAAAATATTTGAAATTAATTTACGACAATAGAATTAAAAAGAAAGACAAGACAAAAGAAGCAGATGATGTTGGTCTTTATACAAAATCATATGGTGGTCAGTTTCATTTTGATATTTATGGAATAGAAAAAACACGAAAAATAATTGGATTAAGTGGTTTTGCTGGTCAGCAAATTCTGATTGATTTAGATAACAAAAGGATAATTGTAGTGAATTCACTTTATAAGAATTATAATTGGAAAAAAATTGTTCATTCTGTAATTAAAGGTAAATGAAAAAGTTTTTAGCATTTTTGATTATATCAATTTTTTTTACCACCCAATTATTTGCTGCATCAAAGAATCCACTTAAAATATTTAAAAAAGAAATATTAGGTGGAGATGCAAAAAAGAAGATGGCTCTTGCCTATGACTCTCTCACTAAACATAAAGATATACTTCGTTATAACGAAGATGAGGAAGCTATAGAAATCACACTAGACTATTCTATGAAGGGACATCCAGAAGATTGGGATCTTTCTGATGAACAAGCTCAACGATGGGAATTCGTTACTAAAAAGAAAAACTTTTATAAATTAGGTAAAGAAATTTACTTAAAATATAAATTTAAAATAAATCCTGGTCTTAATCACAGCGCTAATATTTGGCAAATAGTGGGAACAGAAAATGACGGTAATATTATTTATCCTTCAATGCAGATAATGTATACTACAGATAAAGATGATCTTCCAAATAGATTACAATTTTATTTTCAACAAATAGAAGAAGTATTTTGGACAGATATAGATCCAGCG
>CACLAC010000013.1 GCA_902604785.1 uncultured Pelagibacteraceae bacterium
CCAATTAATTCTAAAATCTAAATGTGGCCCTGTTGATCTTCCAGTTGAACCTACGGTTCCTATAATATCCCCTTGGTTTATTTTATCTCCAACAGCAACTAAAACATTTTCCAAGTGCGAATAAATTGTTGAAATTCCATGACCATGATCCATAATTATTGTTCCACCTGTATAATATAAATCATCTTCAGCCATTGTAACAATACCGTTCCCTGATGATTTAATATGAGTTCCTTCATTAGCGGCTATATCAATTCCATAGTGTGGCCATTTAGGTTTACCATTTAATATTCTTTGACTCCCGTATACCCCAGTAATGATTCCATCTACAGGCATTATAAATTTATTTTTAAAAAAATTCAGATCAGAATTAATTGCCCTTGCTCTACCTATTGCATTATTCTCTTTTTTAATTCTTTTATAAACTGACTCTGGTGGAGTTACCTTATTTTCTGGAAGACCATCAATTTTTTGTATTTTGTATTTTCTTTTAAAAACTTTTTTAGTAATTTTTTCTTTTTTACCATTATTTATTTTAGTAATAAAAATATCAAATTTTCTATCTCTATCAATTCCAAAAACAAAGTAACCATCTTGTGAAACTTTGATTTCTTTTTTGTCTATAATAATTTTAGATCCAGGATCGGTTTTTCCGAGTATGAAATATCCTTGAATAAATTTTCCAGAAAATTCAACTGCACTAGCTTTAAAAAAAATTAATAGAAATATAAGGGTGTATTTTATTATTTTGCCGTCCATCCACCATCTACAAGTAAAGAAGTTCCTGTTATCATTGATGCTGCATCTGAAGCTAAAAAAACTACCGCTGAAGATATTTCAGACATTTCTGCAAACCTACCAAGAGGAATATTATTTAGCATATCTCTTTTAAATTTTTTATTTTTAAGAAATTTTTTTGTCATTGGGGTTACAACAAAAGTTGGACAAACTGTATTAACTCTAATGTTGTGTTTTGCCAAGTCTATAGCCATTCCTTTTGTAAGTCCTTCTAAGCCATGTTTATTCATATTGTAAACACTTCTTATTGGTCCACCAACATGTCCCATTTGTGATGACATATTAATAATGGAGCCTCCAATTTTTTTTCTATTCTTTGTTTGAATCATTTTTAGGGTACAAAGTTGAGCTATATTAAATGCGGCAACTGTATTTACTTTAACTAAAAATTCCATATTTGTCGTTTTAACCTTTGTGAAGTGTTCAGGAATATTAGTTCCAGCGTTGTTAATAAGAATATCTATTTTATTTTGTTTATTAATTATTTCTTTAATTTCACTATAATTAGTTATATCACAAACGTATGATTTACATTTTACTTTTAACTTTTTAATTATTCTAGAAACCTGATCTAGATCTTTTTTTGTTCTACTCACTAACAATAAATTTGCTCCCGCCTCAGCTAATGCAATGGCACAGGCTCTACCTAATCCTTTACCAGCACCAGTAACCAAAGCAATTTTATTTTTTAAATTATATTTTTTTAAATACATTTTATAAAAATAACTTTATATCAGTATATATCAATTCTATCGCTACAATTAAAATAGCAAATAAACCAATCCAACCAATCCATCTATATTTTTTTATCCATTTTGAAATTAGAGTTGCGGCAGTTGCCATTAAGATTATAGATAAAACTAAACCAAAAACCAATAATGTATAGTGATCTCTTGCTGCTCCTGCTACACCTAAAACGTTATCTAGGCTCATTGTTATATCGGCTAAAATTACTGTTGTAATAGCTTTTAAATAGGATGAATTATCGACTTTTATATCTTCATTATCTTTAGAGTTATTTTTAATTACATCCACATATAATTTGTAACAGATATAAAGAAGAAGAATTCCACCAATCAATCTTAAACCAGTTATTTGAAGCAAGTAGGCTGTTAAAAGTGTAAATATTATTCTTAAAATAATTGCCGCTCCTATTCCCCAGAAAATAATTTTTTTTCTTTGCTCTAAAGGAAACTTCGATGCAACCATACCAATTATGATGGCATTATCGCCAGCCAAAACTAAATCTATAAATACAATTTGGAAAAATATTATAATTTGTTCACTCATGATCTGCTGTCTTCTATTATCATATCAGAAGCTTTTTCAGCAATCATAATAGTAGGGGCATTAGTATTTCCTGAAGTAATGTGAGGCATCACAGATGCATCAACAATTCTTAAATTTTCTAATCCATGTGCAACCAACCTATCATTTACTACAGCATCATCATCATTTCCCATTCTACATGTGCTAACAGGATGAAATATTGTATTGGCATACTTTCCTGCTTCTTTAGCCAAAGCTTCATTATCAGTTATATTAACACCTGGTCTTAATTCTTCAGGTTGGTAATCTTTATAAGCATTAGACTCCATAACAATTTTTCGAACAATTTTTAATGATTTACCTGCAATCTCTCTGTCTTCATCGGTAGATAAATAATTCATTTTTATTTTAGGAGGCACTCTTGTATCAGGCGAATTTAATTCAATCGAACCACGACTAGTAGGTCTAACGTTAGTTATCGTGGGGGTAAAAGCTGGAAATTTATGGAGTGATGATTTTCCTAATTGATCAGTGCTTGCTGGAGAAATATGAAATTGCAAGTTTGGAGTTTCTAAATGAGGGTCGCTTTTTACAAATCCACAAACATAACTAGCACCAACTGTTAAAGGTCCTTTTCTTAATAATAAAAATTGTAATCCAGAAAGTATTTTTTTTGTAACGCTATAATAAATATCATTTAAAGTTTCTAAGTTTTTTACTTTATATACTGGCCTTAGCATTAGATGATCAGTAAGATTTCGACCAACACTTTGTTGATCTTTTATAACCTCAATATTATTTTTTTTTAATAACTCTGCAGGACCAATACCAGATGCTTGTAAAATATGTGGAGAGCCAATCGTTCCTGCACTTAATAATATTTCTTTATTTACTTTAACTTTTACTAAATTATTATTATTCCAATAATTAACTCCAATTGCTTTTTTATTTTCAAATTCAATATTTTTAATATGCGCATTGGTAATAATTTTTAAATTTTTCCTTTTTTTAATTGGATTTAAATAACCTACTGCTGTACTGCATCTAAAACCATTTTTTATTGTAAAAGGGAAATAACCCATTCCTTCGTTATTTCCATTATTAAAATCATCAGTTTTTTTATATCCAAATTCTTCAGCTGCTTCTAAAAATAAATCTAAAACTTTGAATGTTGCTCTTATTTTTTCAACTTTTATAGGACCACCTGATCCATGAAATTCATTTTCACCAAATTGGAAATTTTCCGATTTTTTAAAGTAAGGAAGAACATCATCCCATGACCAACCAACATTACCTAGTTGTCTCCAGTAATTATAATCATTAGATTGTCCTCTAATATAAAGCATTCCATTAATTGATGAACTACCTCCAAGCGTTTTACCTCTTGGGTAAACCATTTGTCTATTATCACAATTTGGTTCTTGCTCTGTATTAAAACACCAATCAGTTTCTGGATTGTGCATAGTTTTAAAATATCCACCTGGAATATGTATCCAAGGGTTACTATCTTTTCCACCTGCTTCTAAAAGAAGAATTTTGTTATTAGGATTAGCAGATAATCTATTTGCTAGAACACACCCAGCAGATCCTGCGCCGATAATTATAAAATCGAAATTTTCCATTTAGAATTCTTATAAATTATTTTAAATTATTAAGCTATTTAAAGGTTTTTTCGAAATAAAATACCTCAATTGATGCTTGTATCATAAAGATATTTTTGCAAATATGCCGTTCGTTAAATTTAACAATAAGAGGGATAATAATGAAAAAAATCGTTTCAATGTTATTTGCGGTAACTCTAGTTTTTGGTTTTATATCAAATGCAAATGCTGCAAAAACATTTAAATGTCAGACTGTTCTTAATGCAAAAGGTGATGAAGTTATCATGCTTAAAGACTTTACTGATACAGTTACTAAATTAACAGGTGGTTCATTAAAATTCGAAATTATGCCAGCAGGTACAGTTGTAGGAGTTAAAGAAACTCTTGATGCTGTTGATAAAGGTTTAATTGATTGCGGATTTGCTTGGACTCACTATTGGTCAGGAGAACATCCTGCTGCCATGCTATTTGGATCTCCAGTTGCAGGTGCGGGTGTTGGTATAGATAATATTGCTTTTTTATCTTGGTTTTTATCAGGTGGTGGAGAGCAGCTTTATGACCAACTTTGGAAAGAAATGAAAAGAGACATCAAAGGCTTTATGCTTCAACCAGTTGGACCAGAAGCTTTAGGATGGTTTCCAGAGCCAATCAAAAATATGGATGATTTTAGAAAACTAAAATTCAGAACTCCTCCAGGAATTCCAGGACAAACTTATAAAGATATTGGAATTGCATCAGTTGCTATGGGAGGTGGAGATATTCTACCAGCTCTTGAAGCAGGAACTATTGATGCCGCTGAGTGGTGTTGCCCTAAGCCTGACATGGTTTTTGGTTTCCAAAAAGTTCTTAAACATTACTACCTACAAGGTTTGCACCAAGTAGTAGTTAATGCTGACTTTTACTTAAATGGAACTAAATATAATGGCTTAACTGACCATGAAAAAACTTCATTAAAAGTTGCGGCAGACGCTTCATTAATGAAGTCTTTAGCAAGAAGAATTCTTGTAAACGGAGAAGCATTACATGAATTGACTACTAAACATGGTGTTCAGTTACATGATACTCCAAAAGATTACTTTGTTGAGTATATGGCTGCAGCTAACGCTACTTTAGAAAAGAACTCAAAAGAAAACGCGTTCTTTAAGAAAGTATGGGACTCTCAGAAAAAATTTGCTGACACAGCAGTTCCTTTCTGGGCAGGAGCTCAAATGTCAAATGCACAGCTAGGTATGGCTCACGCAGCGACATTAAAGTAGTAGTTTAATAAAAGATAAATTAAAAAAAGCGGACTTATTTTATTAAGTCCGCTTTTTTTTAGGAATAACAGATGGCAAAAAAACCAACTAAATTGGATATTTCTGATGAAATGATCGCCGAGAGAAGAGGCGTATCTAAAAAAATGCCAAAAGACATGCCTATATGGATGTCAAAAACAATTGTTGGTATAGATAAGTTTAGTAAAATAATTGGCAATATAGTTTGTTGGATTACTATACCTCTTATTTTAGGAATGGTTTATGAAGTCTTAGCTAGAAAATTATTTTTATCACCAACTATCTGGGCTTATGATATGAGCCGATTTTTTTATGGTGCTTTATTTATGTTAGGTGCGGGATACGCACTATCAAAAGGCGTTCATATTCGAGCTGATTTTTTATATAGAAATTTTAAAGTTAAAACGCAAGGTCGAGTAGATTTTTGGCTTTACTTGTTGTTTTATTTTCCAGGATTAATTGTTTTTTGTTATATGACAGTTGGTTTTGTCCAAGAGTCTATAATGAGAAGTGAAAAGGGTATGGATACAACTTGGATGCCCTATATGTGGCCTATTAAAACATGTTTGTTGATAGGAATTATTTTTTTATTAGTTCAAGGAATTTCAGAATTATTTAAGAGTTATTATGCTGCCACTAAAGGCAGATGGCCAGGAGAAAAATGATATCACATTTGATAGATCCAGCAATACTTGGCTTCATTCTTGTTGGAGTTATGCTTTTTGCAATTTTTGTTGGTTTTCCCATTTCTTTTACATTAATTTTTTTAGGTTTTGTATTTGGTTATCTAGGTTTTGGAAAATTAGTATTCTACTTAATGACTCTTCAATTTTCGATGGTAATGACCGAACAAACACTCGCCGCCGTACCGCTATTTGTATTCATGGGAATTATGATGGAACAAGCTGGATTAATGGAAAGATTATTTTCTGCGTTTCAATTGATGTTAGCCAAAGTAAGAGGCTCATTATACTATGCAGTGTTATTTGTTTCAGTAATTTTTGCAGCAGCCACAGGTATAGTTGGTGCTTCAGTAACAATACTTGGAATTATGGCTGCTAAGTCAATGAATAAATCTAATTATGATGTAAAATTAGCAGCCGGAACAATCACTGCTGGTGGAACTTTAGGAATATTAATACCACCAAGTATTATGCTCGTTGTAATGGGACCTATAATGGAAATACCCGTAACGGATTTATTTGCAGCTGCAATACTTCCGGGAGTTTTGTTAGCATGTTTATATGCTGCCTATACAACAATAAGATGCATGATGGATCCTAAATTAGGACCTCCGCTACCACAAAAACTCAGAGCGACTAATATGAAAGATGTATGGATAGAATTTTTTGTAGGGTTAGTTCCGCCAGCAGCATTAGTTTTTGCTGCTCTTGGCAGTATACTATTTGGTTTTGCTACACCGACAGAAGCAGCAGGTTGTGGGGCTGCTGGATCTTTAATATTAGCTTTGGCTTATAAGAAATTAACACTTCCAAAATTACAAGATGCACTAGTTAAGACTTTGGAGATAACAGCTCTAATAATGGTTTTGGTTGCAGCTTCAAACTTCTTTGGAGCAGTTTTTGCTAGATTAGGAACTCCAATGGTTCTTACAGATTTTCTTCTTTCTTTAGAAATGAATAAATATTTAATTTTGGCAATGGTAATGGCAATGATATTTCTTCTTGGATGGCCTTTAGAATGGGTACCAATTGTAATGATTATAGTACCCATAATTCTCCCATTAATTGAAGCTTTAGGTTTCAATCTTACTTGGTTTGCTATTTTAGTTGCTGTAAATCTTCAGACCGCCTGGCTATCACCACCAGTAGCTCTATCTGCATATTTCTTAAAAGGAGTAGTTCCAGAATGGGATTTAAAAGATATTTATCTTGGAATGATGCAATTCATGGTTATCCAAGTTATAGGACTAATCATAATTATAGTATTTCCTAAAATTGTGCTTTGGCTTCCACAGCTCTTATATGGACAGTAAATTATATTTGTTTAATATAAGGTTGTGAATCAACAAATTGAAAAGTTTCAACTTAGAAATTGGGAGTTAGTATCAGTAAACCCCAATAATAGAAATTGGGTTTGGTCAGATTATTTTAATTATTGGGCTGTAAGCATTCAAAGTGTGATAGGTTTTTCATTGATAGCTTCTTTTTATTTACTATATGATTTAAATTCTATTATTGTTTTATCAGGTTGTCTAATTGCTGTATTTTTAGTTTTTATTCTAACTAATATAATTGGCAAAACCTCACAAAGTACAGGCTTACCTTTTCCGGTAATTCTTAGATTATCAATGGGTTTAAACGGAGCCAGATATATTGGAATGCTAAGAGCATTAGTTGGCATATTTATGTTTGGTATTCAAACATTTTTTATTTCAAAGTCCCTAGGATATTTATTTCGAATACTTTTATATCAAATCGATAATCAAATATTGACCAATGAGTATTTATTAATATTTTTCTTTGGATTAAACCCATTAGATTGGTTTTCATTATTTATTACTTTATTGTTTCAACTCTTCTTATTTACTAAAGGTCCTGAAACAAATAGAATTTTTTTAAAATTTTCAGCTTTTTTTATTTATTTTGGTCTAATTGTTTTTTTTATAATTATAATTTCAGAAAATTATAATGAATTAATTAATTCTTTATTGATTAGCACAAATTTAGAAAACGCAATTTCAAAAAAAAATATTTTACCACTTTTTTATATAACTGGAACAATGTTTGCTTATTTTTCCATACTAATTGTTAGTTACGGTGATTTTTCAAGGTATGCAAAAAATAATAAAGAAATGCAATTGGGAAATTTTACATTAATTTTTAACTTAATAATTTTTTCTTTTTTTGCAATTTTATTAACACTTGGATCAGATATAATTTTAACAAAAAACTCAATTTCTATAGAGAGATTATTAACTAACCCCAATGATATTATTGCAAAATTTAATAATAGTTTTTTAACTGTGTTTTCTCTTGTATTTATTTTAATTTCTATGATTTCAACTAATTTAATTGCAAACTATATACCTTCACAAAATGCTTTAATTAACTTTTTACCCAATTCACTATCTATAAGAAAGGCTAGTTATGTAGTTATCTTTTTAGGATTAGTGGTAGGAGGTTTTTGGTTGTCAATATTTAATCAACCAAGCATTATACTTATTTTTGATAATCTCAGTGCATTTTTTGGACCAATTTTTGGGATTATAATTGCAGATTATTATTATGTTAAAAAACAAAAAATTAATCATAAGGAATTATTTTATCCAAAAGAAAATTCCGAATATATATATTCATCTGGATGGAACCATAAAGCAATTTTTTCCTTAATAATTGGATTTATTTTTTCTGCATCTACAATATGGAATGTTAATCTATCTGCTTTAGAATCTTTTGGGTGGATTATTGGAGCTTTAATTTCATTTATATTATACATGCTGCTTATTAAAAAATAATAAAAATGCATAAATTTGATTTTAAAAATAGAACTGCTGTAGTCACAGGTGGAGCACAAGGATTTGGTTTAGATGTTACTAAAAGATTTTTAGATTCTGGTGCTAAAGTATTTATTTGGGATATTGATGAAAAATTACTAAAATCTGTTGTTGATGAAATTAAAAATCCTAATCTAAATTATAATATTGTTGATGTTGCAAATTATATAGATGTAGAAAGAAATGTTTCTCATATTACATCTAAAACAAAAATTGATATTTTGATAAATAATGCTGGGATAACTGGTCCAACAGGGCCATTGTGGGAATATGATGTAGAGATGTGGAACAAAATAGTTCAAATTAATTTAATGGGTACATTTAATTGTTGCCATGCAATAGTCCCAAATATGATTAAGCACAATTATGGAAGAATAGTAAATATTGCATCAGTTGCTGGAAAAGATGGAAATGCCAATGCAAGCGCCTATAGTTCAGGAAAAGCTGGAGCAATTGGTTTAACAAAATCTTTAGGTAAAGAATTAGCAGATAAAGATATAGCAGTAAATGCTGTTACCCCAGCGGGTGCTAAAACAAGAATATTAGATCAAATGAGCAAAGAGCATGTTCAAAGAATGCTTTCAAAAGTTCCAAGAGGACGATTTCTGGAAATATATGAGTTTACATCATTAGTCTGCTGGCTTTCATCTGAAGAGAATAGTTTTTCTACTGCTGCAGTATTTGATATAAGTGGTGGCAGATCTACTTATTAAGTTTTTTTAATTACCATTATCAAAATTAAGACTGAATGTTGTTTTTTTAAATTAAACTATCTATAAGAATAATATGTTAAAAATTTTTTATTTTATTACCACAATTTTACTACTAACTAATTTTGTATATGCGGAAAATATTAAAGTTTTTGAATTTACAGAAAAAGAACTTTCAGAATTAAAAGTACGAAAAGTAAGAGGAGCAGATAATAAAACTGTTTATACTATAGGATCTAATGAAAATGGAAATTTTTTAAAAGCAGTAGCCGATAATGCTGCCTCTGGCCTTGGTAAAGAGATCAAAATCGATTTAAACAAAACGCCATTTATTAATATTACATGGAAAATTGAGCAAGATTTAAAAGGTGTTATAGAGGATAATAAAAAGGGACATGACTTTGCTGCTCGAGTTTTTGTAATTAAAAAAACTGGCGCTACACCATTATCAAATAGAGCAGTAAATTATGTATTTTCAAGTAATAGCAATGTAGGAAAAAATTGGACAAGTCCTTATACAAAAAAATCTATAGATAATGTTTTAGCCTCAACAAAAATAAATTTAAATAAGTGGGTTACTGTAAAGGCCAATGTTAAAGAAGATTTTAAAAAATTTCATGATCTAGATATAAATGAATTAGATGGTTTGGCTATAATGTCAGATACCGACAATTCGAAAATGAAGTCAATAGCCTATTACCAAAACATTTTTTTTTCATCTAATTAACTAAAATCTAAAGTATTTTTTTAAACCCATACTTAAAAAAGATAATAAAATTGCTGCTATAACATCTTCTATTGGTTTAGCAGAAGGATATCCAAAATTCCACAAAACAACTCCTATTAACCAAATAATATAAATCTTCATAAATTCAATTCATTAGTATTAAAAAAAAAAGTCTTTTGATATAATTATTTTATGCCAAATGAATTTATTCATGAAGTTAAAGTATATTATGAAGATACAGACTCAGGTGGCGTTGTTTATTATTCTAACTACTTAAAATTTTTAGAAAGAGCCAGAACTGAAATTATCGACTCTATCGGATTGAGCAACAAAAAATTATTAGAAGAATATAAGACATTAATAATCGTTAAATCATGTAATATTGAATATCTTGTTCCAGCTAAATTAGAAGATAAACTAAAAATTCATTCTTCAATTGAGTCATTTAATAAAGCATCTTTTGTGATAATCCAAAATATTAAAAAAGATGATAAATTAATTGTTAAAGCTAAACTTAAGCTAGTCACAGTCAACCAAGAAGGAAAACCAATTAAAATTCCTTCAGTTTTAGAAAAAAAATTAGCAATTAGTTAAGCTAACTTTAGAACTTTCCTAAATAAGTTTGTCATTTTTGTTTCATTAATCCTACCAGTATTTACATTTCTCGGACTAGGATGATAACAACCAACAAGGAATATATCATCAGGTAACTTATAAAATTTATCATGAGCAAAATTAATTTTTTCATTAAGTGTGTATTTTGATTTATATAGATATGTACAAGCATCGAAAGCTACTTTTCCTAAAGCAACAATAACTTTTAAGTTTTTAAGAGATGAAATTTCAGAATTAAAAAAAGCAAAACAATTATCAAGTTCATTTTTTTTAGGTTTATCGCCTGGTGGTACACATTTAAGTGCTGTTGTTATATATGCTTTATTAAGTTTTAAACCATCATTTCTATGTTCTGATTTTGATTGATTTGAAATGTTTGCTTTGTACAAACATTTATATAAAAATTCAGAAGATCTATCTCCTGTAAAAACTCTTCCAGTTCTAGTTCCTCCATGTGCTGCTGGTGCTAGACCTACAAATAATATTTTTCCATTTTGATCACCAAATCCTGTAATAGGTTTTCCCCAATATGTTTCTTTAAGATACTGTTTTCTTTTTTGTTTAGAAATTTTTTTTCTAAATTTAACTAATCTTGAGCATTTATTGCATGATATAATTTTTTTATTTAATTTTTCAAAATCAGTTTTATTTTTTGTTTTTATCAGCATAAAAAAGTGCAATTAATAAAAGAGCAGTCCAGCCAAGTGCAATAAGACCTTTTTTTATATTAGTTTCGGCACCCCAAATATCTAAGAATAATGCACCAATTATTACCCCAATAATATAAATTATAATTGCTATACTACTTTGATTCATTAATTACTTTCTTTTTAAATAAAGAAATACCATGTTTTGTTTTATGATTATATGATTCTTTAAAACTTTCTAATTGCCAACCGTTCATTCTTTTTTGAATTTCTTCAATATTTGCTTTTTTCCAACTGTCTGTAGTTTTTTCCTCTTTCCATATTTTTTTTTCATCATTACTTCTTCCACAACCGTAACATAAGCCTGTCACAGGGTCAGTTTTGCAGATACTTATACAGGGTGAAACAATCATTTTTTTTTAAATATTATATCTTTTTACACTATTATTCAGATTGGACAAATGTGAACAATAATATATAAAGCAGCAATAATTTGGGCGAGTGGCGGAATTGGTAGACGCGTTGGTCTTAGGAACCAATAGTGCAAGCTGTGAAGGTTCGAGTCCTTTCTCGCCTACCATTATTTATTATGAAAGTAACAGTTGAAAACAAAAAAGGTTTAGAAAAAGATATTAAGGTTTTTATAGATAAAAAAACTATTTCTGGCTATCTAGATGCAAAGTATGAAGAAATAAGAAAAGATGTAGTTCTTAAAGGTTTTAGACCAGGAAAGGTCCCAACAGAAATTTTAAAAAGACAGTTTGGTAAAGCTGTGTATGGAGAAGTAATTGATAAAGTTCTTAAAGATACAACGACAAAAGCTCTTGAAGACAATAAAATTAAACCTGCCGGACAGCCAAAGATAGATCTCAAATCTTTTGGAGAGGGAAAAGACCTGGAGTATATAATTTCAGTAACTGAATTACCTAAAGTTGAAATAAGCTCATTAAAAAACATAAAAGTTGATGAATATTCTGTTAAAATTGATCCAAAAGAAACAGATAAACGAATAGAACAAATAGCAAAAACTCAAAATAATTTTAAGGATGTGGATGATAATTACATTTCAAAAAATGGAGATTTGGTTGTTTTTGATTATAAAGCTACAGTTGATGGAAAAGATTTTAAAGGAAACGAAGGAAAAGGAACACAATTAGTCTTAGGCAAAGATTTATTTATTAGAGGATTTGATAAACAACTTGTAGGAGTGAAAAAAAATGAAAATAAAAAAGTAGAAGTTATTTTACCAGAAAACTTTCCTGAAAAAGAATTAGTAAACAAAAAAGCAATTTTTATATGTACTATTACAGCAGTTAAAAAGCCAGAAGATATAAAAATAAACGATGAATTTGCAAAAACGTTAGGTGCTAAAGATTTAAACAACTTAAAAGAATTGATTTCCAAGCAAATTAACGATGAGTTTAAAAATTCTTTAGATATGGTTTCCAAAAAACAGATTCTTGAACAAATAGAAAAACAAAATTTAGAAGATTTGCCAGAAAATTTGATTGAACAAGAGGTAAAAATTTTATCTCAAGGGATGAAAGATGATGAATTAAAAAAAAATAAAAATTCATTAGAGAACCAAGCCACAAAAAGAATTAAAACGGGATTAATATTAAATGCCTTTGGTGAAAAAAATAATATTAAAGTTTCTCAAGAAGAAGTTAATTTAGAAATACAAAAACAATTTAAAATGATGCCAGGTCAAGAAAAAATGGTTAAAGAATATTATGAAAAAAATCCATCAGCTATAGATGGAATTAGAGGTTCAATCTATGAAGAAAAAATTATAGAAAAAATTAAAAAAGATGCAAAAGTTAACAAAAAAGAAATTACTAAAGAAGAAGCTGAGAAAATTTTGAAGGAAGAAAATGAAAAAAATATAAAAGAACAAGAAAAAATGCACAATCATGATCATGAAAGTGGAGAAGAAAAAAAACCAAAACCTAAAAAAACAGCTACTTCAAAAAAAACTTTAACAAAAAAAGCAAAACCAGGCATAAAGAAAAGCAAATCTACAAAAAAAGTTAGCAAAAAGTAATCACAAGTTGTATAAGTAGTTCGAATCAATTTATGACAGAAAAATTAACTGAACAAATGAATAACTTAATCCCAATGGTTGTTGAACAATCAAGTAGAGGAGAGAGAGCATATGATATTTATTCAAGGTTATTAAAAGAAAGAATTGTATTTGTTGTGGGCCCAATCAATGACACTGTAGCATCTTTAGTTACTGCGCAATTATTATTTTTAGAGTCTGAAGATCCTAAAAAAGAAATTTCTCTTTATATAAATAGTCCAGGCGGACTTGTTACTGCTGGACTAGGAATTTATGATACAATGCAGTATATAAAACCTGAAGTTAACACTCTATGCATTGGTCAAGCAGCAAGCATGGGATCATTTTTATTAGCAGCTGGCGCTCAAGGTAAAAGATTCTCTTTACCAAATTCTAGAATAATGGTTCATCAACCATCTGCAGGTTTTCAAGGTCAGGCGACAGATATAGAGATACATGCAAATGAAGTTTTATCATTAAAAAAAAGATTAAATGAAATTTATTCTAAACACACAGAAAAATCTGTTGATGAAATTAAAGCCGCTCTTGAAAGAGATAATTTTATGACTCCTGAAAATGCAAAAGATTTTGGATTAATAGATAAAGTAGTAGATAAACGAGAATAAATCACTAGATATAGTTTTTTCGCAACCTATACTTGATTAACAAGAGTCATATGTATTAAAGTATCAAAATTGATTCGTTAAAAAAAAATTATGAGTAATAATAACAAAAACATTCTCTACTGTTCTTTTTGTGGAAAAAGTCAGCATGAAGTTAGAAAATTAATTGCTGGACCTACAGTTTTCATTTGTGATGAATGTGTTGAGCTATGCATGGATATAATTAAAGAGGAAAGCAAGGATACATTTGTTAAGCATCAAGATGGACTTCCTTCTCCAAAAGAAATTTGTACTGTTTTAGATGATTATGTAATTGGCCAAACACATGCAAAGAAAGTTTTATCAGTAGCTGTTCACAATCATTATAAAAGACTAAATTATGAAAATAAAACAAGCAAGAATGTCGAATTATCAAAATCTAATATTCTTTTAGTCGGGCCAACAGGTTGTGGAAAAACTCTATTAGCTCAAACATTGGCAAGAATTTTAGATGTACCTTTTACCATGGCTGACGCAACAACATTAACTGAAGCTGGATATGTAGGTGAAGATGTAGAAAATATAATTTTAAAATTATTACAATCAGCAGATTATAATGTCGAGAAAGCCCAGAGAGGAATAGTATATATTGATGAAGTTGATAAAATTAGTAGAAAATCAGAAAATCCATCAATTACAAGAGATGTATCAGGTGAGGGTGTGCAGCAAGCTTTGTTAAAAATTATGGAAGGAACTGTAGCTAGCGTGCCACCACAGGGAGGAAGAAAACATCCTCAACAAGAATTTTTACAAGTTGACACAACTAATATTTTATTTATTTGCGGAGGCGCATTTGCAGGTTTGGATAAAATAATTTCACAAAGAGACAAAGGTTCTTCAATAGGATTTGGTGCAGAGGTAAAAAGTATAGAAGATAAGAAAATAGGTGAATGGATGAAAAATTTAGAACCTGAAGATCTGTTAAAATATGGATTAATTCCAGAATTTATTGGAAGATTACCTATTACTGCGACTCTAGAAGACTTAGATGAGAAATCTTTAGTTAAGATTTTGTTAGAACCTAAAAATTCATTAATTAAACAATACCAAGAGCTATTTAAATTAGAAGGCACTAAACTTGTTTTTAAAGATAATGCAATTAAGGAAATAGCAAAAAAAGCAATCAATAAAAAAACAGGAGCAAGAGGACTAAGATCTATACTTGAAAACATATTACTAAAAACTATGTTTGATTTACCAAGTCAAGATAACATTGATGAAGTATTAGTAGATTCAGGTGCAGCAAAAGGTATTTCCCAGCCAATAGTCGTACATTCTAAGAACAAAACCAAGACAGACAAAACTTCAGCCGCTTAAAAAACAGTTAATAAGCTTTTATTTCCTATTGCAAAATATATTATAATAACCATATTTGTCTGATGGAAGTAAAAATTACACAACCTTTGTTGCCATTAAGAGATATCGTTGTATTTCCGAGTATGGTGATCCCTTTATTTGTAGGAAGAGATAAATCAATAACTGCTCTTAATGAAGTTATGAAAGATAACAAGAAAATAATTCTTGTTACTCAAAAAAATTCTGAAGTAGATGATCCGAAAAAAAATGATATTTTTTCATATGGTTGTGAAAGTAATATTTTGCAGCTTTTAAAATTACCAGATGGAACTGTTAAAGTTTTAGTCGAGGGAATAAAAAGGGTAAAAATTATCGAATTTAAAGATGATGAAAAATTTATTTCATGTTCATTTGAATATCAAAAAGAAATAATAGAAAAGAATGAAGATCTTTTGCCTCTAGCGCTAACAGCTGTTAGACGATTAGAAAAACTTAATTCCATAAATAAAAAAATTTCAACTGAAACAATAAATAATATTAAACAACTTAAAGATCCTTCTAAAATTTCTGATAATATTGCATCTCACTTAAACTGTACAATTTCAGAAAAACAACATTTGTTTGAAAATTTAGATGTAAGAAAAAGGTTAAATAGCATTATTAAAATAATGGAAAATGAAACTAGCATTATTGGAGTTGAAAAAAGAATTAGAGGTAGAGTCAAAACTCAAATGGAAAAAACTCAGAGAGAATATTATTTAAACGAACAATTAAAAGCTATTCAAAAAGAACTTGGTGAAATTGAAGATGGTAAAGATGAAACAACTAACTTAAAAAAATCAATTCAAAAATCAAAAATGCCAAAGGAAGTTGAAAAAAAGTGTATGGCGGAATTAAAAAAATTAAAAAATATGAGTCCAATGTCCGCTGAGGCTACAGTTGTGAGAAACTACCTTGATTGGATGATTGATATTCCTTGGTCTAAAAAAGATAAAGTTGATATAAATCTAAACAAAGCATTAAAAACTCTTGATGAAGATCATTATGGTTTAGAAAAAATTAAAGAGAGAATAATTGAATTTTTAGCTGTTCAAAAAAGAATGGAAAAAATTAAAGGACCAATCTTGTGTCTTGTAGGACCTCCAGGTGTAGGAAAAACCTCTTTAGGAAAATCTATAGCAAAAGCAACTAATAGACAATTTATTAGAATGTCACTCGGTGGTGTTAGAGACGAAGCAGAGATAAGAGGTCATAGAAGAACTTATATTGGATCTCTACCAGGTAAAATTATTCAAATGATGAAAAAAGCTGGAACAAAAAATCCTCTTTTCTTACTTGATGAAATAGACAAAGTTGGAAATGATTATAGAGGCGATCCATCTTCAGCTTTGCTAGAAGCTCTTGACCCTGAACAAAATACAACATTTAATGATCATTATTTAGAAGTTGATTACGATCTGTCTGATGTAATGTTTGTTACAACCGCGAATACTCTAAATATCTTACCACCATTACTTGATCGTATGGAGGTTATTAGAATCCCTGGCTACACTGAAGAAGAAAAAATTAACATAGCTAACAAATATTTATTACCCAAGCAAATTAAAGACAATGGAATTAAAGATGGAGAGATGAGTATAAAAGAAGGAACTATTAAAGAAATTATTAGGAATTACACTAGAGAATCAGGCGTTAGAAATTTAGAAAGAGAAATTTCTAAAGTTACAAGAAAAGTAGTTAAAAAAGTTGTTAATGAAGAAGAAAAAAGTGTTGAAGTAAATGAAAATAATATTTCAGAATTTTTAGGAGTTAAAAAATATAAATTTGGAGAATTAGAGACTGAGAATAAAGTTGGTATTGTAATTGGCTTAGCTTGGACTGAATTTGGTGGCGAAATTCTTAAAGTTGAAACTGTTAATATGCCAGGAAAAGGTCGAATGCAAATTACTGGTAAATTAGGTGATGTTATGCAAGAATCAGTTAAGGCTGCAAAATCATTTGTTAGATCAAAAAGTTTGGAGTATGGCATTATACCTCCAACCTTTGAAAAAAAAGATTTTCATATTCATGTTCCTGAAGGCGCAACACCAAAAGATGGTCCATCAGCAGGTATTGCAATGGTGACCTCAATTGTCTCTTCTATTGTGAATATTCCAGTTGATAGAGAAATTGCTATGACAGGAGAAGTTACTGTTACAGGTCAAGTTTTGCCAATAGGCGGATTAAAAGAAAAATTGCTAGCCGCACATAGAGCAGGAGTAAAAAAAGTTTTAATACCAAAAGAAAACGAAAAAGATTTAATTGATATTCCAAAAAAGGTTAGAGAAGATGTTAAAATTATTCCTGTAGATAGTGCAGATGAAGTTTTAAAGATAGCTTTAACAAAAGGGCTTAAGCGTGTTGAATGGACAGAAGTAGAAAAAATATCTGACTCTAAAAAAGACGAAAAATCTCAAGCCAGCATTCAGTAATAAACAATTTACTTTATTAATTTGTTGATGTATTAGTACCAAGATTTTGGGCGGTTAGCTCAGTTGGTAGAGCATCTCGTTTACACCGAGGGGGTCAAAGGTTCGAGTCCTTTACTGCCCACCAAGATCATGGGGGTGTAGCTCAGTTGGTTAGAGCACGTGCCTGTCACGCACGGGGCCGAGGGTTCGAGTCCCTTCACTCCCGCCAAAAAACTGATAACGATTCTCAAAAAATCAAATTTTTAATATATTATTGATAAATTAACGTGACTATATTTCACTGTAATTACTCCAAATTGTATTTATATAGCTTATTAATCAACAATTATGTGGATTAATAACGCTTTAATGAACTTTAAAATTATCTATAATAAGAGTCTTATCAGTATTTTCTTATTCTTAGAATTAATAATATAAAATAAAATTAAATGCTTGCGGATTTTTTAACAGATTACTTTCCAATAATTCTATTTTTAATAATAGCGTTGGGATTGAGTATTTTATTTATAGCTATAAATTATTTAGCATCACCAAAAAACCCTGATCCTGAAAAATTGTCACCCTATGAATGTGGATTTGAACCCTTTAACGACTCAAGAATGGAATTTGATGTAAGATTTTATTTAGTAGCAATCTTATTTATTATTTTTGACTTAGAAATCGCTTTTTTATTTCCATGGGCAATTTCTTTAGGCCAAATTGGACTGTTTGGATTTATATCAATGATGATTTTTTTATTTATCCTAACTGTTGGTTTTGTTTATGAGTGGAAAAAAGGAGCTTTAGATTGGGAATAAAATGAATTTAGAAGATAGAAAAAATAAAATACCTGAAGAATTTAAAAAGCTTGCAGAAGATTTTAGTGAGAATGGTTTTATAACAACTTCTTTAGATAATCTAATAAATTGGTCAAGATCTGGATCTCTTCACTGGATGACTTTTGGTTTAGCTTGTTGTGCTGTTGAAATGATGCAAACTTCAATGCCTAGATATGATCTTGAAAGATTTGGTGCAGCACCTAGAGCTTCACCCAGACAATCAGATGTAATGATTGTTGCTGGGACATTAACAAATAAAATGGCTCCCGCTCTTAGAAAAGTTTACGATCAAATGCCCGAACCTAGATATGTTATATCAATGGGAAGTTGTGCTAATGGCGGAGGTTATTATCACTATTCGTATTCAGTAGTTAGAGGATGTGATAGAATAGTGCCCGTTGATATTTATGTCCCAGGCTGCCCACCTTCTGCTGAAGCGCTTCTATATGGAATAATGCAATTACAAAAAAAGATTAGAAATAAAGGCTCTATTGATAGGTAAGATATCATGGAAAATTTAAAGAATCTCGAAAAAACTATCAATTCAGAATTAACATCTAAAATTAATAGCTCAAAGATTAAACATAACCAAATTTATATCAATATCGAAGATAATTATTTAATTGAAGTAATTTTATTTTTAAAAACAAATTCTATAACAAAATTTAGACAACTAATTGATATTACCACCGTAGATTACCCTGAGAGAGAAAGAAGATTCAAAATGGTTTACCTTCTGCTGAGCCATGAAACCAACTCAAGAATAATAATTGATTATAATATTAAGGAAGGAGAGGTTATTCCTTCTTTAACTTCAATTTATCCTTCTGCTAATTGGATGGAAAGAGAAGTTTTTGATATGTATGGTATAGAATTTAAAGATCATCCTGATTTAAGAAGAATATTGACAGACTATGGTTTTAAGGGTCATCCATTAAGAAAAGATTTTCCTTTAACTGGTCATAACGAAGTACGTTACAGCGAAGAAGAAAAAAAAGTAATCTATGAACCCGTTAAACTTGAACAAAATTATAGAAATTTCGATTATGAAAGTCCATGGGAAGGAACGAAGTATATAAAGGAACAAACAAAAAATAATGACTAAAGAAACAAAAAAACTAAATTTAAATTTTGGGCCTCAACATCCCGCGGCACATGGTGTTTTAAGATTGATTTTACAATTAGATGGAGAAGTTGTTGAAAAAGCAGATCCTCATATTGGATTACTTCATAGAGGAACTGAAAAGCTAATAGAAAACAAAACCTACATGCAAGCAGTTCCTTATTTTGATAGACTTGATTATGTTGCCCCAATGAATCAAGAACATGCATTTGCAATTGCAATCGAAAAAATTTTAAAAATAAATGTTCCAGCTAGGGCACAATTTATTAGAGTGATTTTTTGTGAAATAGGAAGAATACTTAGCCATATATTAAATGTTACTACTCAAGCTATGGATGTGGGTGCGTTAACTCCAACTTTATGGGGATTTGAGGAAAGAGAAACTTTAATGGGATTTTATGAAAAAGTTTCTGGCTCACGTTTACATGCAAATTATTTTAGAGCTGGTGGAGTGCATCAAGACTTACCTAAAGGACTAGATGGTGAAATTGCAAAATTTTGTGAAAAATTTCCAAAAATTATAGATGACCTGGAAACACTTTTAACAGATAATAGAATTTTTAAGCAAAGAAATGTTGATATAGGTATTGTTTCTAAACAAGATGCTCTTGATTATTCTTTCTCAGGAGTAATGCTTAGAGGATCTGGTGTTCCTTGGGATCTTAGAAAATCACAACCTTATGATTGTTATGATCAATTAGATTTTAAGATACCTGTTGGAAAAAATGGTGATTGTTATGATAGATATTTATGTAGAATAGAAGAAATGAGAGAAAGCGTTAATATTATTAATCAATGTTTAAAAAATTTACCCAAAGGTCCTATCAAATCAAATGATGGAAAGATTAGTCCTCCACCAAAAAAAGAATTAAAACAATCAATGGAGGCATTAATTCATCATTTTAAACTTTTTACAGAAGGTTATAGGGTTGATGAAGATGAAATTTATACAGCAGTTGAAGCTCCAAAAGGAGAGTTTGGAGTTTATTTAATTTCAGATGGTTCAAGTAAACCTTATAAATGCAAAATAAGAGCTCCTGGATTTTCTCATTTGCAGGCTATGGATTATCTTATTAAGGGACACATGTTGGCTGATGTACCAGCGGTACTTGGATCAATGGATATAGTTTTTGGAGAAGTTGATAGATGAGCTTAAAAAAAATTTCAAAAGATCAGCCAGAAAATTTTAAGTTTAACTCAAAAAGTTTAATTGCTGCGGAAAAAGTAATTTCAAACTATCCTGAAGGAAAGCAACAAAGTGCAGTTATGGCTTTATTATATATAGCCCAAAGACAAAATGATAATTGGATACCTTTAGCATCGATGAAATACATAGCTAAAATGCTAAATATGCCTTACATAAAAGTTTATGAAGTAGCAACATTTTACACTATGTATAATTTAGCACCAGTTGGAGAATATTTTTTTCAAGTTTGTACAACTACACCATGCATGCTTAGGGGCGCTTATAAATTAGTTGATGTTTGTAAAAAAAAAATATGTAAAAATGAATCTAAACTTTCCAAAGATGGAAAATCTTCTTGGATGGAAGTTGAGTGCTTAGGTGCATGTGTTAATGCACCAATGATACAAATTAATGACGATTATTTTGAAGATTTGGATCCTCAAAAGTTAGGAAAAATAATTGATCAAATAAATAATAATCAAAAACCTGTCCCTGGTTCTTATAGAGGTAGACTGAGTGCCGAACCAGAAAATATTAGAAAAACATTATTAGATAATAACAATGCTTAAAGACGAAGATAGAATATTTAAAAACCTGTATAACGATTTAGGCGCAGATTTAGTATCTTCAAAAAAAAGAGGAGATTGGATCAAAACTAAAGAAATATGTGAAAAAGGCCGTGAATGGATTATTAATGAAGTAAAAACTTCAGAATTACGGGGAAGAGGAGGAGCGGGATTTCCAACTGGTTTAAAATGGTCTTTTGCTCCAAAAGAAGTTGGATCTAGACCTCATTATCTAGTAATTAATGCTGACGAGTCTGAACCTGGAACTTGTAAAGATCGAGATATATTAAGATTTGAACCTCAAAAACTAATCGAAGGTTGTTTGATAACTTCTTTTGCAGTTAATGCTCATACTTGTTATATTTATATAAGAGGAGAATATTTTAAAGAAGGTCAAATACTTCAAAAAGCAATTGATGAAGCATATGCAGAAGGATTGATCGGAAAAAATTCTTCAGGAACTGATTGGGATTTAGATATTTACATCCATTATGGTGCAGGTGCCTATATTTGTGGAGAGGAAACCGCTTTACTAGAAAGTTTGGAAGGTAAAAAAGGCCAACCAAGATTAAAACCTCCATTCCCAGCATTAATTGGATTGTATGGCTGTCCAACTATTATCAATAATGTTGAAACAATATCAGTAGTACCAACTATACTTAGAAGAGGAGGAAAATGGTTTTCATCTCTTGGACGTTCAAAAAATACTGGAACAAAAATTTATTGTATATCTGGAAATGTCAATAATCCATGTAATGTTGAAGAAGAGATGGGTATACCTTTAAAAGATCTTATAGAAAAACATGCAGGTGGAGTTGTCGGGGGATGGGATAATTTAAAAGCTGTAATACCAGGTGGTTCTTCAATGCCTTTATTACCTAAAAAAATCTGCGATACAATCAAAATGGACTTTGATGCTTGTGTTGAAAACAAAACAGGTCTTGGAACGGCAGGAATTATTGTAATAAATAACGATCAAGACATAATTAAATGTATGGCAAGAATTGCCAGATTTTACAAACATGAAAGTTGTGGTCAATGCACCCCTTGCAGGGAAGGATCAGGTTGGATGTGGAGAATGTTAGAAAGAATGGCTAAAGGAGACGCCACAAGAGATGAAGTTGATATGTTAATGGATGTTACAAAACAAATAGAAGGTCATACAATCTGTGCATTTGGCGAAGGTTCGGCTTGGCCTGTACAGGGCCTCATCAGGCATTTTAAAGATGAAATAATTGAAAGAAATAAATTTGATCCAATTGTAAAACAAAAAAAAGATATTCCTTACTTAGTAGATCAACACTTATTAGAAAAAGAAAATGCTTAAATTAAAAGTAAATGAAATTGATATAGAGGTAGAAGAAGGATTAACAGTACTACAAGCATGTGAGCAAGCAGGTGCAGAGATTCCTAGATTTTGCTATCATGAAAAACTTTCTATTGCAGGAAACTGTAGAATGTGCCTTGTTGAGATGGAAAAATCACCCAAACCAATAGCATCATGTGCAATGCCAGCAGCTGAAGGAATGGTTATTAAAACAAATACTGAAAAAGTTGAAAAATCTAGAAAAGGTGTGATGGAATTTCTCTTAGCCAACCATCCACTTGATTGTCCAGTTTGTGATCAAGGTGGAGAATGTGATCTCCAAGATCAATCTATGTTTTATGGAATCGATAAAAGTAGATTTAAAGAAAACAAAAGATATGTACCTGAAAAATATATGGGTCCATTAATTAAGACTCAAATGACAAGATGTATTCACTGTACCAGATGTATAAGATTTGCAACTGAAGTAGCAGGTGTACCTGAATTAGGTGCAATAGGAAGAGGAGAGGATATGCAAATTACGACATATCTTGAAAAGGCAATGGAATCAGAAATGTCAGCTAATGTAATTGATTTGTGCCCCGTTGGAGCTCTTACATCAAAACCTTATGTTTATGAGGCAAGACCATGGGAGCTTAAAAAAACAGAAACAATTGACGTTATGGATGCTGTTGGATCAAATATTAGAGTTGATACTTATGGCTGGGAAGTAAAAAGAATATTGCCAAGAATAAATGAGGACATCAATGAAGAGTGGATATCAGATAAAACAAGATATGCTTGCGATGGATTAAAAAACCAAAGATTAGACACACCTTATTTTAAAAATAAAAATAAATTTGAAAAAATAACCTGGGAAAAAGCATATGCTAAAATTTTTGAAAAAATTTCAGTAACTTCATCTGATAAAATAGCAGGAATTTCTGGTGATATGACCAACATGGAAACACTTTATATAATCAAAGAATTTTTC
>CACLAC010000014.1 GCA_902604785.1 uncultured Pelagibacteraceae bacterium
TGAATGTCTGTTTCGATTCCATACCCTTTTTTAAAAGAAGCTTTAAAAGATTTTAAAATATTTTCTTTAAAACTTTTATTTAAGATACCTCGATGAATTAAATGCATATCTTAATTATGTAATTGTAATTATTTATAAATTTTAATTTAAAAATTTTAATTTTTCCAACCAGTAATTGCTTTTACTTCCAAAAATTCATTGAAACCCCAGATTCCACCTTCGCGACCATTTCCAGATTGCTTATATCCTCCAAATGGTGCTCCTACGTCTGCTCCTTGGCCATTAATAAAAATTGTTCCAGCTCTTAATTTTCTAGCAACTCTTTTAGCTTTTTCTTTATCCTCGGTTTGTAGATAATTTCCAAGTCCATAAGATGTATCATTTACTATGGCAATTGCCTCATCTTCTGTTTCAAATGGAATAATAGAAAGGACTGGCCCAAATATTTCTTCTCTTGCAATTCTCATATCATTATTAACATCTGTAAAAATTGTTGGTTTCACAAAATATCCTTTATTTAATTCATCAGGCAATTCAGGTCCACCTGCTGCTAAAGTAGCTCCTTCTTTTATTCCAGCATTAATAAGATTAATAACTTTATCGTATTGGATTTTTGAAACCAAAGGACCAATATGATCACCTTTTTTTGATGCCACATCCACTTTAATTTTATTTGCTTCGTCTACTGCTTCCTTTACGGCTCTTTCATAAATAGGTCTTTCAACCAGCATTCTAGTTGGAGCATCACATGATTGTCCTGAATTACTCATTATATGTCTTACTCCATCTCTCACTGCGTTTGGATATGAGTCTGCAAAAACTATATTCCCACCCTTTCCACCTAATTCTAAAGTAACTTTTTTTATTGTGTCGGCTGCATTTTTTTGAATTAATTTACCAGCTCTTGTTGAACCTGTGAATGAAACCATATCTATATCAGGATGACCAGAGATATGATTTCCTACAACTTCTCCATTTCCATTCACTAAGTTAAAAACACCTGGAGGAAAACCAGCCTCATCAATCATTTCTGCAAATAAGACTCCTGATATTGGAGCAATTTCAGAAGGTTTCAATATCATCGTACAACCGGCCGCTAAAGCAGGAATAACTTTTAACACAATCTGGTTCATTGGAAAATTCCAAGGAGTTATTAATCCACATACCCCAATAGGTTCATATCTAATATGATTGTTAGATTTGATGTCAAATTGATGTTCAAAATTAAAATCTTTTAAAATTTTTAATGTGTTTTTTGAAATATCAGCACCCATTTTTGTGTGAATTTCAGAAGAATAATCTAATGGAGCTCCCATTTCAGTTGATTGTGCATTAACCATTTCATCCCATCTTCTATTATAAATTTCATCAAATTTTTCTAATAAACTTAACCTCTTTTCTTTTGATGTTTCTCTCCAACTTTCAAAGGCTATTTTAGCAGCTTTAATTGCATCATCTACATCTTGCTCGGAACCTAACGAAATTATAGCAAATGGATCTTCAGTTGATGGATCAATAACTTCAAAATTGTTTGGTTTTGATGGAGAAACCCACTTACCATTTATATAAAAATTTTTTTTCTCAATCATTAGAAATTATTGTAGCACAATATTTAAATTTCATAACCTTTTTCTTCAGGTTCGTTGTCTACAAGTTCTTCTGGAAATCCATTAGATCTAAAATTAATATTGTTTAAATCTTCCATTCTTTTTACAACCATAGAAGACCAGGCCCTAGAACCAAATTTTTTTTGTGCATCTTTAAATATTTCAACAATTTTAGGAGAAATTTCTAGAGATGTATTTAATTTATTTGCAAGATCATTAAATAGACCTGTATCTTTTAATACTAAATCCATTGTAAAATTTATATTATATGAACCATTTAAAATTACCTGACTTTCTGTTTCATGCACAAAAGAATTACCTGAAGAAACCGCAATTCCTTTAAATGTTTTTGATAAATCTAAATTAGATTTTTTAGCAACTGTCCAAGCTTCTCCAAGAGCTACTAAATGCACAGAGGCTAAATAATTTGTGATTACTTTCAATATTGATGCAGTTCCTAATTCGCCAGTATGCAATACTTTTCTACCCATAACACTTAAAGCCGGTAATATTTTTTCAAAAGCATCTCTTTCTCCACCAACAAAAATAGAAATATTTCCAGTTTCAGCTCTATGACAACCTCCACTAACAGGACCATCTAAAGGAATAGCCTTTTTATCTATTACCATTTTACCAATTCTCTTAACTTCAGATTCATCTGTTGTACTCATTTCTAACCAAATTTTGTTTTCTGAAAGGCCATTTAAAATACCATCTTTTCCCTCCATTACTTCAGCACAAATTTGAGGAGAGGGAAGGCATGTTATTATTAAATCAACTTGTTCGGCTAATTCTTTTGGAGAATTTGCAAATTTAGCACCTAAATCAATAAAAGATTTTGTTAAATTTTGATCTAAATCTCTTACTGTTAAATCAAAATTATTTCTCAATAAACTTCCTGCAAGTTTTCCTCCTACATTTCCTAAACCAATAAATCCTACTTTCATTTTTTTACCTCTTCATTTTTAGTTTTTGTAAATACTATCAGTATCACTCCTAGAATTATAATTGTTCCACCAATAATTAATTCAGCTGTTGGTTTTTCTCCAAGAAGAAATATTGCTGCTAACAAACCTGTTGGTGGTATTCCCATAGTAACAATTGGAAGCACTTTATATAAAGGATTATTTTTTAATACGTAATAAAAACAACCATAAGTTATTGGTTGCATAATAAAACCAATATAGATTGCAATCATCCAATGATCAAAACTAGCATCTTTTAAATAATTAATTGTGCTTCCATCTATTACTGCAGATAAGCAAATTAATATTGGTCCAGAGAATAATGCCAACCATGCTACTAATGTTAATGGGTTTATTTCTTTACTTAAAGGTTTAACAACAACTTGTCCAAGTGCCCAAATGGCTGATCCTAAAATAGTTAAAGTTATACCAAAAAACTTTCCATCTAAGTTAGGAGATCCAGTTAAAATATAAACTCCAGCAAAAGCAATAGTAATTCCTATTAATGCTCTTATAGTTGGTTTTTCCTTAAGCATGAAGTAAGCAAAAATAACTCCAAAAGGAACTTCAGTTTGTACCAACAATACTGCAGCAGAAGCATCTATATAGTTTAAACCTGTGTATGTTATGCTGTATTGTAAAGTATTAGCTATAAAAGAAGCAATAAAAATTCTTTTTAAATATGCTGTTGGTATTGGAAACCACCAAATTAATATTGATGCAGCAAAAGTAAACCTTATACCCATTAAGAGAATAGGCGGAAACGATTCAAAGGCTGGTTTTGCAATAACAAAACCAAAACCTAAAAAGATAGGAACCAAAGATGCAATTAAGGTGTCTTTTATATTCATGTAGTTATTTTTAATATTAATGATTATTAAAGAACTTGTGATATATTCACTTTTTAAAATATGAATTCAACAAAAATAGAGCCAAAATATATCAGTAAATCAAATCCTAGAGTCGGTCTAATCGCCTTAGCTAGCGACTTCATGATTGAAAAAGACTTTATAAATGTCATCAAAGATAGAGATATTGATTTATTTGTTAATAGAATAGAATGTTACAACCCATTAACAAAAGAAAATTTAATTAAAATGTCTAACAAAGTAACCGAGGTTACAAAAGATATATTACCTGATCAGGATATTGATTGTGTTGTTTATGGATGTACTTCTGGAACAATTGCTGCAGGATATAATTCTATAGAACAAAAAGTAAAGGCTGCAAAACCAATGGCAGATGTAACGACACCAAGCAGCGCTGCAATTAAAGCTTTAAAAAAGTTAAATATTAAAAAAATATATGTTTTTACACCTTACAGTAAAAAACTGAATGACGAAGTCCTAGAATATTTTAATAGTGAAGGTTTTGAAATTACCTCTAATTCCTATTTTGATATTGAAGCAGATTATGATATTGGAAAAGTTGATCAAAATTATTTATATGATGTTTTATCCAAAATAGATCTTAATGGTGCTGAAGCCTTATTTGTTTCTTGTACAGCTCTGCCAGTATTACCGATTATTGATAAGTTAGAGAAAAAATTAGATACAGCAGTCTTATCTAGTAATCAGGCATTAATTTGGGATACTCTTGTAAAAATAAACAAAAATAATTCAGTGGAAGGTTTTGGAAAATTGTTCCAAGCAAATTAAATGCTTTTTACTAAAGAAGAATACAAGCAAAGATTAAAAAAAGTTCAAGCTGCAATGCAAGAGAAAGGTATTGAGCTTTTAATTTCACACGACACTAATAATATGAATTATTTAACTGGATATGACGCATGGTCATTTTATTATGCTCAATGCGTAATAGTACATGTTGATGCTGAAGAGCCTTTATGTTTTGTAAGAGCGCAGGACTCTGGAGGCGCATATATTAAAACTTATTTAAAAAACGAAAATGTAATTGTATATGATGAAAATTATATACATACATGGCCAAGGCACCCTTATGATTATCTTGTTGAAATTATTAAAGAGAGAAAATGGGATAAATTATCTATTGGGCTTGAAATGGATGCGCATTATTTCACAGCATTTTGCTATGAAAAGATAAAACAAGGTTTACCTAATGCAAAAATTAAAGACTCAGAAAGATTAGTTAATTGGGCACGTTTAGTAAAATCAGATACTGAAATAGGATTTATGAAATCTGCAGCTATTATTTCTCAAAAAGGAATGAAAACCGCAATGGAAGTTATTAATCCCGGTGTAAGGCAGTGTGATGCTGTTGGAGAAATACAAAAATCATTATTTTATGGAACATCAGAGTTTGGAGGTGAGTATGCAAGTATTGCAACGTTATTACCAACAGGAAAAGGAACATCAGCATCACATTTAACAGCAACACAAGATAAATTTGTAACCGGAGAGGCAACAATAATTGAGCTTTCTGGTGTTTATAAAAGATATCATGCACCAATGGCCCGTACTGTTCTTCTTGGAAAACCAGATCAGTTAAAAATAGATACAATGAATAAAACAATTGAAGCATTACAAGCTGGTATTGATCAAACGAAACCTGGCAATACAGCTGATGATGTTGCTCAAGCTTTTTGGAAAGTTTTAGATAAATACGGAATAGAAAAAAAATCTAGAACAGGATATTCCATTGGAATTGGATATCCGCCTGATTGGGGAGAACATACTTTAAATATATACAAAGGAGACATGACAGTTCTTGAGAAAAATGTATGTTTTCACATGATTGCAGTAATGCAATTTGGAGATTGGGGTGTTGAAGCCTCTGAGGCAATCAGAGTAACTGATAATGGAAGTGAATTATTTTGTGATTTTCCTAAAGAACTTCATATTAAAAGCTAATTAACTATTGCAATAATTTTAAACAAATGATTTAAAAACTTCACAATGGCTAAAAATAATGAATTTGTAAAATTTGATAAAGTTGACAAGAGTTATGATGGAAAGGTCTTAGTTGTTAAAGACCTAAATTTAGATATAGCAGAAGGTGAATTTATAACTATGCTTGGACCATCTGGTTCAGGAAAAACTACTTGCTTGATGATGTTAGCGGGATTTGAAACTCCAACTAATGGAGAAATTTATTTGGATGGAAATCCAATCTCAAATATTCCACCTCATAAAAGAGGCATTGGAATGGTATTTCAAAACTACGCATTGTTTCCGCATATGACAGTTTATGAAAACTTAGCTTTTCCTTTAAAAGTTAGAAAATTTTCAAAAGATGAAATAGATAAAAAAGTTGAGAAAGCTCTATCAATGGTTTCTTTGTCAGATTTTGGAAGTAGAATGCCAGCTCAACTATCTGGAGGTCAACAACAAAGAGTAGCTGTAGCAAGAGCTTTAGTATTTGATCCTGCGGTAGTATTAATGGATGAACCTTTAGGTGCTTTAGACAAAAATTTAAGAGAAAGTATGCAGTATGAAATTAAACATATTCATGAAAGCATTGGAGTTACAGTTGTTTATGTTACACATGATCAAAGTGAAGCTTTAACTATGTCAAATAGAATTGCTGTATTCAATGATGGAAAAGTACAACAATTATCTAGTCCTGATAAACTATACGAAGAACCAGTAAATTCTTTTGTTGCAGAATTTATAGGTGAAAATAATACCTTTCAAGGTGAAGTTACAGATATATCAAAAGATAGATGTAAAATTAAATTAGATTCAGGCAAAGAAATATTGGCAAATCCTATAAGAGTGAAATCAAAAGGTGAAAAAAGTATCGTTTCATTAAGACCAGAAAGAGCAATTATTGATCCTGAGGAAAAAATGGATAATAAATTTCAAGGCAAGATAGAAGAAGTAATTTATCATGGAGATCATACAAGGGTAAGGTTAAATTTATTAGGAAATAAAGAATTTATATTAAAAGTGCCAAATAGCTCTGCTAGAATGGATATAAAATTAGGCAATGAAATCAAAATAGGGTGGAATAGTTTTGATGCAAGAGCTTTAGATCCAAAATAATTGATAATTTATATAGTAAAATAAAGGTTAATTTTGTAATTGAGCTGTTGACTCTCAATTCTGATATTGTTGTAATCCGTTTTTTAAAAAAACGTTTAAACGGAGGATAAATGAGAAAATTAGCTAAATTATTTTTAGCCCTAACTTTTGCTCTAAGTATAACAACTTCTTCATTTGCAGTTACCATTGCATCTTGGGGTGGAGCTTATACAGAGTCACAAAAATTAGGTTATGGTGATCCTACTGCCAAAGCATTAGGTGTAGAAATTAACTGGGTAGACTACTCGGGTGGATTATCAGAAATTAAAGCACAAAAAGAAGCAGGAGCAATTACTTGGGATATAATCGACGTATTTGCTTTTGATACTATCAATGGATGTGACGAAGGTATATTTGTTGAATTTGATTTTGACAAAGACTTCCCAGCTGCTCCAGATGGAACACCAGCTAGTGAAGACTTCTTTGCACCTATGCCTAGTAAATGTGCCGTAGGAAATATTTTATATTCTTGGAACTACGCTTATAACAGTGAAAATGTTAAAGGTACTCCAAAAACTATAAAAGATTTTTTTAACACTAAAAAATTTCCTGGAAAAAGAGCAATCTATAAGTCTGCTTTAACAAACTTGGAAATAGCTTTAGCAGCTGATGGTGTTAAACCAGGTCAAGGTGGAGCAAAAATTTACGAACAACTTGAAACAGAAAAAGGTGTTAATAGAGCTATGGCTAAGATCAAAAAACTTTGCACAGACCCTAAAGGCGGATGTGTATTTTGGTCAGCAGGAGCACAGCCACCAGAATTATTAATGAGTGGTGAAGTTGTTATGGCAACTGGTTGGAATGGTAGATTCTTTAATGCTACAATTGGAGAAGGTGCACCAATCGTTCAAGTTTGGGACGGACAAGGTCTTGACTATGAATATTTTGCACTTGTTAAAGGTGGTCCAGATGAAGCAAATGCTAAAAAAGCACTTGCTATGATGACTAACACAGAAATGTTAGCTGGAAGTGCTAAGTATATTGCATATGCACCTTACAGAAAATCTTCAATTGCAGTTATGCAAGCAGGTGAACCTTGGTATAAAGATGGTAAGACTAACATGGTACCACATATGCCTACTGCACCAGCAAATACTAAAAACTATTTCCTAGTAGATCCTTTTTTCTGGGCTGATAACGGTACAGAACTAGGTGAAAAATGGGAAGCAATGAAAGCTGGTCTATAATTTAAGTTTTAAAGACTATAATTATATATTATATTTAGGGCGGTTATTTATAACCGCCCTTTTTTATTTATGAGCAGCGAAACACAAAAAATTTTAACAACAGATGGCATTCCTCTAGAGGTAAGTTTAAAAAAAGCTGAAAAAAAAAATAAAATCAAAGCTTTTCTTCTTGTTTGTCCATTATTACTTTTTATTATTATTACTTATATTTTTCCAATAGGAGAAATGTTTTCCAGAAGTATTGATGATAGAATGGTTACAAACATGTTACCCAAAACTTTTAAAGCAATGGAATCATGGGATGGAAAAGAACTTCCTTCAGAAGAAGTGTTTGCAAGTTTTTTAGCTGACTATAGAGCTCTTGCTGAAAAAAAAGAACATGGAAAATTAGGCCAGAGATTAAATAAAGAAAAGAATGGATTTAATACAATCCTCAAAAAATTATGGAGAAAAATGAAAAAATTTGAGGAAGGTAATGCAAAAGAACAAATAATGGCAGTACACAAAAGATTTAGTGATGTAAAATATTGGCAAGCAATAAAAAGAACCGCTCCTCCTTATACAATGGCAAAATACCTAAAAGGCATGGATATGTATTTTAATGAAGATGGAAAAGTTGTTCAGGTAGAAGAAGATAGAAGAATTCATAGAATTTTGTGGTTGAGAACTCTAGAGGTCGCATTCTTTGTGACACTTTTTTGTTTTTTGATGGGTTATCCTATCGCACATTTGCTCGCAACTTTACCAATGAAATATAGTAATTTATTGATGATTTGTGTTCTTTTACCTTTTTGGACTTCACTACTGGTCAGAACTGCAAGTTGGATGATCTTGTTACAGCAACAGGGAATTGTAAATGATTTTTTTGTTTGGATAGGTCTGGTTGCAGACGATAACAGACCAGAAATGATGTACAATAAAACAGGCACATATGTTGCAATGACACAAATTTTATTACCTTTTATGGTTTTGCCTCTTTACAGTGTTATGAAAACTATATCACCAAGTTTAATGAGAGCAGGAAAATCATTAGGAGGAACACCATTTATTGCTTTTTGGAAAATTTATTTTCCTTTAACAATACCTGGAATAGGAGCAGGGTGTTTGTTAGTTTTCATTCTTGCAATTGGTTATTATATAACCCCAGCCCTAGTTGGAGGTGCCTCTGGAACATTAATTAGTAATCAAATCGCTTACCACATGAAAGCTACTCTGGATTGGAGTTTTGCTTCTGCTATGGGACTCATGTTGTTGACGGGAGTTTTGGTTGTTTATTGGATTTATAATAAACTTGTGGGAATTGATAATATTAAATTAGGATAAATATGGCTTTACCAAAATATACAGAACCACATTATAGAATTTGGCATTACACATATTTACTTATTTGTGGTTTTGTGTTTTTCTTTTTAATAGCTCCTTTATTCGTAATATTTCCATTATCATTTAATGCTGAAGAATTTTTAGTATTCTCAGATGGGATGAAAAGACTTGATCCTGATGCATTTTCTTTAAGGTGGTATGAGGACATGATTTATGGAACCAAAAATCCCTGGGGTGCTGCAGCAAAAAATAGTTTTATTATAGCAATTTTTGCTACACTTGGATCAATAGTCCTTGGTACAGTTGCTGCTTTAGGTTTGAGCAGTAGACATATGCCCTATAAAGGTTTGATAATGGCAACACTAATTTCACCGATGATTGTTCCGCTTATTATTTCTGGAGTTGCAATTTTCTTTTTTATGGCAAAGGTAGGTCTAGCCGCTACTCATTTGGGGATTATTCTAGCACATATTATCCTTGGAACTCCATTTGTTGTAATTACAGTTACTGCTACTCTATCAGGTTTTGATCATAGTGTGACCAGAGCTGCTTCAAGCTTAGGAAGTAATCCAGTTAATACATTTTTGAAAATTACATTACCACTAATTTTACCTGGAGTAATTTCAGGAGGATTATTTGCATTCGTAACATCTTTCGATGAAGTGGTAGTTGTTTTATTTTTGGCAGGATTAGAAAATACAACTATACCAATACAAATGTGGACAGGTTTAAGAGAGCAATTAAGCCCAACAATATTAGCAGTTGCAACCTGCCTAATTGTTCTTTCAGTTTTAATACTTGTTACCGCAGAACTTCTAAGAAGAAGATCAGAAAGACTTAGAGGAATTAATAGATAGCCTATTTCTCTTAAAAAAGACTACTTTTCACTAACAATTTTCGTTGTTAATTTCTGACCAGTTATTACAATCTTATTTTTAAATTATTCAATGGAGGGGATAAATATGACTAAATTATATAAATCAATTATAAGCTTTTTGTTTTTAGTTTCTTTTGTGATTTCTTCTACAACTTCGTATGCAGAAATAGTTGGACGTCTATCAGTTCACTGGAGCCCAAAACACCACAGTGCCAAACATGCACAAATTTTTGCTGATGAAGTAAATAAAAGAGCAAATGGAAAATTAAAAATAGAAGTTTATCCATCAAAACAATTATTTGGAATAAGAGAAGTAATGGGAGCGGTAACATCTGGTGCAGTTGAACTTGGAGGAATAGTTGGAGTAGTTAGTTTTCCACCAATAAATAAAAACTTTAATGTTGCTTCATTTCCAGGTTTATTCAATTCTTGGGAACAACAAAGAGGTTTTTTTCAAAACTCTTCAAAAGGTAAAGAGATTTGGGGCGACCTAACTAAAAAAACTAATTCAACATTAATTATGTACAATCCTGTTGGACCTGTAATGTCAATTTCTAGTGCGCGAGAATTAACTGGTATTGATGCTATGAAAGGTTTGAAAGCAAGAAGATTACTTAAGAGTGAAGAACCAATGTGGGATGCTCTTGGAGCAAATCGTGTCTCTTTAAAAACTGGAGAAGTATATAATGCTTTACAATCTGGAATGATTGACACAATAAATAGTCCTCCAGGAAGTATTAAAGCATATAGTTGGTGGGAATTTTTAAAATACGCTCAAAAACCTTACCAATATTATGCTGATGCTTATATAATGGCTAACTCTACTTGGTTTAACGGTTTACCAGCAGATCTACAAAAAATAATTATGGATGTTGGTAAAGAAGTAGGAACTCTTTCAACAGACAGAATTATGGATCATGGTGAAACTGTTCTTAAAGAATTCCAAGACAGAGGAGGTGTCGTAACTACACTTTCAGGGGCTGAAAAAGCAAAATTTGATAAGCTGATGAAAGATAAAGTTATGCCTGCTATGGCTAAAATGATTGACTCCGATGCTTTACTTGCAGCTCAAGAGTATGCAAAAAGTAATTAGAGTAAGTTATTAACTTAGTCTAAAAAATGAAATTATTGCGAGCAGTTAATAATTTTCTTGCTTCTGCAACGTTAACTCTCGCAATAACAATTATATTTATAATGGTTGCGGCTTTATTTTTAAGCGCAACTACAAGATTTATAACAGGAACAGGATTTGCTTGGTTTATAGAATTACCTCCAGTTTTAGTTAGTTGGTTAGTCTTTCCATTACTCGGACCTCTCCTAAAAAAAGGTCAACATATAAAAGTAGATTTCTTAACCCCTTTGGTATCAGAAAAAGCTAAAAAAATTTTATTTCTTGTTGTCAATTTAGTTGCGTTTATTTCAGCTTGTATTTTTTTTAAAGCAGGACTGGATGCAACAAAAATGTATTACAATTTAGGACAAGTAATGGAAATTGAAATTAGTATTCCAATATGGTGGATGTTTTTAGCTTTTCCAGTTGGTTTCCTAATTTTAGCTCTAGCATCATTAGAACTAATGTTTGATAATATTTCAGATTTATTTAATCGCTAATTTGGATTGATGTTCACAATTGCATTTATATTATCATTAATAACTCTGATAATTTCTGTTCCTATATTTTTAGTTTTTGGTTTAGGCAGTTCTATAGCTGCCATTGGGGGACTTAATCTTCCTTGGTCAGTTTTAATCCAAGTATCTTTTGGCGCTTTAACTAAACATGTACTTATTGCTGTTCCATTATTTATATTTAGTGGAATGGCTATGTTAAAAGGAGGAGCAGCATTAAGATTAGTAAAATTTGCCACAACATTAGTTGGTCACTGGCCAGGTGGTTTAGGAGTTGCAATGGTTATTGCAATGGGTTTCTTTGCAGCTTTTTGCGGATCAATACTTGCTGCGATTACTGCTGTTGGAACCATCATGATGCCTAAAATGATTGAACAAGGTTATCCAACTCCTTTTGTTGTTGTATTGGCTGCTTCAGCAGCTTTACTTGAAGCTTTAATACCACCTTCAAACGCAGCTATTTTATTTAGCGCACTTACATATGTGCCTGTTTCTAAAACTTTTGCTGCAGGCGTTATACCAGGTTTGATTCTTCTAATTTTAATGGTTCTGTTAGTTCTATTTAAATGCAGACATATTAAAACAGATAAAAAAGCTACGTTTAAAGAAAGACTAAGCTCTTTTGTTGCAGCTTTACCAGCATTAATAACTCCAGTAATAATTTTAGGTGGAATATATGCTGGTTTTTTAACTCCCTCTGAGTCAGCTGCAGTAGCAGGTGTTTATGCTGTAACTATAGGTTTTTTAATTTACAAAGAACTTACCTTATCATCATTGATTAGCTGTCTTAAAGAAACAGCAATTATTACAGCTGTAATTTTTTCTATTATAGCTACGGCTACTTTTTTAAGTGTCGTTCTTACTTATACTCAAGCTCCACAAAAAATAATTACTTATTTTACTGATATGGGTGTTAGCGTAAATTTATTTTGGATTATGTTGGGAGCCATATGTTTGATTCTTGGAACTTTTATAGAAATAGTTCCAGTTTTTTATTTAACAGTTCCAATATTTGCAGCAATTACTCTATCTTTTAATCAAAGCCTTCTTCATTTATATGTTGTATTTGTAGCATTTGCTGGAATAGGGATGATTACACCTCCTGTCTGTGTGGGAATATATACTGCAGCAGGAGTTATAAAAGAAAATCCTGCAAATGCGTTTAGAGAAGTACCTTTATTTACAATTGTTGGAATTGTTTATGGTATCTTAATGATAATGTTTCCAATTTTGTCAACTTGGCTTCCAAGTTTACTTTAATTATTTTTAGATATTTATAAATTATAAAGAATTAATTAATTCAGGAGCGATCTTTTTTGATTTAGCTGTAAATTTTAATTTTTTTATATCTTCTAGGTTTGATTTATCTTCTCCAACCACAACAAATCCAATCATTCCCATGTTTTTATGAGGTGTACACCAATAAGCGTAAATTCCAGGAATTGTAAATTTATACTCAGTATCTTTGTTATATTTTGATTTAAATTTATCGACTCCTTCTGGAACTCCTTTTTTAATAAATTCAACGTTATGGCCCTTATCAGTAGCTTTCCATAATACCGTATCACCAACGTTTACTCTTACAATTTTGGGTTCAAATACCATAGACTCTTTATTTAGTCTATTTAGCATTTCTACTGTTTGATCTCCAGCAATTGCAAATTCAAAAGTAAACAAAGAGAAGAAAATTATAAAAAATATTAAATGTTTTTGTGAGTAATCCATATGAACCATATGGATATAGAAATTTTAATATCAAGAATGATTCATGTAGCAAGTTGCCACATATTAAAAAAAATTAACTTATAGATTCAATTATTGTCGCAATACCCATTCCTAATCCAATACATTGAGTAGATAGAGCATATTTTTTATTTTCTCTTTTCAATAATTCCGCAGCCTTACCAGTAATTCTTGCTCCTGTTGCGCCAAGAGGGTGTCCTAAAGCTAAAGCTCCTCCATCTAAATTAACTTTTTTTTGATCTATTTTTAGATCTTTAATACAAGCCAAGGATTGAGAGGCAAATGCTTCATTTAATTCAACAATATCTATTTTATCTATAGTTAAGTTAGCTCTTTGCAAAGCTTTTTTGGAAGCTCCAATTGGACCAAGGCCCATATAATTTGCTTCACAACCTTCTACAGCCGTAGATACAATTCTTCCTAATATTTCTAAATTATTTTCTTTTGCGTAATTTTCTTCACAAATTAATGTAGCTGCTGCTCCATCAGTTAGAGGCGATGAAGTTGCTGCTGTAACAGTTCCATTTTGATCAAATGCTAATTTTAATCCATCTAAAGTTTCCTGGTCACTTTTAGGTCTTATGTTTCCATCAATTTCACAACTACCTATAGTTACAATTTCATTTTTAAATTTTCCTGAAGTTTGTGCTTCATATGCTTTTTGGTGACTTGAAATTGCAAATGCTTGTTGATCTTTTCTTGATATATCATATTTTTTAGCAACATTTTCTGCAGTAATACCCATTGAAAAATATACATTTGGATTATTTTTTTCGTTTTCAGGATATGGAATAGGATCAAATCCAGTGTTTACTCTTGTCATACTTTCAACACCACCACAAATAAAAACTTTTCCAGATCCCATAGCTATTTTGCCAGCAGCTATATGTATTGCTTCCATAGATGATCCACACCATCTATCAACTGTCATACCTGAAGTTTTAACTTCCATATTTGTTAAGAAAGTTACTAATTTTCCAATGTTAAAGCATTGCTCCCCAACTTGGAATGCACATCCTACAACTATATCTTCTATATCTTGCTTTTTAACATTAGATTTAGATACCAAATTCTTAATTACATCTGCAAG
>CACLAC010000015.1 GCA_902604785.1 uncultured Pelagibacteraceae bacterium
TTGGGCTTCGTGGTGCTTGCCTTGTAGAGATGAACATGCTTATTTATTAAAACTAAAAAATGCAAATATAATAAATATTATTGGAATCAATTATAAAGATAAAAAATCTAATGCAATTGAATTTTTATCTAATTTGGGAAATCCATATTTTGAAATTTTAGCAGATCTAGATGGAACTAAGTCAATAGAGTTAGGAGCTATTGGTGTTCCAGAAACATATTTAATTAATAATAAAACAATAGTAAAAAAATATATTGGTCCTTTAGATGAAATAAAATTTAAAGAGATAATAGAAATTATAAAAAATGAAAAAAATTAAGCTAATACTATATATTTTTAGTTTTACTTTAATTTTTTTAAATAATTCAAAAGCTGATAATTCTCAACAGATTGACAAGATCTCAAAAAATTTAAGATGCTTGATTTGCCAAGGACAGTCAGTTTATGACTCACAATCTGATTTTGCTTTAAGTATGAAAATATTGATTGATAAAAAAATTAATGAAGGAAAAAATGAGAGAGAAATATATGAATATCTAAAAAAAAAATATGGTAATTGGATAGTTTATGACCCAGAAATTAACAAAAATACTATTTTACTCTGGGTAATTCCTTTGATTTTATTTATATTTGGCGGTATTTTAATTATCAGAAAAGTATCTATAAAGTAGTTAAAAAATTAATTTATGAAAACATTATTTAAAACTTTTATTATTTTTTTTGTCATCACATCTTCAAATGCTGATACAGGAAATAAATGGAGTTTTTATGCAGGCATGTTTGATTTTAGTGATGATAATAAAAAGTCAAATTTATTTGGAATTCAACATATAAATGAAAATTTATATAGGGAAAGTTTTTTAGGAACTTTACAACCAGTAACAGGAGCTTTTATTACTGCAGATAACGCAGGTTATATATATACTGGATTTCAAATTCCTAATAAATCGGGGGCATTAAGTTTTACTCCAAGTTTTACTCCAGGTTTATACAGTGAAGGTGATGGAAAAGATCTTGGTCATGTAATTGAATTTAAAACAGAAATTCAAATTACTTACGAATTATCAAACAATAGTGAAATTGGAATGTCCTATAATCATATATCAAATGCAAGTTTAGGAGACAAAAATCCTGGAGCGAATAGTTATATGATTAATTTTATAAAAAAGTATTAAATTAAAATGAAATTAACTGACTGTCATAATTTTTATGACTTTAGAAAATTAGCCAAAAAAAAATTACCATCTCCAATTTTTCATTATATAGATGGAGCCGCAGATGACGAAATTACATATAGACGTAATACTTCTGCATTTAATGACGTTGATTTGGTTCCAAATGTATTAAGAGGTGTAGAAAATATAGATCTATCAACTACTATATTTGGAAAAAAATTAGATATTCCTTTTTATTGTGCACCAACAGCTTTGCAAAGACTTTTTCATTATGATGGAGAAAGAGCAGTTGGAAAAGCAGCACAAAAATTTAATACTATGTTTGGTGTTTCTGCTTTAGCTACAGTGAGTGTAGAAGAAATATCCTCAATGATTGATACTCCTAAGATGTTCCAGTTTTATTTTCATAAAGACAGAGGTTTAAATGATTCTTGTTTGGAAAGAGCTAAAGCGGCTAAATTTGATGTTTTGGCTTTAACAGTAGATACAATAACAGGAGGAAATCGTGAAAGAGATTTAAGAACCGGTTTTACATCACCTCCGAAATTAACATTATCAAGTTTATTTAGCTTTGCTACTAAACCAATGTGGGGAATAAACTATTTAACAAAAGGTAAATTTGAATTACCTCATCTTCAAGATTATGTAAAAGAAGGTACTAGCACCAACACTTCCATCGGAAAATATTTTTCTACTATGTTAGACCAATCTATGAATTGGAATGATGCTGAAAAATTATGTTCTCAATGGGGTGGTCATTTTGCTTTAAAAGGAGTTATGTCCGTTGAAGATGCAAAAAAAGCAGTTGATATTGGATGTACAGGCATAATGGTTTCAAATCATGGTGGAAGACAATTAGATGGGTCAAGATCTCCATTTGATCAGTTAAAAGAAATAGTAGATGCAGTTGGAGACAAAATAGATGTTATTTGTGAAGGTGGATTTCAAAGAGGTACTCATATGCTAAAAGCTTTATCTATAGGTGCTAAAGCATGTGCTGGTGGTAGATTATATCTTTATGCTTTAGCTGCTGCTGGTCAAGCTGGTGTAGAAAGAGCCTTAGGACAGTATAAGGCTGAACTAGAGAGAGACATGAAATTAATGGGCTGCACCAAGATAAGTGATCTTAATAGAAATAATTTAAGATTTAGAAATATTTAATTTTTAAATGAGCATCAAGAATTGTTATAATTTTGAAGACTTTAGAAATCTTGCAAAAAAAAAATTACCATCTCCTATTTTTCACTACATTGATGGAGGCGCAGATGATGAAGTGACATTAAAAAGAAATACCAATTCATTTGATGATTGTGATTTAATTCCAAACGTACTTGCAAATGTAGGTAAACCAGATTTATCAACTACTATTTTTGGAAAAAAAATTAATATACCTGTTTTTCTATCACCAACTGCTATGCAAAGATTATACCATCATGAAGGCGATAAAGCCACAGCAAGAGCCGCACAAAAATTCGGAACATTTTACAGCATGTCATCTATGGCAAATACAACTATAGAAGAAATATCAAATATATCTGGTGGTCCAAAATTGTTTCAACTTTATGTTCATAAGGATAAAGGAATAACAGATGATTTAATTGAAAGAAGTAAAAGGGCAGGTTTTGATGGAATGTGTCTTACCGTTGATACACTTGTTGCAGGAAATAGAGAGAGAGATCACAGGACAGGTTTTACTACACCACCAAAATTAACATTGCAAAGTCTTATGAGTTTTGCCCTTCATCCAAAATGGGTTTTTGATTATTTAACTCATGAAAAGTTTGAACTAGCTAATGTTGCTAAAAAAACTGATAAAGGAACAAACATCACAACTTCAGTTATACAGTATGTTAATGAACAATATGATCCTTCAATGAATTGGAAAGATGCAGAGTATATTGTCAAAAAATGGGACGGTCCATTTGCTTTAAAAGGAGTTATGTCTGTTGAAGATGCAAAAAGAGCAATTGATATTGGTTGTACTGCAATCATGATATCTAATCATGGTGGAAGACAATTAGATGGATCTAGATCACCTTTTGATCAACTAAAAGCAATTTCAGACGCAGTAGGGGATAAATTAGAAATTATATTAGATGGTGGAGTTAGAAGAGGAACTCATGTTTTAAAAGCATTAGCTGCTGGAGCAAAAGCATGTAGTTTTGGTAGAATGTTTTTATTTGGTTTAAGTGTAGGTGGTCAAGAAGGAGTTGAAAAAGTACTACAAAATTTACACGATGAAATAAACAGAAATATGATATTGATGGGATGTAAAAATCTTAGTGAGCTAGATAGTTCAAAGCTTATTTACAGAAAATAAAAATGAAACTTGCAAAAAATCTTGAAAGATTAGGGACTGAGTCTGCATTTAAAATATTAGCAGAAGCAAAAAAATTGGAGGCTGAGGGAAAAAAAATAATTCATTTAAGCTTGGGTCAACCAGACTTTAAATCACCAAAACATGTAGTAGATGCAACAAAAAAAGCATTAGATGATGGACATCATGGGTATGTTTTACCTAATGGAATAATTGAGTGTAGAGAAGCTGTTACTAGAAAAATTAAAAAACTTTATGATGTGGATATTAACCCAGAAAGAGTAATTATCATGCCTGGAGGCAAACCCACAATGTATTATGCAATAACTCTATTTGGTGAGCCAGGTGCAGAAATAATTTATCCAGATCCAGGCTTTCCGATTTATGAATCCATGATTAATTATACTGGTGCAAAAGCAGTTCCAATTAATATGCTTGAAAATAAAAATCTTTCAATTAATCCTGAAAAAATATTATCCTTAATTAATGAAAAAACTCGACTAATAATTATAAACAATCCAAACAATCCTACGGGAGCATTCACAGAAAAAGATAAAATAGATCATTTGGCTGAAGGATTAAAAAAATTTCCTCATGTTGCAATTTTAAGTGATGAAATTTATAGCAGACAAATTTTTGATGAAAAAAAAATGCCAACCTTTTTTGACTATGATTTTTTATATGATCGATTAATTGTACTTGACGGTTGGAGTAAAGCTTATTCTATGACAGGTTGGAGATTAGGTTGGTCAGTGTGGCCAGAAAAACTTGTAGATCATGTGGTAAAATTTTGTGTAAACAATCACTCTTGTGTTAACGCAGCTATCCAATATGGAGCTATAGCTGCTTTAGATGGTCCAGATGATTCAATTAATTTTATGATGGGAAAATTTACCAAAAGAAGAAAGTTAATTTTTGAAGGATTAAATAGCATTAAGGGAATTGAGTGTAGTTTACCTGGTGGAGCATTCTATGCTTTTCCAAATGTTATAGGAACTGGAATGAATGGAAAAGAATTTGCAAAAAAATGCCTCCATGAAGCAGGAGTAGCGATCGTACCAGGTACAGCTTTTGGGAAAAAAGCTATAGATTATGTAAGATTTAGTTTTGCAGCTTCCCAAGATAATATTTCCCAGGCATTAGAAAATATAAAGAAAATTGTAGGTTAATTTAAGTATTTTTTATATTAAAATTGATGTTATCTTATTAAAAAATGAACGAACAAGTACAAAACGAATTAAAAAAAATTTTTAATGGCAGGTTTTCCACTTCTGTGTCAACAAGAGGAAATTATGCTCGGGGAGAAGATACTTATGAACCAGTATTATCTCAAGCAGTAGTCTTTCCTGAGACTAATGAGGAAGTTTCAAAATTTTTAAAACTATGTAATGAAAATAAAATTCCAGTTGTTCCATTTGGAACTGGAACTTCTTTGGAGGGTAATGCAGTTGGTAATGCAAATGGAGTTACAATATCTCTTGAAAAAATGAACAAGGTATTAAATGTTAATGCCAGTGATTTTGATTGTCGAGTTCAAGCAAACGTAACAAGAAAACAATTGAATGAATATTTAAGAGAAGATGGAGTATTTTTTCCAATTGATCCAGGGGCAGATGCTGCCTTGGGTGGCATGGCGGCTACCTCAGCTTCTGGAACTATGGCAGTAAAATATGGAACAATGCGTACAGTTGTATCGGGTTTAACAGTTGTTTTGGCTAATGGAGAAATTATTAAAACTGGCAGTAGAGCAAAAAAAACTTCTGCGGGATATAATTTAACAAATTTATTTATTGGTTCAGAGGGAACACTAGGAATTATTACAGAAGTTCAATTAAGATTGTCTCCAATTCCAGAAAGTATAGTGAGTGCAGTATGTTATTTTCCTGATCTAGACTCAGCCGTTCTTACTTCACAAGAAGTAATACAGTATGGAGTAAATATCGCAAGAATTGAAATGTTAAATAAAGATCAAATGGAAATAAGTATTAAATATTCAAAACTAGATAATATTAAAGCTTCTCCAACTCTTTTTTTTGAATTTCACGGTAGCGAACAATCAAATAAAGAAGCAATAAAAATTGTAGAAGAATTATCAAAAAATAATGGAGGAAGTGATTTTAAATGGGCTGAGTCAATTGAGGAAAGAAATAAATTATGGAAAGCAAGACATGATGTTTATTATTCAGTTAAAGCTCTTGGTAAGAACATGAAAGTTTATTCGACTGATATATGTGTCCCAATTTCAAAACTTGTAGAATGTGTTTCTTGGGCTGAGAAACATGTTAAAGACCATGGTTTAATAGCACCAATGGTTGGTCATGTTGGAGATGGCAACTTTCATTCTATTCTATTGTACGATCCTCAAGATAAAGAAAAACAAAAACTAATAAGAGAATATAGCGATAAACTTATAGAAAAAGCTTTAGAACTAGATGGAACAATAACTGGAGAGCATGGGATTGGATTACAAAAAAAAGGTTACTTGTTAAAAGAACATCCTGATAATCTTCCTGTTATGAAGTCGATCAAAAGAAGCTTGGATGTTAACAATATTATGAATCCTGGAAAAGTATTTGATTTAAACTAGATTTTCAATTCTAGATTGTATTTTTTAAATTTTTTTTATTGTTTTTATCAAATTCTATTTAGTTGAGACAAATTATCAAGGACTCCTAAGTCATAATGTGCTTAAATCAATACAGTTAATTAACTTAAGAGGAGAAATAAATGAATAAAGAAAAAAAATCATTGAAGGGAAAATTACCTTCAAGACGTAAGTTCTTTAAAGCTGCTGCTGTAACTGGTGTTGCTGCTGTAGCCGCATCTTCATTGGCTGCTCCAGCTGTTGCTGCAGATAGAGTAGAAGCAGCAATGGTAGCTACTTGGCCAAGAGACTTTCCTGGTCTAGGAACAGGTGCACAAAGACTTGCTAAAAGGTTAAGCGACATGAGTGATGGACGTATTCAAGTTACTTATTACGCTGCAAACGAAAGAGTTAAAGCATTTGACTCATTTGATGAAGTTGCTTCAGGTAACTCACAAATGTATCATGGAGCTGATTACTACTGGGTTAAAAAACACCCAGCTTTTGGATACTTTACTGCGTGCCCATTTGGTTTCACATATTCTGAAATCAATGCATGGATACACCATGGTGGAGGACAAGAGCTTTGGGATGAACTAACTGACGACTTTGGAACTCAAAGTTTTATCGCTGGTAACACTGGAGTTCAAATGGGCGGTTGGTTTAACAAAAAAATTAGATCTGGTAATGACCTAAAAGGTTTAAAAATGCGTATGCCTGGATTAGGCGGACAAGTTCTTGGAAAACTTGGTGGTTCTCCAATTTCACTTCCTGGTGGACAAATTTATGAAAACCTTGTTTCAGGCGCAATCGATGCAACTGAATGGGTAGGTCCTTGGAATGATGAAGCTATGAAGTTCCATGAAGCTGCTAAATACTATTACTATCCTGGTATGCACGAACCTGGTTCGATGTTAGCATGTGGTGTTAATAAGTCATGGTTTACAAGCCTGTCAAAATCAGACCAAATGATAATTAAAACTGCGTGTGCTTGGGCAGATGAAATTACAATGGCTGAATACAATGCTAAAAATGGTGCAGCATTAGCACGTCTAGTAAACGACCATGGTGTTAAACTTGAGAAGTTTAGCGACAAAGTTTACGATGCTTTTGCTAAAGGTGCTGCTGAAGTTTATGATGAAGTTCAACAACACAGTGATCTTGCTGCGAGAGTTCATAAAGCTTTCGTTAAAGCACGTACAGAGATTGGTGCTTGGACTAACTTGTCAGACTCACCATATATTGCACAAAGAAACAGAGCTTTAGGATTATAATACTTAAAGTTTGAGTAAAATTTAATATTAAGGGCCCTTTTTTAGGGCCCTTTTTTAATAATTTAAAAAATTTTTTTGTTTTATGATTACAAAAAGTAACTTACCCATATTGATAAGAATTTTTTGTTATTCAATATTAGCTATTACTTTTGTTTTTTTAATAAACAATGTTTTAACAGTTTGGTTTGAATGGCCTGGTGTTAAAAAGCTATTTTCACACCATGGTTTATTTGGATTTAAAAAATTAGGCAAACCACTGGAAGATTCAGTACTAACAACAGCTTATATACAATTATTTTTTTATTTTGCCTCAATACTATTAGCAATTATTTATGTAGTAAAATCAATTAAGCAAAGCTTAGAAACTGACTCAAAAATTCTTACGAATTTTACTGCTTATATTATTCGTTCATCTTTTTGGGCAGTTTTGATTGTTGGAATCGCAGATTTAATAGTTTCATTTATGGTTGTAGAAAAATTAGTTGAACCAATTTTTGGTGAAACTTTAAAAGTTAAATTAGTTATTCCAGCGTTTAGAATTACTTTTGTTCATTTTCCTTTAATATTAATTTCATTTGTAATTGGTTATTTTACAAGATCAGTAGGTTTTATTTGGTTGGCCGTTTTGGTTGTTGCGAGTGAATTTTTCATTGTAATATCAAGATTTATATTTGAATATGAACAAGCTTTTCAAGGTGATTTAGTTCGTTTCTGGTACTCTGCTCTTTATTTATTTGCTAGCGCGTACGCTTTAATGCATGAGGGACATGTACGAGTTGATGTTTTGTACACTGGTTTTAGTGAGAGAAAGAAAGCTTGGACAAATTCTCTTGGATCATTGCTATTGGGTATACCACTTTGTCTAATAGTTTTATTTTTAGGTATGGGTGGAAAAGCTAGCATTATTAATGGACCGGTAATTTCCTTTGAAATTACTCAACAAGGTTCTAATGGTTTATATCTACTATATTTAATGGCAGTATATTTAGCTGTATTCGCGGTAACTATGCTAACTCAATTTACAAGTTATTTTATGAGTAGCAGTTATGTACTTTTGAAAAAATAATTTATGGAACATTTATTTTTAGCTTTACTAGTATTAATAATGATTGTGGCATTGGCATCAGGTTTCCCTGTTGCTTTTGCATTACCAGGCTCAGCTATTATCTCAATAGGTCTTGCAGCTTTCTTCGGATATCTATTTGAAGGAGATGCAGGTGCATATTATGCAACCGATGGACCAATAGAATGGTTGACAGCAGGGATTACAAATTTCAGGAGTAATTATTGGGATGTAGAAACTGATACTTTAATTGCAATACCTTTATTTATTTTTATGGGGATAATGTTGCAAAAATCAAAAATTGCTGAAGATCTTTTAGTAACTATGGGTCAATTATTTGGTCCTATTCCTGGAGGACTTGGAATTTCAGTTATATTTGTAGGTGCATTACTTGCAGCTACTACAGGAATAGTTGGGGCAACTGTAATTGCTATGGGTTTGATTTCATTACCTACTATGTTGAATAATAAATATGATAGAAGTCTTGCAAGTGGAATTGTTTGTTCATCTGGAACACTAGGTCAAATAATTCCCCCATCAATTGTTTTAATTATTATTGCTGACCAATTAGCTAGTGCTGCAGATGTAGCAAATACTATGAGGCAGGCAGATTATAAATTAATAACAGGAGAGTTTAATATGCCTGGTGAGTTTAGAGTGGGCTCTACCAGTGCTGGAGATATGTTTCTTGGAGCATTATTGCCTGGGCTAGTACTTGTTGGCTTGTATATGTTGTATGTATTCGTATATGCAAGAATAAATCCTAAGTCAGCTCCTCCAGTTCCATTCAAAGGTCAATTTGATTTTAAATTTTGGATGAAAGTCATCATGGTGATAATTCCACCACTTGCATTAATATTTGCAGTTCTTGGATCTATATTAATGGGTATAGCAACTGTAAACCAAGCTGGTTCTATTGGTGCAATAGGAGCCACTATAATGGCTGGTTATCGATTACATCAAGGTAAAAAGGATGCATATTATCCATTGCTAATAAGCGTTATATCTATAATTCCTATATTTATACTTTCAAAAAATTTTAATTTAAATATTAAAGCTGTAGAAACCAGAGACTTTGCTGCAATTCTTGTTACAGCTTTTTTTACTGCAACTTTTTTAATTGGTATTGTTTGGAGTTTTTGGAGAGCATTTAAAGTTAATGATGTTTTAAAAGAGGTTGTTACTGAAACTTGTGTAACCACTTCTATGGTTTTTATAATTCTTTTAGGTGCAGCGATGTTAACTTCAGGTTTTAGAGCTTTTGGGGGTGAAGAATTAGTAAGAGATTTTTTACAAGATCTGCCAGGTGGATTTTGGACTCAATTTATTGTTGTGATGGCAGTAATATTTCTCTTAGGTTTTTTTCTTGATTTTATAGAAATTGCGGTAGTTGTTGTTCCTATTATTGCACCAATATTATTGGCTGAAACAGGAGCCAATGTTAGCGCAATATGGTTAGGAGTAATGATTGGGGTTAACTTGCAAACTTCATTTTTGACTCCACCCTTTGGTTTTGCGTTATTTTATCTAAAAGGAGTTGCACCTAAATTTATTACTACTTTGAACATTTGGAAAGGGGTAGTTCCTTTTATAGTATTACAATTAGTAGGACTTGGAATTGTAGGTTTTTATCCAACCTTAGTAAATTACTTGCCTGCAAGAACATACTTAACGTCTCATGTGGCACCACCACCAATGAATCCTAAGCTTCAACATTGTTTGCAAGAATATAAATTTGCCATTTACAATAATGAAGAACAAAAAATTAGAGCAGCCATCACAGATTTTCAAAAGAAGGTTCCTTCTAATCTTCCTAATGATAAATTAGACATTTTTGAAGAGCATTTTGAAAATGCTTTATTAACTTTTGCTTTAGTAAATAAACTTCAAAAAACAGAAAAAGAATATAACTTATTTGCTGAGGATTACAGAGATCTTCATTTTAGTGTAAGAAAAAAACAAAAAAAGATTAGAAAAATAGAAAATAAAATAGAAAAATCAAAATCTGCCATTAGAAATTTAGAGAAGGATGATTTGGTAGAAAAAAATAAAATTCAGCTAAAGATCGAAGATTACAAGTTAGAAATTGATGAAATAGAAAAACAAATTCCAGAAAATTGGGTATCTAAAAATAAAGAATTTGAAATTATTCAAAAAGCAAAAAATACTCAGACAAAAAGATACAAAAAAAATGTTGATCAAGCTTACGATAATCTAGACCAAATTGCTATGTTTATAAATGATCATGAAAATTTAAATAATCTTTCTTCAGAAATTAATAATTTAAAGAAAAATATAGCTAATGCTGATTATGAAAATTCAATTTCAATTATAGATAGTTTGTTTGAAAAACTTGGAGAGATTTCGGGATCAGAAGAAATTGCAAACAGATTAGACGATTTATATTCTTTGATTGATAGTGAAGAAAAAGATCTTAGCAAAATTTCAGATGCCAGCTATGAATTAAGTATGCTATTTGAAAAAGAAATTAGCTGGAGAGAAGATGCATCTAAAAACCTAATGCCAGAACTTGAAAAATATAATTCAGTAATAAAGCATAATATAGGTTTAAGACTTCAATCGCGTTTAACTAAGGAACAAGCTAAAATGGTTGCACGTTGTAACTCCATTCATAGAGATATATCATTAAATTTTTAATTTAAAATTAATGGAGAAAAATATTTTACCGATTAAAAAAGCGGTTTTTATATTTTTTGTATTTGCTTGTGGGTATTTTATATCTGCTCTTTTAAGAGCAATTACAGCAACTTTATCGCCATTATTAACTACAGATTTCAATCTAACAGCTGGAAACCTAGGGTTATTAGCCGGTGGTTATTTTTTAGGATTTGCATCTATGCAAATACCTCTTGGATATTTACTAGATAGGCATGGTCCTAAAAAAATTGTTTCATCATTTTTATTAATTGCAATCATCGGAACTATTGCATTTGCTTTAGCCAAAAGTTTTTCTGGTTTACTTATTTCAAGAATTTTAATTGGAGTTGGTGTAAGTGCTTGTTTAATGGGTCCATTAACTGGTTATAGAATTTGGTTTGCAGATGAGTATCAGCAAAGAGCAAACGCTTGGATGTTAATGGTACTTTCAATGGGTTTTGTTTTTTCCACTTTACCCGTACAAATTTTATTACCAATTATTGGTTGGAGGTGGATATTTGGTTTAATAGCTATTTTAATACTCATTGTTATAGTTTTAACATTACTTTTCATTCCTAAATGGGAAATAGAAAATAATAACCAAGAAACAAGAGTCGGATCCTTAATAGATGTTTGGAAAAGCAAATTTTTTAGGAGCACAATTCCATTGGGCTTATTCAATTATGGAGGAATGGTTGCAATCCAAACCTTATGGGCTGGACCTTGGATGGTTAGAGTTGCAGGGTATACTCCTTTAGAGAGCGCAACTGGTCTTTTTTGGATAAATGTTACTATGCTATTTGCTTTTTTTATTTTTGGTTACATCTTACCAAAAATTACAAAGCTTGGAATTGAGTCAATGAAATTAATGAAGTTAGGATTGCCAATTAGTTATTTATCACTACTTGTTATAATAATTTTAGGAGAAAATGCAGGAGCATTACATTTTACAATTTATATACTTACTTCAATAGTATTAACACTGACCCAACCTGCTGTAGCTTTATCTTTTCCAACAAGTTTAGCTGGTAAATCATTAACATCATTTAACCTACTTATTTTTGTTGGTACTTTTGTTATGCAGTGGGGAATTGGTTTAATTATTGATTTTTGCCAATTTTTAGGAAGAGAAGAAGTTCAAAGTTTTAAAATTTCTTTTACAGTTTATCTAATAATCTGTATTTTTAGTTACTTATATTTTATCCTTAAAAATAAAAATGAATAATAAAAAAATGTATAACTTAATTTTAGTTAGTATAGTCGTTTTAGTCTATTTTTTTGCTACACTTGGATTATATATTTTTCAAAGAAGTCTTTTATATCATCCAACAGAAAATAATTATGAGGGAGACAGATTAACCGTAAATATTGAAAAAGTAAAAATCGTAACAGAAGACAATATTGATTTATTAGCTTGGTATCATAATAAAGATATTAATAAATTTAAAACTATCCTTTATCTTCATGGGAATGCTGGATCATTAGAAAATAGAATACATAAGATTAATCACTTTGAAGATATGAATATTAATTTTTTATTACTTTCATGGAGAGGATTTAGTGGGAACAAAGGAGAACCCACAGAACAAGGTCTTTATCAGGATGCAAGAAGTGCTGTTAAATGGTTAATAAAACAAGGAGTATTTGAAGAAAATATTATAATATATGGAGAGTCGCTTGGTACTGGAGTAACTACTGAAATTGCACAAAATAAAAATTTTGCAGGCATAATATTAGAATCGCCCTTCACTTCAATGGTGGCTGCCGGTAAGTCAAAATATCCTATTTTTCCAATTAGGTTACTTCTCAAAGATAGATATGAAAGTGATAAGAAAATAAAAAATATTAAATCCCCAGTATTAATTATGCATGGAGAACAAGATAAGATAGTTCCATTTTGGATGGGAGAAAAAATGTTTGAATTAGCAAATGAACCTAAATACTCATATTTCTCAAAGTATGACGATCATATGATGGACTATAATAAAGAACTGATTAATTC
>CACLAC010000016.1 GCA_902604785.1 uncultured Pelagibacteraceae bacterium
AATTTTAACGAAAAATATTTCAAAAGAGTAATACATCATGAGGTTTTTCACATGATTCATAATAGCTTTAAGAATATTTTTAATGAAGAAATTTGGTCAAATTTTAATGATAAATCATTTGAATATGCAGAATGCTCAACTTGTTCTGACCGTCTAGGTTTAGATTTATACGATAAAACAAATGGTTTCCTTACTGAATATTCTAAATCAGTTGCATCAGAAGATATGGCTGAAGTTTTTTCTTTTTTAATGACTGATGAAACAAAAATAAAAAATATAACAACCAAAGACTCAATATTATTTAATAAAATAGAATTTATAAAAAATGGTATAAAAAAAATAGAAAATTTTAAATTGTAATGATTAAAACAATAAAAACATCATTTTCTGAAAAAATATTATTAATCTTTTTAATTTTACTAGGAATTTTTTCTTTTAGTTTTTTTTTTATAATAAAAAATAAATGTCTTTTTGTAGAAAATGTTGATCCAGAAAAAATACAATTTACCAATCGACAAAATATTGCAATTATGAATGTAGAATGTGGAAATGTTATTATAGAACTTAATCCTAAACTTTCACCAAATGCTGTAAAAAGATTTAAAAATCTAATACAGAATGGATCTTATAATCGTTCAGCTTTTTACAAAGTTATAGAAGATACACTTATACAAGCTGGTGATCTGGAATTTGGTAATATTGACAAAATTAATTATTTTAAAGTAGGAAGTGGAAAGTCTGGTTTAGGAACTTTAAAATCGGAACTTAATGAAAATTTTAAATTTGATGAAGGGAGTGTGGTATTTGCAAGAAATGATGCGTTTAATACTGAAGATAGTGAATTTTTTATAACATTAAAAAAAATTCCATTATATGTGGGCGAATATACTCCAATTGGAAAAGTAATTTATGGATTAGATGCTTTAAAAAAAATTAAAGTTGGGAACAAAGTTCAATATGTTTTAAGACCGGATTTTATTAATTATTTTAAATTACTTGAATAGTACTATTAAAAAAACAATGATTATAGCCGTTCCATAATAATACGGCATCTTTTTTTTCCAAGATATTAAAATATCTGATGCGTTATTAATTTGTTTTTTTGTTAATTTTTTTTTCATAAATTATTAATTTACTAAGGGTTTACCGGTAGCCAAGGTATGTTTAATCCTTTCTTGGGTTTTGTTACTTTCTATAAGTTTCATAAAGGCATTCAGTTCTAATTTATACAGGTCATCTTCGCACAGTTCCTTGTCAACATCAGTTTCTCCACCACTTAAAACATTGGCTAATTCCTTTCCAACTTCCATACCATGATCTAAAATAACTTTATCGTTATAAAGTTTTTCTAAAAGCTTAATCATTTTTTCTTTAAGCGGCTTTCCAGATAATTTAAATTTACACTCCTTAGGTGGAGAAAATTCTTTATTATTTTCTAAAATTTCTTTTGAAATAGATAGCAAGCTATTTCTACTCATTATTTTTTTATCTTCGGGTTTTAAATATTTTAAAGGCTCAGCTTCTATTGCTGAGGTAGCTGTTTTAGCGTAACCAATAATATCAAATACTTTTAATGGCGCATAATCTGGATCATTTTTTGCTTCTTCAGTTTGTGACCATCTCCATAGCATTTCCTTACAACCTCCTCCTGCTGGGATTAAGCCAACAATAGTTTCGACAAGGCCAACTACTATATTAGTATGTGATACAACAAAATTACTTTGACAAAGAACTTCAAAACCTCCTCCAAGAGCCAAACCAGAAGGTGCTGATATTACAGGATATTTTGAATACTTTAGATGTTTGCAGGTTTCCTGAAAGTATCTTACAAATTTTTCAATAGATCTAAAATCTCCTTTGTTAGCAAAGTCCATTGTGTATGATAAATTAACACCTGCTGAAAATTGCATTGCCTCGTTAATTATTATTAATGGTTTGTCAGTTGCATTTTTTAAACTATCCATTGAGTCATAATCCAATGCATTAGCTTTTGTTGTAAATTCAACAATGTTAAAATCATTAAATCTATAAATTTCAGCTGAGTTATTTTTGTCTACTTTTATTGCTTTAGGTTTAATTTTACCAAGTGTTTCTAAATCAGTATATAATTGTCTTTCACCATAAAAATTTTCATCTTTTGTTTTAGAAAGATTTTCTAAAAATTTATTATTTTCAAAAGATTCAATTTTTTCAAAGAAATTTTTTACTCCTATTTCTTTTAATATTTCAAAAGGTCCTTTTGTCCAATTAAAACCTAATCTCATAGCCTCATCAATATCATTAAATTTATCAGTAATTCCTGGAACCAATGAAGATGCATATTTAATTATTTTAGAAATAACTGACCAAGCATATTCTCCATATTTATCTTTTCTATTAATCAAATTTACAATATCCATTTTTTCCGATCCTAAGTTAAATTTTTTTGAAATAGAATATTCTCCAGTTTCTAAATTAATTCCTTCTAAAACTTTTTTATTGTCAGTTTTATTCATTCTATAAAAACCACCTTTACCTTTTCTTCCTGTATAGCCAGTTTCTATAAGTTTTTTGACTAATGGTATTTCTTTTGCAACTTGTTGAAATTCATCATTTTCAGGTAGTTCTTTAATAAAACTTTTCAAAACATCGGCCATCAAATCTATTCCAATTAAATCATACAAGCCAAAAACTCCAGTTTTTGGTATTCCCATTGGTCTGCCAAAAACTGCATCGGATTCTTCGATTGTTAGTTTCATTTTAAACGCTTCGGTCATTGCAACTTGCATAGCGTAAACACCTATTCTATTTCCGAGGAAACCTGGTGTATCATTACAAATCAACGTTCCTTTTCCTAAATCATTTTCACAAAACTTTTTTAAAGAGTTTATTTTATTTAAATCGTTATTTTCACTTTTAACTATTTCTAAAAGATCCATATACCTAACAGGATTAAAAAAATGAGTAATACAAAAATCTTTTTTTTCTTCTTCTGAAAGTTTTTCAGATAAAATTTTAATTGGAATTGACGACGTATTAGAAGATACTATTGAGCCAGATTTTCTTTCTTTAAATATTTTTTCGTAAATATTGTGTTTTATATCTATTCTTTCAACAACAGCTTCTACAATCCAATCTGCTTCGCTAACTTCTTTGAAGTCGTCATTAATATTCCCAACATTAATATTATTTATTTTTGACTTATCTATTAGTAAAGGTGGTCTTGATTTTAAAATTCTTTCTCTTGCTTTTTCGCTTATATCGGTAGTTAAATCTAATAAAACTACTGGAATATTAGCATTGCAAAGTTGCGCAGCTATACCACTTCCCATTGTTCCAGAACCAATAACAACAACTTTTTTAATTTCCATTTTGTTTCTTTTCTAAATCCTTAATGTTTATATGACATCTTATAGCATTTCCATTGTCGCCAATTTGCCACGGTGGAGTTTCATTTTTACATTTATCACCTAGAAATCTTGGACAACGACCTTGGAAACAACATCCTTTTTCAGGAGGTTTATCTTCAACAATATCTTCTGCAACAAGTTTCGGTTTTATATCAGGATCAGGTTCTAAAACTGCACCTAACAAAACTTCTGTATAAGGATGCGATGGAAATTTATAAACATTTTTTGATGGTCCAATTTCACACAATCGGCCTTGATATAAAACTGCAACTCTATCACTTATAGCTCTAACAACTGCTAGATCGTGAGAAACAAAAATGTAAGTTGTGCCAAAATCTTCTTTCAATTTTTGGAGTAAATTAAGAACTGCTGCCTGCACAGATACATCAAGAGCTGAGGTGACTTCGTCACAAAGTATTATATCTGGTTTTGCAGCAAAAGCTCTTGCTACTGCTACTCTTTGTTTTTCACCTCCAGATAATTGTCTGGGATATCTTGCCATATAAAATTTACCAAGTCTTACTTTTTCAAGAAGTTCAATGATGTTATTTTTTAATTCTTCTCCTGATAAACCAAAATATAATTTTAAAGGCTGTGCAAGAATTTCTTCTACGGTATGGTTTGGATTTAAAGACTCATCAGGATTTTGAAAAATTAATTGGATGGCTCTAAGATCACTTGAATTTCTTTTCTTTAAATCATTTGATAAAACTCTATCTTGGTCAAATTTTATATTTCCCTCTTTAGTTCTAAGCAAACCCGCTATTGATTTTAAAATGGTTGATTTACCACTACCTGACTCTCCAACAAGAGCTATTGTTTCTCCCTTGTTAATATCAATATTAATATCTTTTACTGTTGGATTTGTATCTGTAATTTTATTTAAAATTTGATCTAATAATTTTTGTTTGGCATAACTTATTGAAACATCAGTTAAGTTTAGTATTTCATTTATTTTGATATTTTTTTCATTTCTTTTAATATTTGATTGTTTTTCACTTTTTTGTTCAATTAATTTTTTATAATTAAAACATCTAACTCTTGTTTTAAATTCACCAACATATTCAAGATTGGGTGAATTTTTTTTACATTTGTCTTCTGCTAAATTACATCTATCATAAAAACTACATCCTTTTGTTTTTGCCCCTGGTTGAGGTTGACTGCCTGGCATTGAGTCTGGTAAGCCAGCTAAAGATAGTTTAGGAATAGATTTTAAAAGACCATAAGTATAGGGATGAATTGGTTTTTTTAAAATATCTCTTGCGGGACCTTCTAAAACAATTTCTCCTGAATACATTACAATTATTCTATCGCTGACTTGTGCTATAGCTCCAAGATCATGACTAACATAGACCATTGAAGTTCCAGTATCTTTTGCAATGAAATTTAAAAGTTCTAAAACGTGTGCTTGTGTTGTTACATCTAAACCAGTTGTTGGCTCATCTAATAAAAGCAAGTCAGGGTTACCTGCTAATGCCATGCCCACTGCAACTCGTTGTTGTTGACCACCTGATAGTTCGTGTGGATATCTAAGCGCTATAGTTTCTGGTGAGGGAAGTCTAACTTTATTGAGCAATTCTGAAATTTTTTTATCTCTTTCATTCTTATTTAAATTTGTATGTAATTTTAATGCCTCATCTATTTGATAACCTATTTTTAAATTTGGAGTTAAAGATTGGCCTGCATTTTGAGGTATCATTGCTATTTTTCTCCCTCTAATTTTTTCTAACTCTCTGTTACTCATATTAAGAAGATTAGATGAATTAAATACACATTCACCTTCCATGGTATATAGACCTTGTTTAACATATCCCATCATTGCTAATGCGAGTGTACTTTTCCCAGATCCAGATTCTCCAACTATTCCAACAGTCTCACCTTTTTTAATATTTGTTGTTATGTTTTTGAGAATTGAAATCTCATCACCTTTTTGGCTTTTAAAACCAACAGATAAATTTTTAACTTTTTGAATTATTTCTTCCATAAATTATACTGGGGCCTTAGTTGATCTATCAATTCCTAATGCTTTAGCAAATGCATCTGCTGTCAAATTTATTCCAATTATTAAGCTACTCAGGCCAACTATTGGAGCAATCACAGCCCAATAAGCAAAAGACATGAGTCCTCTAGCATTTGAAATCATTAACCCCCAATCTGGTGTTGGAGGGCTTACGCCAAATCCTAAAAAAGACAAAGAACTAAACCCTAATAACATCCAAGACCATCTCATTGCTCCTTCAACTAAAATAGCATCTCTTACATTTGGTATTATTTCGTTCCAAATTATAGATAAGTTGCTGTGACCCCTAGCACGTGCAGAAACGATAAAATCTTTTGCAATTACATCATGTGTTGCAGCTCTTGCAACTCTAACTATTCCCTTACCATAAAAGAAACCAAGTGCAGGTATTAAAACTTCGGTTGAAGTACCTAATAAAGATACTATTAACAACATTGCCAATATCCATGGGATTGATAAAAAAGCATCGACTACTCTCATAACTACATCATCTATTTTGCCTCCAACCAATCCACAAAAAATTCCTAACAAGCCGCCCCAAAGTAAAGCTATTAAAGATCCAAAAAAGGTTATTGTAAGAGCAGTTCTTCCCCCCATAATTGTTCTTGTAAAAACATCTCTTCCTAAGCTGTCGGTTCCAAACCAATATTCTGAAGATGGTGCTTGAAGCATAAGAGTAGGGTCAATTGCTTTAAAATCGTATGGTGCCAAATATGGACTTAGAAAAGCTAATAAAATATGAAAAACTAAAATACTTAAACCTATAAATCCAGATGGCTTAGATGCCATAGTCACCAACACCTCAGAAACTTTAAAGAAAATACTTTTTTTTTTGAAATCTGAAACTTTATTTATTTCCATATTATTTTCTAATTTGTAAAGTTTTTAATCTTGGATTTAACATTAGTGTCAATAAATCTGCTATTAAGTTTATACTTACGTAAATTGATGCAAGAATAATTGCTAAAGCTTGTACAGTTGGTAGATCTCTATTAGATATAGATTCAATTACTAAACGTCCCAACCCAGGATAATTAAATACCACTTCAGTAACAACAACTCCTCCTAAAAGCCAAGCAATAGTCAAGGCGACAACATTTATTGCTGGCAATAATGCATTTGGTAAAACATGTTTGAAAACCATTTTCCAGTAAGGTACCCCTTTTAAAATTGCCATTTGAACATAATCGCTTGCCATTACTTGAATAACGCTAGATCTAACCATTCTAGCCATATGTGCTGTCATTATCATTGCTATAGCAATTACAGGTAAAATTATATTTGGAAGTAATTCAGTTATAGTAACATCCGTAGGTACTATCACTATTCCAGGTAGCAATTCTAACCAAATAGCTACTACTAAAATTAATAGGGTAGCGCTTATAAATTCTGGAATTGTCATTGCAAATATTGTTACTGTTGAAATTGTAATATCTGGCAATTTATCTCTCCAAAGTGCCGTGATTATGCCGAGTATTAGAGCTAATGGAATTCCAATTATTATAGCCGCTGAAGCTAAAACCATAGAATTTTTTACTCGTGGCCCTAAAACCTCGTTAATTGGCATTTGTCCACTTAAAGAATATCCAAAATCTCCTTGGATTACATTATATGCCCAAGAAAGATATCTTTCATGCGCAGGAATATCTAAACCTAATCTTTTATAGCATGCCTCTAATGCTGCGCCATATGCTTCTCTTTCAAGATAAGTGGTACACGCATCTCCGGGTAAAACTTCTGTTCCAACAAAAGTAATTAATGAAACTATAAATAAGGTGATTAAACCTAGTAAAATTCTTTTTATTATTAAAAAAAACATAATTAAGATTATTGTTCTTAATTTTAAAATAAATATTAGTAAATGAAACATTTTTACAGGCCTTAAATAAATAAGGCCTGTAAAAAATAATTTATATTAATCTACTTGTACTTTATGCCATCTAACTGAAAAAACCTCAACTTCATCAAGGTTTTTTACTCTAGAAGAAGTAACTACTAATTTAGATACATGATATGGAATCATAGTTCCAGCTTCTTCCCATAAAGTTTTTTGTGCGTTTTGATAAGCTTTTTTTCTTTTGCCAAAATCAAGCTCACCTCTAGCATCTGCTAAATTTTTATCAAATGATGCACTTTTATAGAAAGATTCATTCCATTTTGCACCACTGTGATAAGCTTCATGCAAAATACTATCTGCCGGTCTTTCATTCCAACGAGTCATAGCAACAGCTTTTTTCATCCAAGTCTCTTTCCAGTAACTTTTTGAAGGAGTCATTTGAATATCTGCTTTAATACCTGCTTTAGCTAACTGTTGTTGCATTACTTCAGCAATTGTTGGCCATGTAGGTTCTTTTGTAGATACATGAATAGTCATCTCAATTCCATTTGGATATCCAGCTTCACTTAAAAGCTTCTTGGCTCCATTAATATCTTGAGAACAATCCATATCAAGACGATATTGATCAGATGGTGCTACTGGTGTATCACAAGATACTGTTGCTGCTCCACCCATAACAAGATCAACAAGTTCTTGTCTATCAACTGCCATACGTACTGCTTTTCTTACTTTAGGATTATCAAAAGGAGCAGTATCGGTTCTCATGACCATACCTCTCCAGTTACCTGTTGGCACTACTGTAGTTTTGAATTTAGAATTTCCATCAAATATTTTTTTCTGAGCAAATGGAACATATCTATTCATATCAATCTGGCCAGTAAGAAGCGCTTGTACTCTTGCTTCTCCATCAGGTATTGCAATTACATGAACTTCTGCAAGTCCTGGTGCACCTTCCCAATAGTCTGGATTTGCTTTTAGAATTGTTGTTCCTTCTGCATCAAATTTTTCCACTATAAAAGGACCAGTTCCTATTCCAGTTTGTCCAATAGTATCTCCAGATCCTGAAGGTATCATTCTTAATCTATAATCTGTTAATAATAATGGAAAATCAGCAAATGAAGTGTTTAATTTCATTTTTACTGTATGTGAATCTACAACTTCAATATCAGTTACAGAACTCATACTTTTTTTTGCTGGAGATCCAATATCTGGATCTTTAACTCTCATTAGAGAATATTTTACATCCTCTGCATCAAAATCTGAACCATCATGAAATTTAACTCCTTTACGAAGATTAAAAGTCCACTCAGTTGCATCTGAATTTCCAGACCAATCTGTAGCTAGTTCAGGCGATGTAACTCCATCAAGATTTTTTCTTACCAATCTATTTTGAGTCATTATTACTACTTGGAACAAACGTCCTTTCGTAATTGCGTCTAAATTAGTATCTTTTCCAAATCCAAGATCGTGTGATAATTTAAATACTCCACTTGATGCATTGGCTGAAGAAAATGTTACTAACAGAGATATCAAAGAAACTGATATCAATTTTATAATGTTTTTCATATTTTTCCCTCTCTTTAAAAAACGGGAAGTTAACAATTTGAGACATGGTTAGCAACAGGCAAAATTGCTACGTTTTTATTGATTGTATTTGATAGTTAAACTAATTTGCATGATTAAATAAATGAACAAAATATTAAATAAGTACAGGTTTACTGTTAAACCAAGTATTTCTGAAGGAGAAAGTGCTTTAGAATTAGCAAGAACTATAGGTTTACATCCTTTAACTTATCAAGAATTACCTTTCGATCCAGAATATTCGATTTATGCTGGGCGTCTCACTCCTGAAAAACTTTCTAATGCAACAGCAGATGAAATGTATTGGAAAATAAGACAAGAATTAATTTTTCGACACACCGGAGAACATCCTTATGAAATCTCAGGACCTGATTCTTTAAAACTTTTGCAAAAAATATTTCCTAGAGATATTTCTATAATAAAAATTGGAAGATGTTCTTATCAATTTGCTTGTTATCATGATGGGGGGATGATCACAGATGGAATATTATTAAGGATAGATCAAAATAAGTATTGGTTTGCTCAAGCTGAAGGAGATATGTTTTCCTGGTACAAAGCGCAAGCAGAAGGTTTAAATGTAAAAATTGATGAACCTAATGTATGGATTAGTCAAGTACAAGGTCCAAGATCTATGGAACTTCTAGACATTTTAACCAAAACAAATATTTCTTCAAATTGGAAATATTTTGATTGGATAGAAGTTAATATTTCAGGAGAAAAAACTATAATAAGTCGTTCAGGCTTTAGCAATGAACTAGGATGGGAAATATATTTTCGTCCAGAAAATAATATTGAAAAATTAGGAGACTTAATACTTGAAGAAGGTTCTAAAATGGGAATGATAATAACGGCTACTCCAGTATTTAGATGTAGAAGAATCGAAGCTGGTCTTTTGTCAGCTGGTCAAGATTTTACAAATAAAACAAACCCTTATTCTGTAGGACTTGGAAGATTTGTTGACATAGATAAAGAAAATTTCATTGGCAAAGAAGCTTTACTAAAAGCTAATAAAAAATGTCTAACTTGGGGTATAAGAGTTGATGGCGGAACTGCAATTAGAGGTAAAAGTCTAAAAATCAATAGTAAAGTTGTTGGAGAAGTTACATCAAGTACTTGGTCACCTTATCAAGTTTGTGGTGTTGGAATTGTTCATATGCAAGATAGTAATTATGGCCCAGGAACATTACTTGATGTTGATTGCACAAATGGAAAGATTCATAAAGGAGAATTATGCAAACTTCCAATGTATGATGTCAAAGGTGAGATTGTCAGAGGAATAAATAATGATATTCCAAAAGAACCAAGTCCATGGACAGGAATAAAAAAAAAATAATATCTATTGGCGGTGGAGGATTCACGCATGAAACAGATGAAAGTCTGGATCAATTCGTATTAAGTAAACTAAATACAAAAAATTTTAAAATTGGATTTTTACCTACTGCAAGTAAAGATAATCAAAAAAAAATTGATTTATTTTATAAAAGATTTGAAAATTCTAACTTAGAATTATCACACTTTAGTCTTTGCTCAAAAATAGAAGGTTTTAAGGGCTGGCTTTTAAGCAAAGATTTAATCTATGTTGGTGGAGGAAATACTTTTTACATGCTTAAAATTTGGGAAAAAAATAACTTAATAGAAATATTTAAAGAAGCTTACAACAAAGGAATAATTTTATCAGGAGTTAGTGCGGGAGCAGTTTGTTGGTTTGATTGGATATTATCAGACTCGAAAGGTTCAGGATTAAAACCTATACGAGGCATAAATTTAATCTCCGGAAGTTGTACTCCACATTCATCTGAAGATGAAAGAATAAATCAATTTCAAGAAAACATTAAAAACAACAAGTTACCCGAAGGAATAGCTATTGATGATGGTGTGGCAGTGCTTTTTATTGACGGAAAAGCGACGGAAGTTTATTCTTCAAGAAAAAATCATGATGCATATTTTATAGATAAAAGTAAAAAAATTAGTCTAAAAGAGCATATAAAAAATAATTTATGAGTGAAAATATTACACCAAGTAAAAAAATACATAGTCTTGATGATGCGCGTAAACTTGCAAAAAAAAGACTTCCAAAAATGTTTTTTGATTTTGTAGATGGGGCCGCTGGAGACGAGAAACTTTGTGAATTAAATAGCGCTGCATTAGATCAAATAAGACTTGAGCCAAAAGTTCTTAGAAATGTTGAAAAGAGAAATTTAAGTAAAAAACTTTTTGACATTAAATACGATCTTCCTTTTGGATTTGCACCTATGGGAATGTGTAATTTGACTTGGCCTGGCGCAGACAAAATGTTAGCTAAAGAAAGTATAGTTAATAATATTCCTACATGTGTATCTATGGCATCAACAACTGCTTTAGAAAAAATGTATGAATTTACTGAAGGAAGATCTTGGCTACAGTTATATATATTTCAAGATGAAAAATTTGTAATGGAACTTTTAGATAGAGCAGAAAAAACTGGATATAAAACATTAGTATTAACAGTAGATGTTCCAATTCAATTTAGAAGAGCTAAAGATGATAAAAATGGATTTACAGTTCCATTTAAAATTGGACCTAAACAATTTTTTGATTTTGCTACTCACCCTAACTGGTCAATTTCAACTTTATTATATGGTATTCCAAAACCAATGAATTATGAAACATCAAAAGGAGGAAATAAATTTGTCAGAAGTGAAAGTAGAGGTTCAACTGATTGGGAAACTTTAAAACGAATAAGAAATGCATGGAAAGGAAAACTGGTAGTAAAAGGAGTGATGTCACAAGATGATGCTTTAAAAATAAAAAATGAAGGAGCTGATGCTATTCAAGTTTCAAATCATGGTGGAAGACAGTTGGAAAGCGCAACTTCAGCAATTAATGCGTTGCCATTAATTAGAAAAGCTTTAGGTCCAGAATTTCCTTTAATTTTTGATAGCGGAATTAGAAGTGGCGGAGATATTGTTAGAGCAC
>CACLAC010000017.1 GCA_902604785.1 uncultured Pelagibacteraceae bacterium
CCAATAATTTTAATTTTTATTCCGTTTTCATTTAATTCGTTAATTTTATCTTTTAAAAAAGATTCTAATAAATTTAGCAAAAATTTAATTTCTAAATTAGGTCTTTTCCAATTTTCTGTAGAAAAAGCATACAATGTTAAATATTTAATATTATTTCTTATCGAGGCTTTTATTATTTTTTCTACTGTTTTTAATCCAGCTCTATGACCTAGATTTCTCGATTTTTTATTTTTTAATCCCCATCTGCCATTACCGTCCATAATTATGGCTACATGTTTGGGTGAGTTCATATAGTCATTATTTCTTTTTCTTTCGAAATAACTTTCTCATCAATCTGATTAATATTATTATCTGTAAAATCTTGAATTATTTTTTCATTTTTTTTTACTTCATCTTCAGAAATATCTTTACTTTTTAAAAGTTTTTTTAATTGATCATTAGCCTCTCTTCTTATGTTTCTTATAGAAACTTTACATTTTTCACCCATTGATTTAATTATTTTTTTCATTTCATTTCTTCTTTCTTCACTTAAATCTGGCACTGGAAGTCTTATTAATTGTCCATCAATTTGAGGGTTTAAGCCTAATTCAGATTTTTTTATAGCTGAATCAATTAAATTAACGTTATTTAAATCCCATACCTGTATGTTGATAGTTCTTGCTTCAGGTGTTGTAATGCTGCCTAATTGATTGATTGGCATTTGTTGGCCATAAACATCAACCTTTACTAAATCAAGCATACTTGCATTTGCTCTTCCAGTTCTTAACGATGATAGTTCTTTTGCAAAAACCTCAATAGTTTTTGACATTTTGTCTTTATAAATAATATCCTTGAACATTATTCTCCAATTTTTAATCTTATATATTCTTTTATATTTATACCATTGGAATTTAGTTCAGATATAACATCTTTTACTTTTTTTTTAGGCTCCATGACCCAATCTTGTGTCATTAAGCTATTTTCTTCTTTAAATTTGTTAAGTTTGCCGAGACTTATTTTTTTTACTATTTCGTCAGGTTTACCTGAATCTTTAAGTTCTTCAAATATAAGCTCTTCTTCTTTATTAATTACTTCTTTTTGTATCATATCAGAAGTCAATGCAATAGGATTCGAGGCAGCTATATGCATAGCCAATTGTTTTCCAAAAGAATTAATTTTATCTATGTTTTCCTTCATTTCTATTGAAACAATTACACCAAGTTTTGAAACATTATCTTTAATTATTGTGTGTTGATATGTGAAGTTTTTAATATTATCACTTTGTAAAGTTTTTGCTCTTCCTATAGTTATTTTTTCACCTATTTTTGCAATCAAAGCAACTAGGTTGTCACTAACAGTTTTTTTATTATTCATTATTGATCTATCTAATTCTTTTAAATCTGAGGAACATTCATTATTTAACTCGCTTAACTCTTGTACAAATTTAATAAAATCTTCATTTTTTGCAACAAAGTCAGTTTCGCAATTAATTTCTAATAATGATGTTTTCTTTTCATTTCCAGAAAGAATTATAACACCTTCTTTCGCAACTCTTGACATTTTTTTAGAAGCTTTGGCTATTCCCTTTACTCTTAAAATTTCAACAGCTTTTTCTAAATCGCCATTGGAATCCTTCAAGGCTGAATTACAATCTTTAAAGCCTGCACCTGTTGATTGTCTTAATTTTTTTATTTTTTCTATATCGCTCATTATTAATTTTTTATAAAATTGATTAAATTTTAATTTATTTTTTGTTTTGTTTCTGAAGTAGAATCTAAAGATACTTTATTTTTTACTTGCATGTTTTCCTTATCATTTGACTCTTCTTCTGATTGACTTGGAGCATCTTTCTTTGCATTATTAATCGTTTCTAATAATAGATTGCAATATAAGTCGATAGATCTTCTAGCATCATCATTACCAGGAATTGGAAAATCAATTCCTTCTGGATTAGAGTTACTATCAAGAATAGCAATAATAGGAATTCCAAGCTTAATTGACTCTTTTATGGCTAATGACTCGTAGTTAGTATCGATTACAAAAACAAGATCTGGAACTTTTTTCATTTCAGAAATTCCACCTAAAGATCTTTGAAGTTTATCCCTTTGAGTGCTCATCTTAAGCAACTCTTTTTTTGTGAAACCTCTATTTTCTGAAGATAGATCCATATTTATTTTTTTTAATTTTTTAATTGAATTTGATATTGTGCCCCAATTAGTAAGCATACCACCCAACCATCTATAATTAACAAAATATTGGTCAGTATTTTTTGCCAATTCAGCAATTGCATCTGAAGCTTGTTTTTTTGTTGAGATAAATAATATTTTTCCCCCGCCTACAATTGTTGAGTAGACTTTTTCTAATGCTATATTTGCTAACTCTAAAGTTTGGGTTAAATCAATAATGTGGATTGAATCTCTTTTTCCAAAAATGTATTTTTTCATCTTTGGATTCCACCTTAAAGTTTTATGTCCTAGATGAACGCCCGCTTCTAATAATTGTTCGATTGTAATATTTGGTATCTTCATATTTTTTCCCGGTTATGCCACCACAATTATTTCCACTTAAGGACCGGAGGTATAAAACCACAAATTGTGTGCGTGTTAATTTATGAAGGTAAATACAATTTTATTTAAAAAAAACAAGTATTTTTTAATCTATTAATATATTTTCTCTTATTTTTAGCTTATTTATAAGATTATTATCGATATATCTCTTCTCACTCAAAGAAAAAGTATAATTATTACCTTCGTCAGAAATTTCAAAAGATATTTTGGTTTTTCCATTTTTTTTATCTAAATGCTTCAATTTTGTTAACTCTTCTAAACTATTGATTTTAAATTTAATTTCATCGAAACTACTATTCATTACTTCTTTTAGTGTAACTACTTTTTTTACATTTATTCTTTTTTGTGTTTTCAATTCATCGCTGTAATTTTTCATTAGAGTAATCATTAACGAATTCCCTTCAATTAACTTATCTCTATTAAATTCAAAAATATCTGAAAAAATAAATAGTTCAAAAACACTAGTTAAATCTGATAATTTTACTATGGCATAAGAATTTCCTTTTTGAGTTTTTTTCTCTTGAACTTTAAGAACAGTACAAGCAATATTAGAACTTAATGAACTTTTATCATTTTCAAATTTTTCATAATTAACGATATTGTATTGATTAAATATTACTTTGTATTGGTTTAATGGATGATCAGAGATAAAAAAACCCAAGGTTTCAAACTCTTTTGAAAGTTTATTGTCAATATCCCAGTCATCTATTTTTTCTAAAAAATCATCATTTGCTTTGAAATCTTCCTCAAATAAATTTATTTGATTATCTAATTTATTCTCATAATTACTTTTTGATTTTAATATAATATTAGGAATAGAATTAAATAAAGATTGTCTATTACAGTTTATTTTGTCAAAAGCACCGGCTTTAACAAGACCTTCTAATTGTAGCTTATTGATATTTTTCGGACTAACTCTATTTATAAAATCTGAAATATTTTTAAACTCACCATTTTTTACTCTTTCTTTAATTACATTTGATATCGCTTCATGACCAACATTTTTTATTGCTCCTAATGCATAAGAAAAATCTTTTCCATCAGAAGTAAAATCTGCATTGCATTTATTAATATCTGGTCTAATTACATTAATATCTAATCTTTTCAATTCTTCGTAGAATTCACTTAGTTTATTTTGATTTGACAATTCCATTGACATTGAAGCAGCAAAAAATTCATGAGGAAAATATGTTTTTAAATAGGCTGTTTGGTAAGCTATAACTGCGTATGCGGCAGCATGGCTTTTATTAAAACCATATTCTGCAAATGGTTCTATCTTCAAAAAAATTCCAGCAGCAATATCTTTGCTAATACCATTTTTAAAAGCACCATCTACAAATCTTTGTTTTTGTTTTTCTAATTCTGCTCTTTTTTTCTTTCCCATAGCTCTTCTAAGAATATCAGCTTCGCCAGCAGTAAATCCTGATAATGATTGAGCAATTTGCATAACTTGTTCTTGATAAATTATAACTCCGTATGTTGGCTTCAATATTTCTTCTAATTTTGGATGAAGGTAATCTGGTTCTCTTTTCCCGTGTTTGCAATCATTATATATAGGAATGTTACTCATGGGACCTGGTCTATAAAGAGCTACTAGTGCAATAATATCTTCTAGTCTATTTGGTTTCATATTAATAAGTGCATCTTTCATTCCAGAACTTTCAAGTTGAAATAGACCAACTGTTTTTCCACCTGACAAAAGATCATAAACTTTTTGATCATCATAGTTAATTTCTTGTACTCTAAAATTTGAATTTAATTTTTTAACTAATTTTTCAGTTTTATCAATGACGGTTAACGTTTTTAAGCCAAGAAAATCAAACTTAACCAGTCCAGCATTTTCAGCTGAGTACATATCAAATTGAGTCGAAGGTAGTAATAAATTTGCAGAACTATCTTTGTATAAAGGAACAGTTTCCGTTAAATTTTTATCTGCAATAACCACTCCAGCTGCATGAGTTGCTACATTTCTATTTAAACCCTCCAATTTTAAAGATAAATCAACTAATCTCTCAACTCTTTTATCTTCCTGGATAAGTTTTTGAAGTCTTGGTTCTACATTAATACATTCTTGTAATTTCAAAGGTCTAGAAGGATCAAATGGTATCATTTTACAAATACTATCAATGAAACCATATGGAAGTCCAAGCACACGACCCACATCTCTAATTACCATTCGTGCTTTCAGTTTACCAAAAGTAATAATATGTGCTACACTATCTTTGTATTTTTTAGTTAAGTATTCAAAAACTAAATCTCTTTTTTCTTCACAAAAATCTATATCAAAATCGGGCATTGAAATTCTATCTGGATTTAAAAATCTTTCAAAAATTAAATTAAATTTAATTGGATCTATATCTGTTATATATAAACACCAAGCCACCAGAGAACCAGCGCCAGAACCTCTTCCTGGACCAACTGGTATTTTATTTTTTTTAGCCCATTTTATATAATCAGAAACTATAAGAAAATATCCAGCATAATTCATTTCGAGTATTATTTTTATCTCATGGTCCAATCTTTCTTTATAATACTGGTAATTACTATCTTTATCTAAATCTTTACTTTCTATTTTGAAAATTTTTCTAAATTTATCTTTTAAACCTTCGTAAGAATTATTTTTTAATAAATCATTTGTACTAATATTAGTTGAAGAAATATTTGGAAGAATAGGTTTTGAATGTAAAGGTCTAAATGTACATCTGAAGGGTAAATTAAAATTGTTTTCTAAAGCTTCGGGCAAATCCTTAAAAAGTCCAATCATTTCTTCAGAAGTTTTAAAATAATGCTGATCAGAATATTTTGCTCTATTTGTGTCATTAATATATGTTTTTTGACCAATACAAATTAGAGCATCATGAGCTTCAAACATGTTTTGATTCAAGTAAAAAACCTCATGAGTAGCAATAATAGGTAAATCAAATTTTTTAGAAATATTTAAATTAAAATTTTCGAATTCTTTTTCATTTGCGTCATTGTGTCTTTGGATTTCAATGTAAAAATTGTTCTTAAATGTTTCTGATAGTTTTCCGATAATTTCATTTATTTCATTAGATAAACCTTTGTTATAAAGACTTCCAATCAAACATTTTATTGATCCACTTAAGACAATTATTCCTGAAGATTTATTTAGCAAGTCATCAAAATTACAATGTGGATTCGTAGTTTCAGTATTTTCTAAATATGATTTTGATGAAAGTTCGATAATATTTTTATATCCCTCGTTATTTTTAGCTATTATAGGTATCAATCCAGTAAAATTTTTATATTTAAAAAGTATTTGAGTTCCAATAATTGGTTGAGTACCAATTGAAGATAAGTTTTCAGAAAACTCTAAAGCTCCAGATAAATTATAAGTGTCAGATAATCCTAATGATTTAATTTTATTAGTTTTGCAAAAATCTTTTAGTTGATCAATTTTAACTGCTCCTTCACAAATTGAATATTGAGTATGAACTTTAATATGATTAAAGGTTTTGTTAATTGATTCTTTCATTAGTGATTTTCATTTTACCACTAATCATTTTGATTTTACAATCTGCCATATTAGCAAAATATCTATTATGGGTTGCAAATATTACAATTCTATTTTTATTTTTAAGATTAAGTAAAATTTTAAAAATTTGTTTAGCGTTATCAAAATCTAGACTGCCCGTTGGTTCATCAGCTAGTATAATTTCAGGATTATTTATTAAAGCTCTTGCTATAGCAATACGTTGATTTTCTCCTCCAGATAATTCTGATGGAAAATGATTTAATCTTGAAGCAAGACCAATATTTTTAATAATTTTTTTTGCAAGATTCATTGATGAGAAATGGTCATTCGATAAAAGTAAATTTGGTAAATAAACATTTTCAACTGCGGAGAAATCTGACAATAAATTTTTATCTTGATGGATGATGCCTATTTTTTTTGCTCTAATATTGTCATTTATAATCTTATTTTCAAAGTTTATCCTACTATTATTAATTTCAATAGTTCCTGAGGAAGGGGTATCAATCAAAGATAATAGGTTTAATAAAGTTGATTTGCCTGATCCAGAAGGTCCTACAATTGAATATATTTTTCCTGATTCAAAGTTAAATGAAATATCATTTAAAACTTTAATAGTTTTATTTTTCTCATACTTTTTAATTATATTTCTTATTTTTATTTGATTATTCATACTTCAATGTTTTAATTGTATCTAGTGACGAAGCTTTAGCCGCTGGATATATAGAAACAATTATAGTTGTTATAATTGAGCAAAATGCAATTAAAATTATTGAACTTGGATTTATTTCTGATGGTAAGGAATTTAAAAAATAAATCTCTTCTGGAAATAATGAAATATCAAAAGTGTTTGCTATAAATTCTCTAATATTTTCAATATAATAAGAAAATAGTGATCCAATTATTATTCCAAAAAAAGTAGCTGTAGTTCCTATGGTAAATCCAACCAAAAAGAAAATTTTCTTTATTGATTCATTGGTTACTCCAATAGATTTTAAAATGCCTATATCCCTTGTTTTATTTTTTACTAAAATTGTTAGACCAGAAATTATATTAAAAGCAGCAACAATAATAATTAGAGACAGAATTATAAACATTACATTTCTTTCAACTTTTAAAGCAGAAAACAAAGAACTATTCATATCTGCCCAAGTATAAACTAACTCATCTGGAAATATATTTAATAAATTATTTTTATGAACTTCTATGTTTTTAGGATTTTGGAAATAGAATTCTAAAAATCTTTCATTCTTGTTTTTATCAAAAAAATTCTCTAGTGTTTCTAAATTTATATATACAACATTTTCATTATAATCGGATAAACCACTGTCAAAAATAGAAATAATTTTAAAAGGTTCTTGTTTTGGCAACGAACCTATTAATGTTTGGATACCAGAAGGAGACATAAGTGAAATTGTATCTCCAATATCAACATTTAAATTAAAACTTAATTCTTTACCTATCGAAATAGAATTATTAGTTAAGTTTTTAGATCCAAAAAATTCTTGATTATTCATGATTTTAAGGTGCCTAAAATCATTTTCCAAATATCCTTTCAACAATACACCTTTTGTATTATTTTTATTTAGAATTACAGCTTCTCCATCATTTGAAAGTATATTGATAAACAATTCATCTTTATGCATCAACTTTAATGGTTTGCTGTAAGGTTTAACTACAGCGTGGGCATTAAAACCAACTATCTTGTCAATTAACTCTGTTCTAAAACCATTCATCACGGACATAACTATAATTAAAACAGCCACACCTAAGGATATTCCTATGAATGAAAAAATAGATATAATGTTTAAAAAACCATCATTTTTTCTGGTTTTTAAAAATCTTAAAGTTACTTCTTTTTCTAATTGCGAGATCAATTTAATTTAGCTTTACTAATTTGTGATGCTACTTCTTCAATTTTTAACTTTTGAGTTTCCCCACCAATTTCTTTAAACTCAAAAAGTTCTCCCTCGGTTTTTTTTCCAATAATCAATTGGTAAGGGATACCAATAAGATTAAATTTTTTAATTTTTGCTGAAATATTTTCATCTGTATCATCAATAATAGCATCTATATTTTTTGATTTTAAGTATTCAAAAATTTTGTTTGATTTTTCTAAATTAGACAAATCATTTTTGCTTATCATCGGTATAATTGCGCAGTCATAAGGTGATATTGATAATGGCCATTTCATAATTTCATCTTTATCGTTATATTTTGCTTCAATTATGGCACCAACTAATCTTGAAACACCTATTCCATAAGATCCCATTTTAACAAATTCTTTTTTACCGTTATAATCAACAGAGGCATTCATTGGTTTTGAATACTTGTCTCCAAAATAAAAAATATGACCTACTTCAATACCTTTTGTATTAACTCTATGTTCTGTAGGTACTTTATTTTCAAATTCATCTTTATTAAATTTTTCATCAGTAACTGAATAAAATTTTTCATAATCATTTCTAAGTTTTTCCAATGATGAGATTTCAAGAAGTGTCGAACTGTAATCAACTTCAAATATTCTTTTATCTGTATAAATTTTACTCTCTCCAGTCTCAGCTAATATTATAAATTCATGTGAAAGATTGCCACCAATTGGCCCAGTTTCAGCAGCCATTGGTATAGCCGATAAATTTAATCTTTTGAAAGTTCTTAAATATGATAAAAAAAATTTATTATAAGAAAAAAAAGCATCATCATCAGTTAAATCAAATGAATAGGCATCTTTCATATAAAATTCTCTACATCTCATAATCCCAAATCGAGGTCTAAGCTCATCTCTAAATTTCCATTGAATATGATACAAAAGTTGTGGTAAAGATTTATAAGATTTTATGCTTGATCTGAATATTTCGGTTATTAACTCTTCATTTGTAGGTCCATAAAGCATTTCTCTATTTTGGCGATCTTTAATTCTCAACATTTCTTCTCCATAATCGTCATATCTGCCACTTTCTTTCCATATATCTGACGATTGAATTGTTGGCATTAATATTTCTTGAACGCCTACTCTATCTTGTTCTTCTCTAACTATTTGTTCTATTTTTTTCATTACTTTGAAACCTAGAGGTAGCCATGAATAGATTCCAGCTGACGCTTGTTTAATCATTCCTACCCTTAGCATTAATTGATGAGATTTTATTTTAGCTTCAGTCGGATTATTCTTTAAAATGGGTATAAATGATTTTGAAAAATACATTAAATAAATGTCCTTTTTTTTAAATACTCATATTTTACTAAAAAATATATGATTATAAAATTAATTAATGTAATTAAAGTAGAATAAGCTATTTATTTTTAACATTTTAAGGTTATTTTGCAATTATTCTATATTCTAACCAAATTAACATTGGCCAATGGTCTTTTTCCAGTTTTTTGTTTAGTAAATTTTCTACAAGTGCTTTTTAAAGCATCTATTAAATTAGTTTCTTGTTTTTTATTATTTAAAGAGAATGTTTTAACTGTTTTTTCCAATTCATCTTCGAGGTCATTTTGAAACATTTCTTTATCATTTATTGGTAAACCTCTAAATGTTAACAAAGGCCTATTATGAATATTTCCACTTGACGTAATCAAAATTGTCGCTTCGATAAATCCATTTACTGAAACATTTTTTCTTTCTTTAATTGATTGAGAGTCCTCTTCAACACTTATTGATCCATCTACATAAATTCTTCCGCTTGGGGCTTTATCAAAAACTTCTGGTTTTTTTCCTGGATATATTCTTACAATGTCACCATTCTCAACTTTAATTGGATATGGAACTTGCATCTCTTTAGCAAAATTAATGTGTTCCATCATATGTCTATGTTCCCCATGAACAGGTATTACAGACTTAGGTTTTATCCAGTTATACATATCTTTAAGATCTTCTCTGTTAGGATGTCCAGAAACATGTATATATTCACTTTCTTCGGATATTACTTCTATACCTTCTTTAACTAATTGATTATGTAATTTATAAAGCTTTTTCTCATTTCCAGGAATAATTTTTGAAGAAAAAATTACCGCATCATCTTTTTCAATGAATACATCTGGATGGGTATAATTTGATATTCTGGTCATTGCGCCCATTGGTTCACCTTGGCTACCTGTACAAAGATAAACAATTTTGTCCCTAGAAATGTTCTTAGCATCTCTAGCATCTAATGGATCAATAACATTATTTAAATATCCACATTGTTTAGCTGCTTTATAAATTCTATGCATTGATCTGCCTACAAGAGCAATTTGTCTCCCAACTTTTTCCGCACAATAGAAAGCAGATTCCATTCTTGCAACATTTGAAGCAAATGATGTAATGATAACTCTTTTATTAAGTCTCTCTAAAACTTTAAGCATATTTTTTCTTACATCTAATTCAGATCCAGCTCTTCCAGGGCTAAACACATTAGTCGAGTCACAAATCATTGTAATTACACCTTCTTTTCCAATTTCTTTAAGTCTTTTTATATTAATATTTTCGCCTATCAGCGGATCAGGATCGCATTTCCAATCGCCTGTATGCAGTATATTTCCTACTGGAGTTTCAATTTTTAAACCATTTGGCTCTAAGATTGAATGAGTCAAAGTTACAAATTCAATTTTAAACGGATCTAAATTTATTGTACTATTTAATTCTACTATTTTTAAATAATTGGTTATATCAATTTTTTTTTCCTTAAATTTTTCATTTATTAAAACTGATGTAAAAGGTGTTGCATATATTTTGCATTTAAGTTTAGGCCAAATATGAGCTATAGCTCCTATATGATCTTCATGAGCATGTGTTAAGATTATTCCTAAAAGATCTTCTTTTTTATCAATTATAAATCCTGGATCTGGATATATTAAATCTATTCCTGGAATACTATCATCGGCAAAAGTTACTCCTATATCTACTACAATCCATTTTTGATTTTCTGGTTTTCCATAAGCAAACAAATTCATGTTCATGCCTATCTCTCCAGATCCACCCAATGGACAAAAAATTAACTCTTCTTTCATTTATTTTGAGAATACAGCAGCTTTTAATACACCGTTTATAGTTAAATCTTTTTTAATTATTATTTTTCCTTTAATTGAATTCTTGAACAAGTATGAATAACCACCTGTTAGAATAATATTAAATGATTTTCCGCTTTGTTTAATAATCATTTTAATAATATTGTCAATTAATCCTGAATAACCATGATAGAAACCAGCTCTAATAGCAGCTGTAGTATTTTTACCAATAACATTCTTTATTTTATTAAGCTTAATTTTTGGGATTAAAGATGCCTTATCGGATAATGTATTTAAAGATAAACTCACGCCAGGAGCAAGAATACCTCCAATATAACTATCTTTAATAACAACATCAAAATTTGTTGCAGTAC
>CACLAC010000018.1 GCA_902604785.1 uncultured Pelagibacteraceae bacterium
AAATTTTCAAGTGTTGGTGAGCTGTTAGGTGCAATTTCTAATGTTTTCTCAAAATAAAATTGTGATTGTTTAAAATCTTTTTTTTGAAAAAATTTAATACCTTCTTCAAAATATTTTTTTGCTTGTTCTAACTTATCCATAGTTTATTTTAAATTTAATTATTGATTTCTAATAAGTGGATAAACTTTAGGGTTTAAATATTTTAAATTTGTTAACATAATTAAAATTAAAGTAACTATACCAATACTTATTCCTAGATTAAATAGTACTTTTAAATCAAATTTCCATATCAATTCAAAGATATTCTCCATTATAAATTTTGAACCTATCACTGCAAAAAATGTTGCAATTAATATCACTGAAAAGAATATTAATATAAATTCTATAATAGAAGATAAAATTATTTCTTTTTTAGAAAATCCTAAAATTTTAAAAACTAAATTTTGATATTCTTTGACTTTACCCTGTACCATGATTGCACTTGAGATAACAATTAAGCCAATAATAATTGTTACCGCAGATATCAGTGTGACTGCTATGAATACTTTATTTAAGACTGCAGTTACTTTACTTAGATAATCTGAAATTTTTATCATAGATAGACTAGGCAATATCTCTAGCATTTGTATTTCATCAAATTTTTTCATATCATTAAACTTTGCAGTTGCTAAATATTCATGAGGTACATTTTTTGCAAACTGTGGATTAAATAACATTGCAAAATTAATACTTAGATCTCGATAATCTACTTCTCTAAAATTAACTATTTCACCATCGATTTCACGACCATATATATTCAATGTAAAAACATCTCCTAATTTAATATTGAAATCTTTCGCAACTTTTGCATCTAAAGATATTTGAAGTTGATTTGGCTTAGATAAATCCCACCATTTACCTTTTACAATAGGGTTATCTTCAGGAACATTTTCAATCCAAGATGACCTTCGCTCACTGCCAATTACCCAATAACTATCATTATCAGGTTTGATATAGGTATTTGGTTTTACACCATTAATTTTTACAATTCCAGATGAAACCATTGGGACAATTTCAATATTTGCCTTTGGATCCATGTCTAAAATACCTTGTTCAAATTTTTCTCTTTCACCTTTTTGAATTCCAACAAAGAAATAATCAGGAGCAATATCTGGTATAGATCTTGCAATTTCTCTTTGAAAATTTGTTCCAACCATTGCCAAGGTTAAAAGCAAAGTTACTCCCAAACCTAAAGACATAATTGTAATTGGGGTAATGCTTTTAGCTTGAGTAATATTTTTAATAGATACTTTTAAAGAGATATTAGAACTAGATTTAATTTTTTTAAGAAAAAATATAATAAGTTTTGAAAGTAAGAAAAATACAATTAAACAAACAAAAAATGCCCCAAAGTAACCCAAACTGTATGAAGGTTTCTCAGAACCTATTGTGAATAATAAAACTAAAATTGAAAGTAAAATAAAGCTTAAAACAATTGATTTTTTAGAATAATAAAACTGTAAGTTTTGAAATACATTTCTAAATAAGTTTGATGCTTTCACCTGATCAATCGAACTTATTGTTGGAATAGAAAAAATTATAAGCACTAAAAATCCTACTAAAAATATCTTTATGAAATTAATGAAAGAGAAAACTGGATAAACATTTAATCCCAATCCATCAGATAAATACTTATCAGCTACTGGAACAATTAAAAAACTAGAAACATATGAAATCAATGTAATAACAAATAATAAGATTAATAATTGCAGGTAATAGAGTGTTTTTATATTCCCTGAATAAAACCCAACTGCTTTTCTTACAGCAATCGACATATTATTTTGATTGATAAATGATAACAAAGTATTTGCAATTCCAATTCCTGCAATTAACATTGCACTTATTGAGACAAGAGATAAAAATTGTGAAAAATTATTAATAATTCTCTTAATTCCACTTGCAGAATTTTCAGGGTATCTAAGTTTTACTTTTTGGTCGTCTTTAAAAATATTTTCAATTTTCTTTTCAATTTTTTTAGGATCATCATTTGAATTAAATTTTACTTTATACTCATAATTTAAAAAACTCCCTATTCCATTTAATTTTAATATCTCCAAAGTTTGCTTTCCTGCTAATGCCCAGTCACCAAATGCTACAAATCCACTTACATCAGGTACTGATTTTATAATTCCAATAACAGTAAATTTTTGATCTTGAACTTTTACTTTTTCATTAATTTTAATATCAAGTGTTTTTGCTAAACTTTCGTTAATTAAAATAGTATTTGGTTCTTTTTGCATTCGTTCATAAGCACCCCCAGGCTCATAAACGACTTCTCCATACAATGGATATTTTTCATCAACTGTTTTAATTCTTGTAAACAAAGATTTATTTTTAATTCTGCCAGTTGTTGAAAGCATCGTACTAAATTCAATCATCTGTGAGATTGTTGCAAACTCTTTAACTTTATTAACTAAATCAAGGTTTCCTTGATTGCGGTTGTAATCAATTTCTAAGTCTCCTCCTAAAAGAGCTTTAGCATTATTATTTAGTTCTTTTTTTAAACTGTCTTCAATGGTGAAAATAGCACTTAATATAAAGAGACTGATAAACAAGGTAACGATGATACTTGAAATTTTTTTATAATTTCTGCTTAGATCTTTTAAAGCATATTTAAAAATTGAACTAAATTCAGAAGCGTTATTTAATTTTTCCATCTTTAATTCTAATTTTTCTTTTAGCTTTATTTGCAAGCTTTGGATCATGGGTTACAATTATCAAAGAAGAACCTTCTTCTTTGACATATTTAAATAGTATTTCAGAAATCATTATTGAGTTTTCAGTTGGAGAAAAATCAAACATTACTATTAATAAATTAATAGTTAATAATTCGAATATTGGTTTAGCTGCAAAGGATTCTTCCATAGTAAAGATTATTGATGGATCATTTCATAAAAATATATTTTGTTTGGCAGCTTATAGAAAAAAAATTGAATTTGATGGAGCAAAAGCAATCATTAAAAAAAGTAATTGCAATAATGAAAGACTTTATAGTCAAAAAGGATCGGAAATAATTAATGAGTTTTAGGAGAGAATTAAAATTAAAAATAGATCAAAAAAATTTAAGACTATTTAGAGATTGGCTTAATCAGAATAACTTTATACCTTTACATAAAAAAAGATTAGTTCATTCAATTTATTTTGATAATCTTAATATGCACATGTTTTTTCATTCAATAGAGGGTCTTGTGCCTAGAAAAAAAATTAGAATTAGAAATTATGATACAGAAAATTATGATCAAAGCAAAAATTTTTTAGAAAAAAAAATTTCATCTGTAGAAAATAGGTTTAAGATTTCAAAATCTACTAGTGATACTATTAATTTGCTTAAGTTTGGTATTTTTGACAAAGATTATGGTATATGCAAACCTGTAGTGAGAGTCAGCTACCTCAGGGAATATTTTAAATACTCCAATTTTAGAGTTACTATAGACACAAATATTTGTTACAAAAAATTTAATAGAATTGTTTCAAAACCTTGGAAAAAAGATAGACGTATAGCAGTAGAGATAAAATGTTCTTCAGATATAAGTCTAGAATATATATTTAATAAATTTCCTTTTGAGCAAATCAGATTTTCAAAATATACAAATGCCGTTGAGTCTGTATTATAAAATTTATATTAAAAAATAATACATTTTATCTCAGGTATTTAATTTGATGGTTTAAAAATCAAACAAAGACCATTATTACAAAATCTCTTACCTGTTTCGCTTGGTCCGTCTTCAAAAACGTGTCCGTGATGGGCTCCACAATTTGAACAATGATACTCAATTCTTTTCATTCCAAATGAATAGTCTGTCTTGGTTTTAAAGGCTCCCGGAAGAGCTTCTGTAAATGAAGGCCAACCAGTACCACTATCAAATTTTGATTTAGAGCTAAATAGTTTTGCATCACAATTTGCACAGTGATAATAACCTTCTCTTTTTTCATTTAGTAAAGAACTAGTAAATGGGCGCTCAGTTCCTTCATTAAACAGTATTTTTTTTTGTTCTTCGGTTAAATTTTTATTTATAATTTTTTTAGTTGCTGAATATAAAAATTTATATGGAATTAATAAATATGAAAAAATAGTTATCCCAAATAATTTAAAAAATAACCTTCTTGTTTTATTAAGTTTTTTCATAATTTTACTCCTGCACCTTTTAAAAACTTTGCACTTTCATCTAGAACAAGTCTTGGATTTGCAGGCAAATCTAAATTATCAAATTGTTTAGCTTTAAATTTTTCTAATCCTACCATTGCTATCATTGCAGCGTTGTCTCCACATAATTTAAGATCAGGAAAAATTGGTTTAAAATTATTTTCTTTACTAACTTTTATTAATTTTTCTCTTATACCTTTGTTGGCAGCGACTCCCCCAGCTACAATAAAAGAGTTTTTATCTTGAGAATTTATTTTTTTAAACTCATCAAAAGCAATCTTAGTTTTAATATATAAAATTTCTTCAATTGTTTTTTGAAATGATGCAGCTAGATCAAATTTATCTTGTTCTGTTTTAATTGTTTTTGTTATTCTTAAAATTGCTGTTTTAAGTCCAGCGAAAGATAGATTACATCCGCCTTTATTTATTATAGGTTTTGGAAGTTCGAACTTATTAGGATCACCTTGTTCAGAAAATTTTTCTAATTTTGGTCCACCTGGGAATTCAATTCCTAAAAGTTTTGCTGTTTTATCAAAAGCTTCACCTAATGCATCATCAATAGTTGTTCCAAGTCTTTTATATTTTCCAAGACTGTTTACACTCAAGTACTGACTGTGACCTCCAGAAATTAGTAAAAGTAAATAAGGATATTCAATTTTTGAATTTAGTTTTGGACTTAGTGCATGACCTTCTAGATGATTAACTCCTATAAATGGTAAATTTAAAGAGGAAGCCATAGCTTTCCCAAAGTTTAAACCAACAGTTAAACAAACAATTAAACCAGGACCCATTGTTGCAGCTATTGCTGAAACTTTATCGAGACTAACACCACTTTCTTGAATTGCTTTTTTTGCAATTATATCAATTTTTTCAACATGAGACCTTGCAGCAAGCTCAGGAACTACTCCTCCAAATTCCTTATGAATATCAAATTGACTAGATACTATATTAGATAATATTTTTGGAATTCCACTTTTGTCATCTTGAATTAGTGATACTGCCGTCTCATCGCAGCTTGTTTCAATGCCTAATATTATTGGTTTTTTAGCCATAAATAATTTTTTCTTATTAATATAATTAAACTATAAGAATGAAATAAAAATAAGATTTATGAAAAAGGATAAAATAGTTATTGGTTCTAGAGGTAGCAAGTTAGCTTTGATTTATGCGGAGAATGTGAAGTTAGAGCTGGAAAAAGAATTTTCAAATAAAATTGAAATAAAAAAAATTGTGACATCAGGAGATAAAAATCAAAAAGACAGATTGTCAAATTTAGGTGGTAAAGGATTATTCTGTACAAAAATTGAAAATGAACTGATTAACAATGAAATAGACATTGCCGTCCATGCTTTGAAGGATATGCCATCAGTAGAAACTAAAGGACTTACCACAAACTTTTTTTTAAAAAGAAACTCACCAAATGAAATTTTGATAAGCAAAGGTAATATTAAATTTGAAGATTTAAAATCTAATTCAATTATTGGAACATCTTCTTACAGAAGAGAGTTTCAACTTAAACAAAAAAGATCAGATTTAAATTATAAGTTGATAAGAGGGAATGTAGATACAAGAATTAAAAAATTAGAAAATGGTGAATATGATGCAATTCTATTATCAAAAGCAGGAATAGATGCTCTAGGTTTTAATGAAAAGATATCTCAAGAATTTGATGTAGATGAATTAATACCTTGCGCAGGTCAAGGAATTATAGCTATACAATGTAGAGATAATGATAATGAGATGAAAGATATATTAGAAAAAATAAACAATAAAGAGTCTAGAATTTTAGCAAATGCAGAAAGAGAAGTTCTAAAAATATTAGAAGGTGATTGTGATACAGCTATTGGAGTTTATGCCAAAATTGAAAATGAAAAAATAAATTTAAAAACAGAACTTTTTTCAGTAGATGGCAATGAAAGATATTTTGTGAATGAGAGTGGAGAAAAAGAATCATTTTTAAGTTTAAGTAAAAGTATAGGTGAACAATTAAAATCAAAATCTAATGGATCTCATAAAAAATAATGCATATATTGTTAACTAGACCACTTGATGATAGCGAAGAATTAATTTTAAGATTTAAATCTTTAGGACATAAAGTTTCTCATCTTCCAGTAATTAATGTTGATCCAATTGTATATAATGAACCTAACTATAACGAGTTTAAAGGAATTATTTTTACAAGTGCAAATGCTATAAAAAATTTAAATACTTCAAAAATAAATAAAAATTTAAAATGTTTCTGTGTTGGATCTTCAACAGAAAAAATTGCAAAGAAATCAGGTTTTCAAAATATTTTTTGTGCAGAAGGTAACGTAAATAATTTAAAAGAAATTATTATACAAAATTTTGATAAAAAGAATGGTTCTCTTATTTATATTTGTGGTGAAATTGTCTCTTATAATCTTGATAAAGATTTAATTTTAGAAGGGTATTCAATAACACGATTAGTTAATTATAAAGTTAAACCAACAGAGGAAATAAGAGGAGAATTTATTAAGGATCTGAAGTTACTAATTCCAGATATAGTTTTTATTTATTCAGAAAATAGTGCCAGAAGTTTTTTAAATATTTTAAAAAAATATGATTTACAAGATGAATGGATGGAAACTAACTTAATGTGTCTTGGGGAACGTGCATCTTCAGTGCTAAATGAGATTAAATGGAAAAAAATTTTTTTATTTAACCCTGGTGAAGAAGAGTTTTTGCTATATAAAATTTAAAAATGGAAGTTTTTAACAATTTTAAAAATTTATTTTTATCCGTATGGGATAAAGGAATAATGGGAATTAATTTCCTAGAAATTATAATTGGACTTGCAATATTTTTTATTTTTTTAGTTTTTAGAGGATTAATAAGCAAATTAATAATCAGAAAACTAGAATTGATTTCTAAAAGAACAACAAACAAACTGGATGATACTTTTGTTAAAGCAATGCAAGGTCCTGCAAGATTCTTACCGATTGTTCTAGGAGTATTTTTTGCAAGTTATTATATGTCTTTTTCTGATGAAATGAGATCTTTTGTGGAAAATGTAAATAGAACTTTAATTACAATATTAATTTTTTGGATAATTCACCAAGTTATTGAACCAGTTTCATACATTCTAAGTGGTTTAGATAAAATATTAACTAGAGAGTTGATTGGATGGATTATTAAGTCATTAAAAATATTAATTTTTATTTTAGGAGCTGCGGCAGTTCTTGAATTGTGGGGAATTAAGATTGGACCAATTATTGCTGGTTTAGGATTGTTTGGTGTAGCAGTTGCTTTAGGTGCCCAAGATTTATTTAAAAACTTAATTTCTGGAATTTTAGTTTTAGTTGAAAAAAGATTTAAAATGGGTGATTGGATCTTAGTCGAAGGAATTATTGAAGGTATTGTTGAAAGAATTGGTTTTAGATCAACCGTAATTAGAAAATTTGATAAATCTTTAGCAATAATTCCAAATTTTCAATTTGCTGAAAATGCGGTAATTAATGTTAGCCAAACTACAAATTGGTTGATCAGTTGGATGATAACTCTTCAATATGATACAACTGTAGATCAGCTAAAGACTATTAGAAATCAAATAGAAGAACATATAACTAACAGTGAAGATTTTGATACATCAATAGGTATTGCTGTAAGAATTGATAAATTTTCTGACAGCTCAATAGATATGTATGTAAGATGTTTTAGTAAAACCAGCGAATGGGAAGAGTGGCTTTCTGTTAAAGAAAAGTTAGCATTAGAAATAAAACAAATTGTTGAAAAAAATGGTGCATCATTTGCATTTCCTAGCCAGTCAATTTATGTTGAAAAAAAATGATAGCAATTTATTTTTTAGTTCTTCAACTATTAAAATTATATTCCTACGTTGTTATTGCTAATGTTATAATAAGTTGGTTGATAGCTTTTAACATTTTAAATACTTCAAATAGATTTGTTTATTCAATATTAGAATTTACTTATAAGCTCACTGATCCAATTTATAATAAAATTAGACGTTTTTTACCAAATCTAGGTGCATTTGATATATCTCCAATAATCCTTCTAGTATTGATCTGGTTTATAGAAATGTGTATGAAGCTTTACTTGGCTCCGATAATTTTTAATTAATATATGATTTTAATAGATGGAAAAAAAGCAGCTGCAGAACTAAGAGAAAAACTCAAACAGGAAGTATTTGAGTTGAAAACGAAATATAATAAAGTTCCAGGGCTAACGGTTATTCTAATTGGTGATTTAACCCCAAGTCAAATCTATGTTCGTAATAAAGAAAAATCAGCAAATGAAGTAGGTTTAAAGTCAGAAGTGATAAGGTATCCAGACTCTGTTGAAGAAGAAAAGGTTTTAGATAAAATAGAAGAATTAAATAAAGATGATACAGTCTCAGGAATATTGGTTCAGTTGCCTTTACCAAAACATATAGACAAACAAAAGGTTATCGAAGCAATTTATCCAAGTAAAGATGTTGATGGATTTCATCCAATGAATGTTGGAAATCTTTCATCGGGTTATGAAAGTTCTATTCCTTGCACACCACTTGGATGTTATTTGTTAATAAAAAAAATTGAACCAAACTTAAGTGGAAAAAAAGCAGTTGTAGTTGGAAGATCAAATTTAAACGGAAAACCTATGACACAACTTCTTTTAAAAGAAAATTGTACAGTAACCATTACTCATTCTAAAACTAAAGACCTTAAAGCTGAGTGCTCAAAGGCTGATATAATTGTTGCTGCCGTTGGTATACCAGAACTTGTTAAAGGTGATTGGGTTAAAAAAGATACAATAGTTATTGATGTAGGTATTAACAAAACTGAAAAAGGAATTGTAGGAGATGTTGCATTTGATGAAGTATCAAAAGTTGCAAAAGCTTTAACACCTGTTCCTGGTGGCGTAGGCCCAATGACGATTGCATGTTTGTTAAAAAATACTATTGAATGTTTTAAAAGATCTCTAAAATAATTTAATTAATCAATTTATCACAGATTTAAAAATATTTTCTATATCTCTAATTACATTTGGATTCTCATATAAATTTTTTTCAGCTTGTTCTTTATAATAAATTTTTAAATCTATATTTTCCTGATTTGCTAATTCAATACATTTGTCAACATAATCATCAACGTTATCGACTATTGGGGCATCATCAATTTGCATTTGTTTATAAGCTCCAGTTACAATTCTACTTTTTGTATATTTAGTAGGCATGGTAACTGTTGCGGTGCCATACAACATTGATTCATGAAATGAATTTCCAGCACCAAACCAAAAAGGATCTAAAAGCACCGATGCTCTTCCACAATGATGAATAAATTCTTCAGGGTTTAATCTATCAATAAATTTTATTCTATCTAAATTTTCAAAAAATTCTTTTTTTAATCTTTCAAAAAACATTTTACTTAAGATTTCTTTTTTATCTTTTATAAAAAATATTTGTGCTTTTTTATCTTTTCTAAGAATTTTTTTTATAGCATCATCAAAGCTAGGGTGCATCTTAAATAAAGATTGAGGACAAGAATAAATATTTTTACTAAATAAATCTTCTTTTGTTAAAGCAAAAGATATTTTAGGTTTATAAAAATACATTGGTAAATAATTTGATAATAAAACTTTCTCTGAAAAATTATTTTGATATTCATCTATTTCCATTAGCTTTGATGAAAGAAAGAAATCTATTTTATTATTTCCTGTTGTTTCTGGATGTCCCCATGAAGTAATTTGAAATCTAGCAAGTTTTAATAATGTCAAATAATATAAATTTGTTGACATATGTATATCTGGATAAAACAATATATCTAAGTTTTTGTCCCTAATATATTTAGCTTTTTCTAAAAAATCTTTTGGCAAAATAATATTTTCATAGTTGTATGAAACTACAGACTCATTAATTTCATTAAAAGTCTTTCCTGGTAATGTTGTATTTGAATGAAACACATAAACTTCAAAAATGTCCTTATTTAAATTATAAATTATACCTTTAAAAAGCTTAGCTATAGTATGGTCTGAAAAGAATTCAGAAATAAATCCAATTTTTATCTTTTCATTTTTAGAAAAAGAATACTCTTCAAGATTTTTAAGGTCAGGATATATTTTATTATATAGTTCGATAAGCTTTTTATTAATTTCTAAATTATCATACCCATCATAAGATAATTCAAAATTAGGAGGTCTAATTAATTT
>CACLAC010000019.1 GCA_902604785.1 uncultured Pelagibacteraceae bacterium
ATCTATTTTTATGATTTATTAAAAATTTTAGAAATTAAGTATAAAAAAAAATATAAAAATTTTTTGGTAAACGATGTTCAAAATTTAGATACAGCTAAAAATGCTGATATTTCATTTTTTCATTCATCAAAATATAAAGATTCATTAAAAGCTACTAAATCTAATTTTATAATAACCACATTGGAACTTTCTAATCATTTGCCAAAATCCAAAATAAAATTAATAGTTAAAAATGTACTTATAAGTGTAGCTAAAATAACTGAATATTTTTATCCCAATTCTCTAAATGATCAATTTGAACCAACAAATATGAACGTTAATAAGATCAAAAAGTATAAAAAAGTTAATTTTGGATCAAACGTGATTATAGGTGAAAATGTTAAGATAGGAGCAAATTCTACAATTGGTCATAACTCTATAATTGAAAGCAATGTAGTTATTGGTAAAAATTGCAATATTGGATCTAATGTTATTATTAAAAAATCCATAATTGGTAACGATGTATCTATTCAAGATGGAGCAATAATTGGTAAAAAAGGATTTGGTTTTTTTCCAAACAAATATAAAAATATTCGTTACCCACATATAGGAATGGTAATAATTGGAAATAATGTAGAAATTGGCTGTAACAATACAATAGATCGTGGATCTCTATCCAATACAATCATAGGCAATAACAGTTTCTTAGACAATCAAGTTCATATAGCACACAACGTAAAAATTGGTATTAATTGTATTATTGCTGGACAAGTTGGAATTGCTGGTAGTTCTACTATTGGAGACAATGTTATGATTGGAGGTCAAGCTGGCATATCTGGTCATTTAACAATAGGTAACAATGTTAAAATAGCTGGAGGTAGCGGTGTTATTAAAAATATTCCTGATAATACAAAAGTTATGGGTTATCCTGCAAAAGATATTAAAAAATTTTTAAAAGAAAATATATAATTATGACTGATAAATTGAATAAAGATCAAATTAAAGAATTGCTCCCTCATAGAGAGCCAATGCTGTTAATAGATGAACTTATAAATATAAAAAAATTACATTCTGCTACAGCTATCGTTAACGTAAAAAAAGATAGTTTTTTTGTACAAGGTCATTTTCCAGGCGAACCAGTAATGCCTGGAGTTTTAATAGTTGAAGCATTTGGTCAGGCAGCTGCTGCATTGACCGCTAATGGCATAGATAAATCCACATATGAAAATAAATTGGTTTTTTTAATGACAATAGAAAAAGCTAGATTTAGAAATCCTGTTATCCCAAACTGTAAATTAGAGCTTAAAATAGAAGCAATTAGATCACATGGAAGAGTTTGGAAATATAAAGGTGAAGCTTACGTTGATGATAAAAAAATGGCAGACGCACAATGGTCTGCAACAATTGTTGATAGGAAATAATTAGCAATATTTATTGATAACTATAAAATTAATTATTTGTTATTTATAATTAGTGATACACAAAACAGCAATTATATCTGAAACATCTAAAATCGCAAATAAGGTTGAAATAGGACCTTATTCAACAATAGGTCCAAATGTTACAATTGGTAATAACACAAAGATACACTCACATGTTAATATTGATGGAAATACATCTATTGGTTCTGGAAATGAGATTTTTCCATTTGCCTCTATAGGGACTCCTCCACAAGATTTAAAATACAAAGGTGAAAAAAATTCATTAGTAATTGGTGATAATAATAAACTTAGAGAATATGTAAATATCAATCCAGGAACAGAACAGGGAGGTGGAACAACAAAAATTGGAAATGATAATTTATTTATGGTTTATTGTCATATAGCTCATGATTGTAACATTTTAAATAACATAGTTTTAGCAAATAATGTTCAAGTAGGTGGTCACGTTACTATTTATGACAATGCAATAGTTGGTGGTAGCTGTGCTATACACCAATTTTCAAGAATTGGTGAGTCATCAATGGTAGGTGGTATGACCGGTGTCCTCAGTGATATAATTCCATATGGATTATCATTAGGAAATAGAAATAACCTGGTTGGTTTAAATCTTATAGGTTTAAGAAGAGCAAGAATATCAAATGAAAATATTAAAATTATGCAACAAGCCTATGAAATTATATTTAAAAATGAAAATTTTAGATCAAATATTAATAATTTAAGTTCAGAAGTAAAAAATAATGAATTTGTAAATAAAATAATTACTTTTATTAATTCAGACAAAAAAAGACCAATTTCACTTCCAGAAAATAATAAATGATTGGTTTATTTTTAGGCGAACAAAAATTACCAATTCAAATATTAAATAAATTAAAAAAAAATAAAATTAAATATTTTATTATAGATTTAACAAAAAATAATAAATTTAAAAAAGATAGAAATAGTTTTTTTATCAACATAGGAAAATTTGGTAAAATATTAGATCTGATTAAATTAAAAAAATGCAAAAAAGTTTTATTTGCAGGAAATATATCAAAACCTAAAATTTCATTACTTAAAATGGATCTCAAAGGAATTTATTATATGCCAAGAATTATAAAAGCATCTAAATTAGGCGATGCAGCAATATTAAAAGAATTAATTAAAATTTTAGCTGAACACAAAGTTAAAGTTCTGAAATTGAATTTTTATAATCCTGAGCTAACTATTTCAAAGGGCTGCTATACAAAATTGCAACCTAGTAAATTTGAAACTTTAGAAATTAATAAGGGAATTAGTTATTTAAATAAATTAAATGCACATAATCATACCCAAGCAATAATTTTAAGAAATGGCAAAGTAGTAGCTGAAGAAACATCTAAAGGTACTAAAAAAATGTTGCAGATTTTAAAAAAAACAAAAAATTTTAGAGGTATCTTGATTAAGTATCCAAAGAAAAAACAAGATCTAAGAGCAGATTTACCAACTATTGGTATAGATACCTTAAAAGATTGTAAAATGGCTAAAATTAAAGGAATCGTATTAAAATCCAATGAAAATATAATTCTAGATAAAAGTAAATGCATAAACTTTGCTAATAAAAATAAAATATTTATAGCCGTAAAATGAAAAAAATATTTATATTAACTGGTGAGCCATCTGGAGATAAATTGGCATCTACAGTAATTTCAAAATTAAAACAAAAAAATACTGAAATTGAATATTTAAGTGTTGGTGGATCACATTTAAAATCATTAGGTATAAACTCAATTTTTGAACTTAAAGAAATTACTTATATAGCTTTTACAAGTGTTTTATTAAATATTTTTAAAATAAATAAAAGGATTAATGAAACTGTAAAAAAAATAATCGAGTTTCAGCCAGACATTTTATTTAGTGTAGATAGTCCCGATTTTACTTTAAGGGTAGCAGAAAAAGTAAAAAAAAAAAATTCTAATATTAAAACTATACATTTTATAGCACCTAAAGTATGGGCATGGAGAGAAGCTAGAGTAAAAAAAATGAAAAAATATCTTGATCATATTTTGCTACTCTTTAAATTTGAAAAAAAATATTTTGATAAAGAGAATCTTTTAAATTCATTTGTTGGTCATCCACTGCTAGATGAAATAAATAAAAATAATATAAAATTAGATAATATTGTTGATAAAAAAAAAAAATTTATTTCTCTATTTGCGGGTAGCAGGTTAAGTGAAATTAATATTCATGCACCTGTACTTTTTAAATTTATAAAAAAAATGAATAAAAAAGAAAATTCTTTTAAATTTATATTTCATTCAATCGATAGGCATAAAAGTTATTTGCTAAACCTTCTTAATGATCAAAAAATTACGAATGTCGAGGTTATATCAGATGAAAAAATAAAAAATGAAATATTAAAAAAATCAGTATTTGCTGTTGTTAAATCTGGAACAGTATCTATTGAAGTATGCAAGTTAAACATACCATCTATAATTATATATAAGATGAATTTTATTAACTATTTTATTGCTAAATTATTTTTAAAAATAGAATTTGTAAACATGCTGAATATTATTAAAAACAAAGAAATTATTCCTGAATTAATTCAAAGAGATTGTAACCCAAATGAAATATTTAAATCAGTATATTATTTTTTAAAAAAACCTGAATTAATTGATAAGCAGTTATTGGATATTAAAAATACTATTCAAGATTTAAAATCTCCATCATCATCTTCTGACGAAGCTGCAAAAATATTACTAAATTATCTTACTTAATCTTTTTTCGACTTCAAATTTTCCTAGTGAAATAATTATATCGTATATACCAGGTCCAAATTTAGATCCTGTGAGAACAATTCTTAGTGGCTGACCAACTCCTTTAAAGTTAGTTTCTTTTTTTTTGATCAAATTATTAATTATTGGTTCTATTGAATTTTTATTTATTACATTTATTTTTGATAATTCCAATTTAAATTCATTTATTATATTTTTTGCTTTTTCATCTATTAGTTTTAAATCATCTTTATCAAAATTAACTTCATCTAAAATTAAATACCTTGAATTGTTAAAAATATCTTCTAACGTTTTTGCTTTATTTTTAAGAAAACTTAAAGATTTTTTGATTTTATCTTTTTTATCAGATTTGATCCCACCCTTAAATAGTTCACAATATTTATAGAATTGGTTAAAAAGATCATTTTCATTTATGTTTTTTATATAATGTTCATTCATAGATAAAATTCTACTTATATCTAATTTTGAAGGTGATTTCCCAATTCCTTCAAGTCCAAAATGTTCAATACTTTCTTCTAGGCTAAATATTTCCTTATCTTTATAAGACCAACCCAATCTAAGAAGATAATTTCTAAGAGCATCTGGCATTATACCAATTTTAGAATAATCATCCAAAGTAGAAGCCTTATCCCTTTTTGAAAGTTTTTTTCCTTCTATAGTGTGTATTAGAGGTATGTGGGCAAAAGAAGGTAATTCCCATTTCATAGCTTCATATATTTGAATTTGTTTAAAAGTATTAATTTTATGATCATCGCCTCTAATTATATGTGTCATCTTCATTTGATGATCATCTACTGATGCCGATAAATTATAAGTCGGCGTCCCATCATTTCTTAAGATAACAAAATCTTCAATTGTATTGTTTTCTATCTCAACATCACCTTGAACTAAATCTTTCAATTTAGTGGTTCCCTCAATTTTACTTTTAAATCTTATAACTGGTTTGACATTTTCTGGTGCATCCGATTCTTTCTTATCTCTCCATTTTCTATTATAAATGTAAGGAATCTTTTTTTGTTTAGATCTTTTTTTTTGTTCTTCTATTTCTTCATTTGAACAATAACATTTATAAGCATTACCATTTTTTAATAATTCATTAACTATATCTATATGATCTTTAATTTTTTTTGATTGAATATATTCTTCACCATCATGTTCTATACCTATCCATTTAAGCGAGTGAATTATCTGTTCTTTATATTCATCCTTTGATCTTTCTTTATCAGTATCTTCGATTCTTAAATAAAATTTTCCACCTTGACTTTTTGAAAATAACCAATTGAACAAAGCTGTTCTTACACCTCCTATATGCAATGGACCTGTTGGTGATGGAGCAAATCTTGTTGCTACTTTTGACATCTAAAATGTTTAAACTATTTTATTGAAAGTTTCTATATAAAGATACTAGAATTCCCTGAACTTTAACTCTATCTGGACCAAATATTTTTGTTTCGTAATTTCTATTAGCGCTTTCTAAGGCAACAGTTTTACCTTTTTTTCTAATTCTTTTTAACATTGCTTCATGATCGTCAATCAATGCTACTACAATTTTTCCATTATCAGCAGTATCTGTTTTTTTTACTATTACAGTATCTCCATCATTAATACCTGCTTCTATCATTGAGTCCCCTTGCACTTTCAAGCCAAAATATTCTCCATTTTTCTCTATATTACTTGGTAGAGGAATTCTAGTTACTTCATTTTGAATGGCTTCTACAGGAGTTCCAGCTGCAATGTTTCCCAAAACTGGCAAGTCGACACCATCATTATTTTTTGAATTTGTTTCGTCTAATCCACCCTTAATTACACTGGGAGAAAAACTATTATAAATATCATTTGCTGAAGCTGTTTCTGGTAGTTTTATAACTTCTAAAGCTCTAGCTTTGTGTGCAAGTCTTTTAATAAATCCTCTTTCCTCTAATGCGCTAATCAATCTATGAATTCCTGATTTTGACTTAAGATTTAAAGAATCTTTCATTTCTTCATAAGAAGGAGAGATTCCAGAAGATCTTAGCTTTTTGTTTATAAATAAAAGAAGGTTTTTTTGTTTTTTAGTAAGCATAGAACAAATTAAGTACATGCATGTTCTACAAAAGTTCTTTAAATTATACAACAGGTAAAAAAGTCAAATAAATAAAGGATAATAGATCTATAAAACTGAAAAAATATTATTTTTATATAAATTTTTTAAAAGTGATTCACCAATCAAAAAAGTGTTAATTTTAGTTTTTTTCTTAATATCTAGCAATTCTTCCTTACTCTTTATGCCACTTTCTGAAATCAAAGGTTGTTTGTGGTTAATTAATACATCGCAAATATCATAAGTTGTATTGATATCAGTTTTTAGTGTTTTTAAATTCCTATTATTTATACCAATTAGAGCTTCATTAAATTTTAGAGATCTTTTTGCCTCCTCAACTGTATGAACTTCAACTATTGCTGTCATATTTAATTCAATTGCTTCCTCATAAAGTAGATTAGCTTCTTCCTCAGTTACTCCTGCAAGAATTATTAAAATTGCATCGGCACCATAACTTTTGGCTAAATGAACTTGAAATTTATCAAATAGAAAATCTTTACATAAAATTGGTAAATCTATTTCTTGCTTAATTTTACTTATATGAATCAAGTTACCTAAAAAAAAATCTTCTTCAGTTAAAACAGACAAACATGTAACCTTATTAGATTTGTATATATTGGCAATTTCAACAGGATTATAATCTTTCATTATAATGCCCGCAGAAGGACTAGCTTTTTTAATTTCTGCTATAATTGAAATTTTATCATTTTTATGATTTTTAATTATTTTTTCTTTAAAATCTATAAATGTTTTATTTTCATCAATTTTCTGAGCTAGTGAATCAATATTAATTTCTTTTTTAAGATTATTAATTTTAATTTTTTTATTATCCAATATTTTTTTTAGAATATCTTCAGGCATTTTGTAATGAATTTAAATAATTATAGGTTTTTCCAGACAAAATATAATTTCTAGCTTCATTGTAAGAGTCTTTAAAATTTGTATGTTTGCCTATAACAATTAGTCCTGCAGCTGCATTTAAACAAACAGCTTTTGAAAAATCATTATCTTCACCTTTAAATATATCAATCATTTTATTAGAATTAAATTTTGCATTATCTCCTAATAAATTTTCAAAATTATCAGCATTTATATTTAATTCATTTGGATCAATAATAAAATCTGATATCTCGTTATTTTTTAGTTGGACAACATTAGTTTTAGCATAAGGAGAAATTTCATCTAAACCATCTTCACTGTTTACTATCCACGCAAATTTAATATTTAAATTTTTTAAAGCATTTGCAAAAATTTTGAGTAATTTTTTATCAAAAACGCCTACAACTTGTCTATTTACAAGAGCTGGACTGCTTAAAGGTCCAATCATATTAAATATTGTTCTTTTTCCAATTTTTTTTCTTGTAGGGCCTACATATTTCATTGCACTATGATAATTTGGCGCAAACATAAAACCAAAGTTATTTTTATATATTTGATCTTCTATTTGTTTAGGTTCTAAATTTATATTAATATTTAAAGCTTCCAAAACATCACCAGATCCACATTTTGATGATACAGCTTTATTTCCATGTTTTGCCACTTTTACACCCATGCTTGCTAATAGTAGGGCTGAAGCAGTTGATATATTTAGCGTGTTTTTACCATCACCACCTGTTCCACAAGTGTCCACACAATCTTTAACATTAACCCTTTTTGATTTGTTTCTTAGCACTTGAACACCGCCCGCAATCTCGTCAGACACCTCTCCTTTTTCTGATAGTAAAGTTAAAAAATCATAGATTTCTTGATCTGAAGCATTACCTTCCATTAAAATTTCGAAGGCAGATTTACTTTCTTCAAAATTTAAATTTTCTTTATTTTGCAATTTATCAAGCAACTTTTTCATTTTTTGCATATGAAATTTTTTAATATTTTTAAGCCATATTTCGTTTTAATACTTTCAGGATGAAATTGCACTCCATGAACATCGTAATATTTATGCTGAAGACTCATGATAATACCATTTTTAGTTTCTGCAGTTACTATTAGATCTTTTGATAAAGTTTTCCTATCTACAATAAGACTGTGATATCGAGTAGCTTCAAATTTTTTAGGAAGATTTTTTAAAATTCCTATTTTTTTAGAAATTATTGTACTTGTTTTGCCATGTACTAAATTCTTAGCTTGAATTATTTTAGATCCAAAAACTTGTCCTATTATTTGATGACCAAGGCATACACCAAGAATAGGAATCTTTTTATAAAGTTTTTTAACAATCTTTAAACAATTTCCTGATTGATTAGGGTTGCCAGGACCAGGAGATATAACAATTTTATTGTAATTCTTTTTTACAATTTCCTTCGAATCTATTTTATCGTTTCTTACAACATCGACTTTTGAGAAAATGGATAAGTAATGATAAAGATTAAAAGTAAAACTATCGTAGTTATCAATTAAAATTATTTTCATAAAATTATTCTAGTGCTTTAATTAATGCTTTAGCTTTATTTACAGTTTCGTTGAATTCATTAATAGGTTTACTATCAGCTACAATTCCAGCACCCGATTGAACAAAAAATTTATTATTCTTAGATACTGCTGTTCTCAAAGCTATACATGTGTCAAAGTCACCATTTGCAGAAAAATAACCAATTCCTCCAGCATAAACTTTTCTTCTTGTATTTTCTAATTCATCAATTATTTCCATAGCTCTAATTTTAGGTGCCCCAGAAACGGTTCCTGCTGGAAATCCAGATAAAAGTGTATCAAATTTTGAAAATTTTTTATTAAAAGTACCCTCAACATTAGATACTATATGCATAACATGAGAATATCTCTCTATTTTAAAACTTTCAGTAACCTTAACTGAATTAATTTTTGAAACTTTTCCTGCATCATTTCTTCCTAGATCTAAAAGCATTAAATGTTCAGATAATTCTTTCTTATCTTTTAATAAATCTTTTTCAAAAAATTGATCTTGTTTTTTATTTTTTCCTCTAGGTCTAGTACCAGCTATTGGTCTTATTGTTATTTTGTTATTTCTTAGTCTTACAAGGATTTCTGGGCTTGCACCTATAATTTGAAAATCACTGAAATTGAAAAAATACATAAATGGAGAAGGGTTTGTTTTTCTAAGTTTTTTATATATTTCAATCGGTTTTTTAATTAATTTGCATTCAAATCTTTGACTTAGAACAACTTGAAAAATATCACCAATTTTAATGTATTTTTTAGCTTTTTTTACATTTTGTATAAACTTTTTCTTATTAATATTTGATTTAATTTTTGTTAAATTTTTAAAATTCTGTTCTAAACTAGGTGTATTGTAATTGGATAAAAAAACCATTTCTTCAATTTGTCTATTAATTTCTGAGAACTTTTTCTTAAAATTATTTATTTTTTCATCATTAAAAATATTTATTATAAAATATATTTTTTTATCATAATTATCGTGAATAATTATTTCTCTAGGCCTTAAAATTCTACAATCGGGAATATTCAAATCATTTTTTGTACTATTTCGAATTTTTTCAATATATCTAATTATATCATACGAAAAATACCCTGATAAAATTGAACTAATTGGAGGCAGATCCACTGGTATTTCAAAATTAAAATCTTCAATAATTTTTTCTATATTTTTTTTTGGGGTACCTTTAAGTTTAAATGATTTGTTTTTATATAATAATTTACAATTATTATTATTAAATTCCCATATTTTGTCAGGATTTTTGCCAAATATTGTATATCTTCCTTTGATAAAACCTTTCT
>CACLAC010000020.1 GCA_902604785.1 uncultured Pelagibacteraceae bacterium
TTAGATCTGATAAAAGAAACAATAAATTGATTGAATTGAAAAAATATTTCGAAAAATTAGGGGAGCAAAAATTTCCAATTAAAGCTAAAATTATAATGGATAAATATAAGATGAAAGAAAGCAAAGAACTTGGTGAAAAACTTAAATATTTAGAAAATTTATGGGTAGAAAATAATTTTAATATTTCTGAAAAAGAAGTAGAAAATACTTTTTTGAACTAAATATATTTTACATCAATTATTTCAAAATTTTTAACCCCTGCAGGAGTAGAAATTTCAACCAAGTCACCTTTATTTTTTCCGATAAGACCTTTGCCAATAGGAGATTTAAAAAAAAGAAGTTTTTGTTTTAAATCAGCCTCATCTTTTCCAACAATTTTATAATCAATTTTTTCATTATTATCTAAATTTTGTAAAAAAACTGTTGAACCAAAAATGACAGTTCCATCATTATTTATCTTAGTTACATCAATAACATTTGCTCTAGCGATGATATCTTCTACCTCTTGAATTCTTCCTTCATTATGAGATTGTTGTTCTTTGGCAGCATGGTATTCTGCATTTTCTTTTAAATCTCCGTGAGATCTAGCTTCTGAAATTGCAGAAACAATTTCTGGTCTTTTTTTTTCTTTTAAAAAAACAAGTTCATCTTTTAATTTTTCCAATCCCCTTATTGTAATAGGTTCTTTTTCCATAAATCTATTTCCACTTTGCTAAAGGAGGCAAAGACATTAATATAGCTTCTACATTACCACCAGTTTGTAATCCAAATTTAGTACCTCTATCATATAGTAAGTTGAATTCTACATATCTTCCCCTTTTTTGATACTGAATTTCTTTTTCTTTTTTTGTCCATTTTTTTTTGTGTTTTTTTAATATTATTTCTCTAGCTATATTTGTAAAGCTTATCCCAATTTCTCTTACAAAAGAAAAATCTTTTTCCCAGTTATTTTTTTTATAGTCAAAAAAAATTCCACCTATGCCTCTTGACTCTTTTCTATGTGGTAAATAAAAATATTCATCACACCATTTTTTATATTTTTTATAATAATTTTTATTATATTTATTGCATGATTTTTTAAGTTCTGAGTGAAACCATAATTCTAAATTTTTATCTTTAATACACGGCGTTACATCCATTCCTCCTCCAAACCATCCATGAGAAGTATAAATATATCTAGTATTAAAATGCATAGCTGGAACATGAGGATTTTTCATATGCATAACAACAGATATTCCTGAGGCCCAAAATTTAGGATTCTTATTTGCACCTGGAATTTTGTTTTTAAATTGTTTGGAAAATTTTCCATACACCTCTGAGAAATTTACTCCAACTTTCTCAAAAATTTTTCCATTTTCATAAATTCTTGATTGTCCTCCACCTTCGTTTGATTTGCTTCCTCTTTCCCAATTTTTATATTTAAATAATTTTGAGCCACCTTCAAGTTCTTCTATTTCCTTACACAAAACTTCTTGTAAAGTTTTAAACCAATTTCTTGCTAATTTTTTTTTAATTACTTGGTCCATAAATAATTTGTTTGCCTTAAATTTTCAGATAATACTATTGATACCGAAGTAGCTAAATTTAATGATCTTTTTTTTTTAATCATTGGTATTTTTAATTTGTTTTTTATCTTTTTATGTATTTTTTCTGGCACACCAGCGCTTTCTCTACCAAATAATAAAGTATCATTTTTCTTAAATTTAAAATCAGTATATTTTTTTTCCGCTTTTGTTGTCATTAATATTATTCTTTCACATTTTTTTTTATCAAAAAATTCATCAGCACTTTTATAAATCTTAATCATACTTTCATCAAAATAGTCCATTACCACTCTTTTAAATCTTTTGTCATTGAATAAAAATCCACAAGGTTCAATTATTTCTAGAATAGCACCAAGACAAGAACATGTTCTAATTATAGCAGCTGTATTTTGCGGAATATCAGGCTCATAAAGCGCAATTTTTGGTATCGAAAAGGATGGTTCGTGTGTCATTGTTGCTCTAGAAAAATATCTCTTTTCTTATATGAAATCATATATTAAGAGAGATTTAAAATAATAAAGATGTCAGAATCAGATAAAAAAAAGCCAAATAGAAGAGATTTTATTTTAACAGCAACTACTGCAGCAGGAGCAGTGGGGGTAGGAGCTGCTGTTTGGCCTTTAATAGATCAAATGAACCCAGATGCTTCAGTTAAAGCTTTAGCAAGCACAGAAGTGGATATAAGTGGAGTTGAGCCGGGACAGTCAATAACTGTTTTATGGAGAGGAAAACCAGTATTTATAAAAAGAAGAACACAAGAAGAAATAGATAGTGCAAGATCAGTAGATTTAAAAGATTTAAAACATCCAGAAAAAGATGAAGACAGAGCAAAAAATCCCGAGTGGCTAGTTATGCTTGGAGTTTGTACTCACCTAGGATGCGTACCTTTAACAGACAAGGGAGATTATAATGCATGGTTCTGTCCATGCCATGGTTCACATTATGATACTTCAGGAAGAATAAGAAAAGGTCCAGCACCAACAAATATGGAAGTTCCGAAATATGTATTTCTTAATAGTAAAACTATTAAAATAGGATAAAGATAATGAGTGATCATGAATATCAACCCAGTTCAAGATTAGGAAAATGGTTTAATGATCGATTACCTCTATTAACTCTTTCAAATCATTTACAAGAGTACCCAACTCCAAAAAACTTGAATTACTGGTGGACTTTTGGTGGAATTTTAACTTTTTGCCTAATTACTCAAATAATTACAGGAATAATTTTAGGAATGCACTACATAGCCCATGCTGATTTAGCATTTGAAAGTGTTGAACATATTATGCGTGATGTAAATTATGGATGGTTAATTCGATATGTTCATGCAAATGGAGCATCAATGTTCTTTCTTGCCGTTTATATTCATATTTTTAGATCATTATATTATGGATCTTACAAATCACCCAGAGAAGTAATATGGATTATAGGGATGATTATTTATTTTTTAATGATGGCAACTGCTTTCATGGGATACGTGCTTCCATGGGGACAGATGAGTTTTTGGGGCGCAACAGTAATTACAAATCTGTTTAGTGCGATTCCTTTTATAGGTGAAAGTGTTACAAATTGGTTATGGGGAGGTTATTCAGTTGATAATCCAACTCTTACAAGATTTTTTAGTCTGCATTACCTTTTGCCTTTTTTAATTTTGGGATTAGTAATACTTCACATTTGGGCATTGCATGTTCCAGGCAATAATAATCCAATCGGGATAGACATTAAAAAACCTTCTAAAGATACTGTTCCTTTTCACCCTTATATTGTGATCAAAGATTTGTTTGCCTTACTACTATTTTTAATTGTTTTTGCATTTTTTGTATTTTATTCACCAAATATTTTGGGACACGCAGATAATTATATAGAAGCTGACCCTTTGGTTACTCCAGCTCATATAGTTCCAGAATGGTATTTATTGCCTTTCTATGCAATTTTAAGGTCGGTTCCAGATAAATTATTAGGAGTAATTGCAATGTTTGCATCTATATTTGTCCTAGTAATTTTACCTTGGTTAGATACTTCAAAAGTTAGATCTGCAATATTTAGACCAATATATAAACAATTTTATTGGTTTCTTGTAGCAGATGTTTTGATATTGGGATACATGGGAGCTATGCCTGCTGAAGGGGCTTATTTAATTATAGCACGTGTTGCAACTGCATATTATTTTCTTCATTTTTTAGTTATTCTTCCGGTCTTAGGAAAAAAAGAAAAAACATTAGATATTCCATTAAGTATAACCGAACCTGTTCTTGGAGGATTCCCAAACCAAGCTGCAACTAAAAATAAACAGAATAATAGAGAAAATTTGTGAAAAAATTTCTAAAAATTTTATTTTTTGCGTCATTGTTGCTTAATGCAAATTACGCAAATTCAGCAGAAAACTCAGCAAAACTTTTAAAGGGTGATTGGAGTTTTAAAAGTTTTTTTGGAAAATTCGATAGGGCTTCGCTACAAAGAGGATATCAAGTTTATAACGAGGTATGTGCATCATGCCATTCAGTAAAGTATTTAAGTTATAGAAATCTTATGGAAAAAGGAGGTCCTGAATTTACCGAAGAAGAAGCTAAAGCAATAGCTTCTAATTTTGAAGTTACTGATGGTCCTAATAGTACTGGTGAAATGTTTACAAGACCAGCAAGACTTTCCGATAAGTTTGTTATGCCATATGCAAATGATGAAGAGGCAAAGTCTGCAAATGGTGGCGCATATCCTCCAGATATGTCTGTTTTAGTTAAAGCTAGAAAAGGTGGAGCAGATTACATTTATTCATTACTTCTTGGATATGAAGACCCACCAGTAGATATAGAGCTAGATGATGGGGTTTATTACAATAAATTTATGTATGGAAATAAAATTAAAATGTCAGCACCATTATCAGATGATATAGTTGAATATTCAGATGGTACAAAGGCTACAACTGAGCAAATGTCAAAAGATGTTGTAACTTTTTTAATGTGGGCCGCAGAACCACATTTAGAACAAAGACATAAATTTGGATTTAGAGTTATTATATATTTAGTAATTATTAGTATACTAGTTTACTTTAGTATGAAAAAGATTTGGTCACGTATTGAATCTAAAGTTTAGTATATCTCCGTCATTAACAATATAATCTTTTCCTTCTAATCTCATTTTTCCAGATTCTTTTGATTTAAGCCATCCTTCATTTTCAATAAAATCTTTGTAGGACACTGTTTCAGCTCTAATAAACCCTTTTTCAAAATCAGTATGGATTTCACCCGCTGCTTTTGGAGCAGTGCAATTTTTTTTTATAGTCCAAGCTCTAGACTCTTCAGGTCCTGAAGTAAAAAAAGTTTCTAGTGATAACAAATCATAACCCTTTTTAATTAAATTATTTAATCCAGTTTCTTTCATATTAATCATTTTCATATAATTTTCTTTTTCAGTCCGATCACCAAGTTGGTTGATTTGATTTTCAATTTCTGCTGATATAATAATTGTGTTTTTTTTTCCATATTTAGCTATAAATTTTTCAGAATATCCATTTCCATTTTCAATGCTTTGTTCATCAACATTACAAATAAAAAGTTTTGGTTTTATTGATAATAAAGAACATTGCTTTAAATCTTTTTCATCATTTTCGTCATATAAAATATTTAAATCACTATCATCGTTTATTAATTGTTTAGCTTTTTCTAAGATTTTTAATAAATTTTCATCTAAATTTTTCTTATTCTTTTTATCAAGTCTTTTTTCGATAGAGTCTAAATCAGCCAATTTCATTTCGGTTTCTATAATTTCCAAGTCTCTAATAGGATCAACATTCGGGTTTACATTTTGAATGTCATTAGAATCAAAACATCTTATCATATGAATTATTGCATCAACTTCTCTTATGTGTGATAAAAATTTATTTCCTAAGCCTTCACCTTTGGAAGCTCCCTTTACTAGTCCTGCTATATCAACAAATGAAATAGTAGTATGAATTTTTTTATTTGAATTAGAAATAGAAACTAGTTTATCTAATCTATTATCTGGAACTGGCACTATACCTATATTCGGATCTATTGTACAAAATGGAAAATTTTCTGCTTGAGCTTTACTAGAATTTGTTAATGCATTGAATAAAGTAGATTTACCAACATTTGGCAATCCAACTATTCCACATCTAAAACCCATTTAATTATTATTTACTGTACTTGAGAATAGATCTAATTTTTTGTCAATTAATATAGATAATGAATCAATAATTTTATTTGTAATTGTTTCTAAGTTTTCTTTTTCTTCTTCACTGAAGTCATTCAATACATAATCAGCTGTAGAAATTTTATCTTTTGGTTTTCCGATTCCTATTCTTACTCTTGAGTAATCTTTTCCAATAAACTTATCTATAGAAGCTATCCCATTATGACCCGCGTTAGATCCACCAAACTTTGCTTTTATTTTTCCAAACTCTACATCCAAATCATCATGAAATACAATTACATCTTCAGGGTCAATTTTGAAATATTCCAACAATTCTCTTATACATATTCCAGAACTATTCATAAAAGTTAAAGGTTTTATGGCATAGACTTTTGTTTCTTTAATATTTCCAGTTGTTAACAACCCTTTGAATTTTGGTTTTTGTTTTGAAAGACCAAATTTTAAATTTATTGCATCAACGATTTTAAAACCAATGTTATGCCTATTATTTTGACTATTTGGGGTTGGGTTACCTAAACCTACAAACAACAACATACAATTAAATTATAAAGAAATACTCACAAATATTTGTTATTTTTTTTCCGCTGCGGATTTATCGTCTTCTTTTTTAGATTTATCAGTTTCTGCAGATTTATCTTCACCTTCTCCAGGTTTAGTTTCCCCATCAGCCGCTGCTGCTTCAGTTCCTTCTGCAGTTTCACCTTCTGCTTCTACAGGTTTTTCTGGCTCTTTAACAATTGTTGGAGCTGCTACTGTAGCAATAACAAAATCTCTTCCTTGTATTGTTGGAGAAACATTCTCGGGTAAATTAATAGATGAAATCTTTATACTTGTTCCAATTTCTAAACCTTCTAGATCAACAACCAATTCGGTTGGAATATTTTCTGTAGGACATTTTAATTCCACTTTACGTCTAACTATGTTTAAAACACCACCTCTTTTTAATCCAGGAGATAGTTCATTATTTATAAATTTAACAGGTATCTCTAAAATAATTTTAGAGCCTTTTACTATTCTTAAAAAATCTATATGTGTGGGTTCATCAGAAATTATATCAAAAGTTATTTCTCTTGGTAAAACTTTTTGTTCTTTCTCATCTATTTTAATAGAAATTACATTAGACAAAAAATTTTCTTTATTTATTAAATTTTTCACTTCTTTTTTTAAAAGAGAAATTTTCTCATTTGCACTTTCACCACCATAAATAATACCAGGAACATTGCCATCTTTTCTCAAAGTGTTTAGTTCACCTCTGGTTTTGGTATTTCTAATTGTTGCTTGAATTAAACTCATAAAGTGCAGTTTTTTAACTGATGAATCTTAATTTTACAAGAATTATTTAAATAAATCAGACACTGATGTTGAATTAGAAATCCTTTTCATGGCTTCCGCCAACAAATTAGATATAGATAATACCTCTATATTTCTTGATTTTTTTACTTTGTCAGAATTATCTATAGTATCAGTTACAACTAAATTTTTTATTTTAGACTTTTTTATTTTTTCAACTGCTTCACCACTTAATACTCCATGAGTAACATAAACATTTACTTCTTTAGCTCCTCTATTTATTAGAGCTGCAGCAGCATTTACAATTGTTCCACCAGAGTCAATTATATCGTCAACTATAATACATGTTTTTCCCTTAACATTTCCCACTACATTCATAACTTGTGATTTACCTGGGGTCGGTCTTCTTTTATCGATAATTGCTAAACCAACATCTAATTTTCTACCTAAAGCTCTTGCTCTTTCAACTCCACCCACATCAGGTGCTACGCAAATTAAATTTTTACTCTTAATTTTTCTTTTAATATGTCTAGCAAAAATTGGAGTTGCAAAAAGATTATCAACTGGAATATCAAAAAAACCTTGTATTTGTCCAGCATGTAGATCTACAGTTACAATTCTATCTGCCCCAGCTTTTGTAATTAGATTCGAAACAAGTTTTGCAGATATTGAAGTTCTTGGTACAACTTTTCGATCTTGTCTAGCATAACCAAAATATGGAATTACTGCAGTTATATTTTTTGCTGATGATCTTTTTAGTGCATCAATACATAACAAAAGTTCCATTAAATTATCATTTGCTGGTGAAGAGATTCCTTGAATAATAAAAATGCTATTTCCTCTTATATTTTCATTTATTTCTATATAGATTTCACCATCAGAAAATTTTTTAATACTAGAATTAACAAGTTTATTTTTTAGATATTTAGATATTTTTTTACTTAGGTTCTTATTACTATTTCCTGTGAGAATTTTCATATTTATAAGAATAATTTATTTAATCATAATTACTGATATATTTCTACCATAATCATTGTATTTATTTTTTAATGATCTTCTATGACTAAAAAAATTATTTTTCTTTAAATATGTGTCTTTATTGATAATTTCTATATTCTTAACTCCAATATCTTTAAATTGATTTTTAATGTATTCGTTTAAACTAAAAAATATTTTTTTTTTATTATAATTAAAAAAAATTTTATTTTTTTTATTTTGATCTATAAATTTTTTTAAAAAATCATTTTTAACTTCGTATCTATGTTTTGATATACTAGGACCTATAACAACGATTAGATCATTAACATTACATCCTTTTTTTTTTAAATTATTAATCGTATTATTAACTATTTTTTTATAAGCACCTTTCCAGCCAGAATGCAATGCAGCAATTATTTTTTTTTTTGGATCAAAAATTAATATTGGAGCACAATCTGCGGTTAATATTCCAAGAGCAAATTTATTTTTAGAAGTAATTAATCCATCTCCAACAGGTTTTTTTTTTGGGATTTTATTTATTGAGAAAACTTTATTACTATGTATTTGATTTAATAATACCAATTTATTTCTTGCACAACTAATTTTTTTACAAACTTTTTTTAAATTTTTATTAATATTATTTTTTTTATCATTTGAACCTAC
>CACLAC010000021.1 GCA_902604785.1 uncultured Pelagibacteraceae bacterium
TTAATAATATTAATCTAGATGTTACCGACGATTATGCAAAAGAAAATTTTTCTAACTTTTATAAAATTTTTAATAATTTAAAAGGAAATACTTATTCTTTAAACTCTATAAAAAAAATTATTAACGAAATTGATAAAACCGCACTCCAAAAAGAATTTGTTTTTATAAACGCTAAATATCAAGAAAAAATAGTTGATAAAAATAAGATCGATATAAATATATATTTTGAAGAATCTGAAAAATTTTTCGTGGATAGAATTAATATATTTGGAAATTTCATTACTGAAGAAAAAGTAATTAGAAATTCACTTATTGTTGATGAAGGAGATGCTTATAATAAAATACTTTTTAACAAATCCATTAATGATATAAAATCTATGGGTATATTTAAATCTGTTACATCTGAAGTTAAAAATTCAAAACTTAAAAATAATTTTAAGACTATAGATATTACCATTGAAGAAAAGGCAACAGGCGAAATCTTTGCTGGTGCTGGGACAGGTACTGATGGTTCATCTATTTCAATGGGAATTAAAGAGAAAAACTATTTAGGAAAAGGTATAGTATTAGATACAAATTTAACTTTGTCTGATGATGAAATTAAAGGAAAATTTTCTGTCATAAATCATCATTTTAGAAATACTGATCGATCAATTAACACTACTATTGAAAGCACATCCTCAGATTTTATGACAACTAGTGGATATAAAACTACAAGAACTGGTCTTAAAGTAGGCACAGGATTTGAACAGTATGATGATTTGTTTTTTAATATAGATATTTCAAATTATTATGAAAAGTTAGAAACCTCATCATCAGCTAGTGCGATAAAAAAAAAACAAGAAGGAGACTATTTTGAAAATTTAATATCGTATTCATTAACTTTTAATAAATTAGATCAAAATTTTCAACCTAGTGACGGCTATCTAACAAAATTTTCTCAGACATTACCTATATATTCTGATGATCAATCAATAGAAAATTACTTTACAACTGCAAAATATCATTCAGTAAATGAAAGTTTAATATTTTCTGGTAAACTATTTTTAAAAGCAGTTAATTCTTTAGATGATGATGTAAGGGTATCTAAAAGAGTTTATATTCCTAGTTCTAGATTAAGAGGATTTGAATCTGGATCCATTGGTCCAAAAGATGGAACTCAGTATGTAGGAGGAAATTACGGTACTGCATTTACATTTAACACTACTTTACCGCAATTGTTTAATGCAAATGAAAATATGGATTTCAACTTTTTTTTTGATGCCGCTAATCTATGGCACGTTGACTATGATAGCTCTTTGGAGTCAAACAAAATTAGATCAGCTACTGGAATTTCAGTAAATTGGTTCACACCCGTGGGTCCACTATCTTTTTCTTACGCAATACCAATTAGCGAGGCTGCTACAGATAAAACAGAGTCTTTTAGATTTCAAATTGGTACATCTTTTTAATATGAAAAAAATATTTTTAGTATTAATATTTTTTCTTAATTTTGATTATGTATATGCTAATAAAAATTTTGTATATATTGATATAAATAATATATTAAATAATTCTATAGTAGGCCAATCAATAACCAAACATATTCAAAAAGTTAAAGAGAAAAAAAATAAAGAATTTTCATTAATTGAAAATAAGTTATTAGATAAAGAAAAAGATATTATAAAAAAAAAAAATTTAAATATTATTTTTCCTAAACAAAAACCTGGAACTAAAAAAATAATTGTATCTGTTGAGGAAGAAAAAAAATTAAAAATAAAAGTAACTAAAATAGACGGAGTAATTATTCCTAAAAATAAACCTTTAATTGTAAAAAAAGAACGACTAAGAAAAGTTAAAAAATCTAAGTATTATAGTGATAGAGATTTAAATTATGCAAAACAAGCGATCTTATTTATGGAAAAAAGTAATTGGAAAGATGCAAAAAAAGTAGCAAATAAAGCAAGAGCAAAATCAATTTATAATTTCATTCAATGGAGACATTTACTGACGACTGGGAACAATGCTACTTTCACTGAATATAAACAGTTTATAGAAAAATTTAACAAATTTCCAAGATTAGACAGAATTAAGTATTTAGCTGAACATAAAATGTCAACAAAATATCAAACACCAGATGAAATAATTAGCTGGTTTAAAGTCAATCCACCTACTAGTGGTTTCGGTGAAATGATATTGGGAGAAGGTTTAATTAAAATAGGAAAAAAAAATGAAGGAATACAACTAATTAAAAAAGGATTTATTAAAGCTGATCTTAATAGAAGTGATTTAAAATTTTTTAGATCGAAATTTAAAAAATATTTAACTAACAAAGATTATATAAAAAGAGCAGATTATTTGGCATGGGAAAATAAGTATTGGGATTTAAAACGAATGCTTAGATACTTGCCTAAAGACTACCAATACCTATATACAGCAAGACAATTGCTGATGAGTAAATCTTACGGTGTTGATACAGCGATCAAAAATATTCCAAGTAATTTAAAAAATGATTCTGGATTAAATTATGACAGACTAAAATGGAGGAGAAAAAGAGGAAGAGTTGATAGCTCCTTAGAAATTTTATTAAAAATAAAAAATACTAAAGATTATATGATAAGACCTGATAAATGGTGGGTTGAAAGATCAATTCTTGCTAGGTCGCTAATATATAAAAAAAGGTATGAAACTGCCTACAAGATAACAAGTAGTCATGGTTTAACTGAAGGGCCTGAATTAGCAGAAGCTGAATGGATGAGTGGTTGGATAGCATTAAGTTTTCTTAACGACCCTTTGCTAGCCAAAAATCATTTTTTAAAATTTTATAATAATGTTAGTTATCCAATTAGCTTATCTAGAGGAGCTTATTGGTTAGGAAAATCTCATGAAAATTTAAAAAACTTTGATGAATCAAATAAGTGGTACTTAAAGGGATCAGAATTTTTGACAACTTATTATGGTCAATTATCTCATATGAAAATTAAACCTAATGAGAAATTTGAATTAGATGAATTAATGAAAATAGATAAAGATTATGCTGAGAAATTTTACAAAAAAAAGTTAGTAGCTACTGTCTATATGTTATACGAACTAAAAAAAAGTAAATACACGAAGCACATTTTACGATTTTTGGCTAAAGACAATATAAATAAAGGAAGTGAGATTTTAGCTGCTAAATTGGCTACGGATATATCAAGATTTGATTTTGCTATCCAAGTTTCTAAAATTGCTTCATATCAAAAAAGATTTCATAACAAATATAATTATCCAATAATAAGCACACCTACTAAAGTTGCTAAAAGAAAAATTCCTGAATCAGCTTTAATTCTTTCGATAATTAGACAAGAAAGTGAATTTGATACTAGTGCTAACAGTAGAGTTGGTGCTCAAGGATTGATGCAATTAATGCCTTATACAGCAAAAACAGTTTCTAAACAGGCTAAGATGAGTTACTCAAAATCCAAACTAACAAAAAGCCCAGAGTATAATATTAATTTAGGGTCATTTTATATTGCTGGACTAATTTTGGAGTATGATGGATCCTACCCTTTTGCAATAGCTGCTTATAATGCCGGACCTAAAAGAGTAAAATATTGGAAAAAAATAAATAAAAACCCTCAAAAGAATCAAACAAATTACGTTGATTGGATTGAATTAATTAAATTTAAAGAAACTAGAAATTACACTCAAAGAGTTTTGGAAAATTTTAATGTCTATAGATACATACTGTCTCAAAAACCTATCTACCTTAAAGATTTTTTTAAAAATGATCCGCTATATTAAATTATGGCGGTGAGGGAGGGATTCGAACCCTCGGTACGTCATTATAACGTACGGAAGTTTAGCAAACTCCTGGTTTAAACCAGCTCACCCACCTCACCTTTTTTGATAGTAGTGTGTAACTTGAAATCATTGAATATTCAATATTAATCAAGTAATTTCTGACAAATTATGAAAAACAAATACTCTATATTTTCATTAATAAAAAATGCATTTTCAAACCATGAGAATTGGCAACAAGCATGGGGAAATCCTGAACCCAAAAAAAAATATGATGCAGTTATTATTGGTGGAGGTGGTCATGGATTAGCGACTGCTTATTACCTTGCAAAAAAACATAATATGAAAAATATTGCTGTAGTTGAAAAAGGATGGATAGGTGGAGGTAATACAGGAAGAAATACTACTATTATTAGATCTAACTATTTATGGGATGCTAGCGCAGGGTTATATGATCATGCTTTAAAAATTTGGGAAAATCTTTCTCAAGAATTAAATTATAACATAATGTTTAGTCAAAGAGGTGTTATGAATCTTGCTCATAATTTGCAAGATGTAAGAGATCTAAAAAGAAGAACGCATGCAAATAGATTAAATGGTATTGATGCAGTTTGGTTAAATACAGAAGAAGTTAAAAAATTTTGTCCAATTATAAATACATCCCCAAACATCAGATATCCTGTGCTAGGAGGAACTTTACAAAGAAGAGCTGGTACAGCAAGACATGATGCTGTTGCATGGGGTTATGCAAGAGGAGCTAATGAAATGGGAGTTGATATAATTCAAAATTGTGAAGTCAAAGGTATTAAAAGAAATGGGGATGTAGTTGAAGGATTAGAAACTTCAAAGGGTTTCATTAAAACAAATAAAGTTGGAGTTGTTGCAGCTGGACATTCAAGTGTAATAGCTAATATGGCAGGCCTCAAATTACCTCTTGAAAGCAAACCTTTGCAGGCATTAGTTTCGGAACCTGTAAAACCAATTATTAATACAGTGGTAATGTCTAATGCTGTTCATGCTTATGTAAGTCAATCTGATAAAGGTGAATTGGTTATTGGTGCTGGTACAGATGCATATGTTTCTTATACACAAAAAGGAAGCCATGATGTTGTTGAAGGTACTTTAAAAGCAATTTTAGAACTCTACCCTATTTTTAGTAGAATGAAAATGTTGAGACAATGGGGTGGCATAGTAGATATATGTCCTGATGCTAGTCCCATAATTAGTAAAACAAATATCAAAGGTTTATATTTCAATTGTGGTTGGGGAACAGGTGGATTTAAAGCTACTCCAGGATCTGGTGACTTATTTGCTCATACAATCGCAAATGATGAACCCCATAAATTAAATGCAGCATTTAATATTAATAGATTTGTAAGCGGTGATCTAGTTGATGAACATGGTGCAGCAGCTGTAGCTCATTAATGTTTATAATCAATTGTCCATATTGTGGAAAAAGAGATCAGAGTGAATTTTCTGCTGGTGGAGAGGCTCACATCGAAAGACCAAAACAACCAACAGAACTTAGCGATGATCAATGGGCAGAATTTTTATTTATGAGAAAAAATATAAAAGGAGTCCAGTTTGAAAGATGGAACCATGCTCATGGGTGCAGAAAATGGTTTAATATGGTTAGAGATACATCTAACGATAAAATTCATGCTGTTTATAAAATGAGTGAAAAACCTCCAAAAGAATAGTTAATGCCAAACTACAGAATTAACAAAACAGATCATATTGACCAAACAAATAGAATCTCATTTAGATTTGATGGTAAAACTTACTTTGGATTTAAAGGTGATACACTAGCATCTGCCCTACTATCTAATGGAATTCATCTAATTGGAAGAAGTTTTAAATACCATAGACCTAGAGGGATAATGGCCTGTGGATCTGAAGAGCCAAATGCAATCTGTCAAATAAACCATAACACAGATTTAAATGAACCCAATGTAAGAGCAACTGAAATAGAACTATATGAAGGTTTAGAAGCAAGCAGTCAAAATTGTTGGCCAAGTGTTAATTTTGACATAGGGGGTATAAACAACATAATTTCGCCTTTTATACCAGCAGGTTTTTACTATAAAACTTTTATGTGGCCAAAAAGTTTTTGGAAAAATGTTTATGAGCCATTAATAAGAAAAACAGCAGGATTAGGGAAATCACCTACAGTACCAGATCCTGAAAAATATGACCACAGACATGTGCATTGTGATGTTTTGGTTATTGGCGGTGGAATATCAGGTATTATGTCAGCTAAACTGGCAGCTAAAAATAATTTCAATACAATTTTGGTAGACGACAAAAATACATTAGGTGGATCAACCATTTATCAGAATAATGAAAATTTTAAAATTGATAACAAAATTTCAAATAAATGGTTATCAAAAGAAATTGAAGAGTTAAGAAAATTTAAAAATCTAACAATAAAAGTTAGAACAAGTTTGGCTTCTTATCATAGTTACAATTATCTTTTAGCAAAAGAAAATTTAACTGATCACTTGTCAAAAGATAATAAAAATAGTGAAATTAGGCAAAGATTGTGGAAAATAAGAGCAAAGAAAGTAGTAATTGCAACAGGTGCAATTGAAAGACCTCTAATTTTTAACAACAATGATAGACCAGGAATAATTTTAGCAAATTCAGTAAGTAAATATTTAAATTTTTATGGTGTTGCTTGTGGTTTAAATAATTTTATTTTTACAAGCAATGATAGTGCATATGAAACTGCAATCTCATTATTTGAAAAAGGAATATCAGTCAAAATCATTGATATAAGAAAAAAATCTAATTCAAGCATAGTTAAACAATCGGAAAAGCTGGGAATTAATATTTATTGGAACTCTACTGTTACAAATACTTTTGGTTATAGAAAGATAAAATCTATAGAAATAATGAATTTGTCTAAAGATGGCTCTAATGTTGAAGGAAATAAAACCATATTAAATTGTGATTGTTTGGCAATAAGTGGTGGGTGGACGCCTATGGTGCATATGCATACACAATCAGGTGGAAAACTGAATTTTAGAGAAAATGATCATATTTTTGTACCTAAAGAACAATCTATTGATAAGATTAGTGTTGGTTCTTGTAATGGAGAATTTGAACTTGATGATGTAATTAAAAACACCTGCACACAAATTAAAAAATTTTTAAATATTAAAGAGTCTGATTATGACAATATAATTATTAATTGTTCAAAAGAATTAGATAAGAGAAATATATGGCTATTGCCAAACCATCTTCCAATAGGAAAAACTAAATCATATGTTGATTTTCAAAATGACTCTACTGCAAAAGATATTAAATTAGCCATGCAAGAAGGATTTAGATCAATTGAACATGTAAAAAGGTACACAACTACTGGAATGGCAACAGATCAAGGTAAATTATCCAATATGCATGCATTAGGTATAGTTGCTGAAACTGCTGGTGTTAAAATGGGAACTTTAGGTACTACTACTTTTAGACCACCCTTCACTCCTTTATCATTTGGTTCAATAGTTGGAAGAAATGTTGGCAAATATTTTGATATAGTAAGAAAAACTCCAATGCATGATTGGCATATTAATAATAAAGCTAAATTTGAAAATGTGGGACAGTGGAAAAGAGCTTGGTATTACCCAAAAAATAATGAAAATATGCATCAAGCTGTTCAAAGAGAAAGTAAAGAAGCAAGAGATAGCGCAGGTATTTTGGATGCATCAACTCTTGGTAAAATTGATATTCAAGGAACAGATGCTTCTGAATTTTTAAATCGTGTTTATACAAACGCTTGGTCTAAATTAGGTATTGGCAAATGTAGATATGGTCTTATGCTAAATGAAGATGGAATGGTCTATGATGATGGTGTTACAACACGTTTAGGTGAAAATCATTATTTAATGACTACTACAACAGGTGGAGCAGCAAATGTTTTATCTAAACTAGAAGATTACTTACAAACAGAATGGCCTGAACTTGATGTTTATTTAACTTCAGTAACTGATCATTATGCAACGGCAAGTGTTTGTGGACCCAATTCAAAAAAAATATTAATAAAATTATTTCCAAATGTAAAATTTGATGATGACAAC
>CACLAC010000022.1 GCA_902604785.1 uncultured Pelagibacteraceae bacterium
GCTGCATTTATCCTTTTTTTCATGGGCTCAGGTCCTATTAAAGGATTTTCAATAACTCTAGGAGTAGGAATTTTAACAACATTATTCTCAGTTTATTTTATAGCAAGACTGTTTACTGCTTTTTTTGTAATTAGAAATAAAAATAAGGAAAAGTTAATTTAAATGAAAAATATTAAATTTAATAAATTTTACAAGCAATTTAATTATTTATCTTTATTGTTAATATTAGCTTCTTTGCTTTTATTATTATTTAAAGGTCTCAATTTTGGTGTAGATTTTAAAGGTGGAACACTAATAGAGATCAGGTCTGATAAAGAAACCTCAAATATATCATTAATTAGAGATAGTTTTAATCAAATGAATCTAGGAGATGTTTCAGTAAAAAATTTTGGCAATGAAAATGATTATATTGTTAAATTTGAAAAACAAAATTCAAATGATCCAAAGTTTATAGTTAACATAAAAAAAAAATTAACTAATTCAATTGGTTATGTTGAATTTAGAAGAGTTGAAAATGTAGGTCCAAAAGTTAGTGCTGAGCTTCTTAAATCTGGAATAATAGCAATAGCCTTGTCTTTAGCAGCTATGCTTTTATATATATGGATTAGATTTGAATGGCAATTTAGCTTAGGTGCTATTTTAGCTCTATTCCATGATGTAATAATAACGCTAGGTATATTCTCGCTATTTTCTTTAGAAATTAATTTATCAATTGTTGCTGCCGTGTTAACCATAGTTGGTTATTCAATGAACGATACTGTTGTAATCTTTGACAGAGTTCGTGAAAATTTAAAAAAATATGCAGACATTAAAATTTTTGAATTAACTAATATTTCAATAAATGAAACATTATCCAGAACTATAATTACATCAGTAACTACACTTTTGGCTCTATTATCAATTTACTTATTTGGTGGAGAAATATTAAAAGGATTTTCTTTAGCCATGATTTTAGGAGTCATATTCGGAACATATTCATCAATATATATAGCAAATCCAATTTTAGTGATGTTGAAAGTTAGTCAAAGAACAATAATAAAAGAAGAAAAAGATTAGTATAAATTTTGTGCTGCTACCATAGTTAAAAGCATTGGCAAAGAAAGTAGAGTATTTGTTCTTGAAAATAACATTGCTGTTTTTGCAGATTTAGCTTTCAAATCTGGATCGCATTCTACAATTCCCAAAGCTCTCTTTTGATTTGGCCAAATTACAAACCAAACATTATATGCCATAATTAAACCTAGCCACATCCCAATTCCTATAGCTGTATTTTTTCCTCCACCAGAACCTATTCCAAGAGTCATTGCTTGATGAACATAACCATTTAAATACGCCAAGATCAAACCAGAAACTATTGTCAGTAAAGCTGCCCATCTAAACCAAAATAATGCAGCAGGTGCAATAACTTTTCCAATAGCAGGTTTTTGCTCATCTGGAATTTTTGACATACTAGGAATTTGGACAAAATTAAAATACCACAAAAGTCCTATCCACATGATGGCTACAACAACATGTATATATCTAAATAGCCAACTCCAAAATAATAAATCAAAATCAAAACCACCATTACCGAAATATAAACCTAAGAATAAAATGACAGATATACCAATTGAAACATGTATTGTTTTTGGTAGTGATTGAAGAATCGAAATCATTTAATTTTATTATATACTATTTTTTAAAATAATATTAAGCAATTTTTTTGTATTTGGTGTCCAGTAAAGGTTTTAAAAATTTACCTGTATAACTTGTTTCAATTTTAGCCACTTCTTCTGGTTTTCCTTCAGCTATAATATTTCCACCATTTACACCACCTTCCGGACCCATATCTACTATATAATCGGCAGTTTTAATTACATCAAGATTGTGCTCAATCACAACCACAGTGTTCCCTGTTGCGACAAATGTGTGTAATATTTCCAATAATTTTTTTATATCATGCTGATGCAAACCTGTAGTAGGTTCGTCAAGAATATACATTGTCCTTCCAGTTGATCTTTTTGATAATTCTTTAGCTAATTTTATTCTTTGAGCTTCTCCACCAGATAATGTAGTAGCTTGTTGACCAATTTTTATATACCCTAATCCAACTTTTTTTAAGGTCAATAATTTAGTTTTAATGTTAGATATATTTTCAAAATAATCACAACCTTCATCGACAGTCATATTTAATACATCTGCGATGCTTTTATCTTTATACTTAATTTCCAATGTTTCACGATTATATCTTGATCCCTTGCATTCATCGCATGTTATATAAACATCTGGTAAAAAATGCATTTCATATGTAATTACACCGTCACCTTCGCAGGCTTCACATCTTCCGCCCCTTACATTAAAAGAAAATCTTCCTGGTTTGTAGCCTCTACTTTTCGACTCCGGTAAATTTGTAAACCAATCTCTAATAGGTCCAAAGGCACCTGTGTAGGTGGCTGGATTTGATCTAGGCGTTCTACCAATCGGTGACTGATCTATATCTATAACTTTATCAATTAATTCTACTCCTTTATAATTTCTAAAAGGTTTAGGAATTTTTCTTGATTTATTATTATTTAGAGTAAGATTTAATGCACTATATAGCGTTTGAAGTATTAAAGTTGATTTTCCGCTACCTGATACTCCAGTCACACAAGAAAAACTACCAATAGGAATTTTTAGATTAACATTTTTTAAATTATTTCCTGTAGCTCCTTGTATTTCTAAAAATCTTCCATTTCTTGCCAATCTTCTATTTTTTGGTATTGGAATAAAACTTTTATTTGATAAATATCTACCAGTTATACTGTCATTATTATTTAAAATTTCTTTGTAACTACCCTTTGCAACTATTTCTCCACCTTTATTTCCCGCTTCTGGTCCTAGATCAATAATATAATCTGCATTAAGCATCGTTTCCGTATCATGTTCTACAACAATAACTGTATTACCAAGATCTCTTAATTTTTTTAGAGCATTAATTAGTTTAACATTATCCTTTTGATGCAATCCTATAGAAGGTTCATCTAAAACATATAAAACACCCGTTAATCCTGAACCAATTTGTGATGCTAACCTTATTCTTTGAGACTCTCCACCAGATAAAGTTCCAGATTCTCTTGAGAGCGTTAAATAATTTAATCCTACATTTAATAAAAAATCTAGTCTTTCGTTAATTTCCTTTAAAATATGTTGAGCAATTTTTAGTTGTCTTTGATCTAAATTTATTTCAAGTGATTTGAACCAATTTTTAGCATCATAAATTGATTTTTCAGTAACTTCACTTATATTTAACTTATTGATTTTAACACATAAAGCTTCGTCTTTAAGTCTAAAACCATTACATCTTTCACATTTTGTATCTGATTGATATTGAGATATTTCTTCTCTTTTCCAATCACTATCTGTTTCTAAATATCTTCTTTCTAAATTATTAACCACTCCTTCAAATGTTTTTTTCTGGGAATATTTTTCATAACCATCATCATAAGAAAATTTAATTTCATCTTCATCTGAACCATATAATATTATATCTTTAATTTTTTTGGGTAGCTTTGACCATTTATCATCTAAAGAAAATCCATAATGTTTTGCTATTGAAGCTAGTGTTTGCGCATAATACATTGAAACAGATTTAGACCATGGCTCAATAGCACCATCAGCAATACTTTTTTTTTCATTAGGAACAACTAACTTTGGATCAACATTTAATTTTATACCAATTCCCTCACATTCCTCACAAGCACCATATGGGCTATTAAAAGAAAACAATCGAGGTTCTATTTCCTCAATGGTAAAGCCACTTTCTGGACAAGCAAATTTTGTTGAAAAAAATTAAATTTTCAGTTTTTCTAAATTTTTTTGGTAGTGTTTCGTTTTCATATTCAACAAAAAGTAGACCATTTGCAAGATTAATACCCGTTTCTACACTTTCAGCCAATCTATTACCTAGAGAAGAATTAATTACAATTCTATCAACAAGAATTGAAATATCATGCTTAATTTTTTTGTTTAACTCAGGTACTTGGTCAATATCATAAAGTTTATTATCAATTTTAATTTTTCTAAAACCCCTTTTTTTATAGCTCAGTATATCTTTTTTATATTCACCCTTACGACCTCTCACAACAGGTGCGTATAAAAAAAATAGTAGATTTTTTTGGAAGTTCTTTTATTTTGTCAACTATTTGACTAATTGTTTGAGATGTAATCGGTTTGCCTGTAAAAGGTGAATATGGAATTCCAGCTCTTGCATATAGAACTCTCATATAATCATAAATTTCTGTAACTGTAGCTACGGTAGATCTTGGATTTTTTGATGTATTTTTCTGTTCAATTGAAATTGCTGGACTTAAACCTTCTATTAAATCAACGTTAGGCTTTTTCATTTTATCGAGAAATTGTCTTGCATAAGCTGAAAGGCTCTCAACGTACCTTCTTTGACCTTCTGCATATATTGTATCAAAGGCTAAAGAGGATTTTCCTGATCCCGATAGACCCGTAATTACAATAAACTTATCTTTAGGAATTTCTAAAGAAATATTCTTTAAATTGTGCTCTTTTGCACCTTTAATAACTATCTTTTTAAGCATAATTTTTGTTGCTTTAGTTTAATAAAATTATTATTCAATAGAAATAGTGTTATAATAAAACTTATCAAAAATTTAAAATATTATGGCTGGAAGTTTAAATAAAGTACTTTTAATTGGTCGTTTAGGCGCAGACCCAGAAATCAAACAAATGGTTAACGGAAAAAGTGTTGCTAGATTGAGTTTAGCTACAAGTCAGTCATGGAAAGACAAAAATACTGGCGAAAAAAAAAGAAAAAACAGAGTGGCACCGTATAGTTGTGTTTAATGAAGGCTTGATAAATGTTGTTCAACAATACTTAAAAAAAGGAGCACAAATATATATTGAAGGTCAATTATCTACACGTAAATGGAAAGATGAACAAAGTGGCCAAGATAAATATTCAACCGAAATTATAATTCAAGGATTTAATTCATCGTTAACTATGCTTGGTGGAGGTAATCAAAATAATATTTCATCGCAAGAAACTAAGCAAGGTATCGAAAACAGTAATGTTGAAAGCCAAAACGATTTGGATGATGATATTCCATTTTAGTTTTTATGCAAAAAGAACAAATTTCTAAAGAAACTAATATCAAACCTATCTCTATGTATGATGAGATGAGTTCGTCTTATCTATCTTATGCTATGAGTGTAATTATTAGTAGAGCACTTCCAGATATAAGAGATGGTTTAAAACCAGTTCATAGAAGAATTTTGTATGCTATGCATAAAGGTGGATTTGATTGGTCAAAACAATTTAGAAAATCAGCGAGAATAGTTGGTGATGTAATAGGTAAGTATCATCCCCATGGAGATCAAGCTGTATATGACGCTTTAGTTAGAATGGTTCAGGATTTTTCAATGAGCCTGCCTTTAGTGGATGGACAAGGAAATTTTGGATCGATTGATGGAGATCCTCCAGCTGCAATGAGATATACAGAGACAAGACTTGCTAAAATTTCTCAATACTTAATTGAAGACATAGAAAAAAACACCGTTTCTTTTAAAAGCAATTATGATGAAACCGAATATGAACCTAATGTTCTTCCAGCTCAGTATCCAAATTTATTAGTAAATGGAGCAGGTGGTATAGCTGTAGGTATGGCTACAAGTATACCTCCACATAATTTAGGAGAAGTAATAGATGGAACGTTAGCTTTAATTAAAAATAAAGATATAAAAATTAGTGAATTAATGAAACATATACCTGGTCCTGATTTTCCAACTGGAGGATTAATTATTGGAAAAGATATTATCAAACAAGGTTATAAATCTGGAAGAGGTTCATTCAAAATTAGAGGTGACATTAGCATCGAACAAATAAAAGCTGGTAGAGAGAGATTGGTAATCACATCTATCCCATATCAAGTTAATAAATCTGTTTTGAATGAAAGAATCGCAGAGCTTGTAAGAGAAAAAAAAATTGAAGGAATTAGAGATATAAGAGATGAATCCAATAGCGAAGGTATAAGAGTTGCAATAGATCTAAGATCTAATGTTGAGCCAGAGACTATTAAGAGACAGCTTTATAAATATACGTCAATAGAAAGTTCTTTTGGATTTAATACTTTGGCAATAGTCGAAAACAAACCTAAGACATGCAATCTAAAAGATTTTTTAGAAAATTTTATAAAATTTAGAGAAGATGTTGTAATTAAAAGAACTAAATATGATTTAAAAAAAGCAGAAGACAGAGTTCATATATTATTAGGATTATCAGTAAGTGTTGAAAATATTGATAAGGTAATAAAAATTATTAGATCATCAAAAAATCCTGAGATTGCAAAATTAACTTTATTAAAAACAAAGTTTAAAATTGTAAAATCTAATAGACTTATAAAGTTAGTTGATAAAAAAAATTACAAAGGATCTTACTCCTTTTCAGAAAATCAAGTATTATCTATATTAGAGTTAAGATTACAAAAACTTACTGCATTAGGAATAAATGAAATTGAAATAGAGATAAAAAAATTAGCTGACTTGATAATTAAATACAAGAAAATCATTAATTCTAAGAATGAGTTATCTAAAGTTATAAGTGATGATCTTCAGCAAATAAAAGAAAAATTTTCTTTCCCAAGAAGAACTCAAATAATAAATGCTGTATTAAATTATGATATAGAAGAAACTATACAAAAAGAATCTGTAATAATTACAATTACCCATCAAGGTTACATTAAAAGAGGATCGTTAAGTAATGTTAAACAACAAAAAAGAGGAGGGAAAGGAAAGTCAGGAATTAAAACCCGTGAAGAAGATTCCGTGGTACAAACCCTATCAGTTAATACTCACACCTCTGTATTATTTTTTTCTACTGAGGGACTGGCATATAAAATAAAAGCTTGGAAAATTCCTGAAGGATCATCATCATCTAAAGGAAAATCCTTATTTAACATCTTACCTTTAAAAAATCATCAATCTATAAGTTCTATCATGCCATTCCCTGACAAAAATGTTGATACAAAAGATATGCATATAATATTTGCCACAAGTAATGGAAAAGTGAGAAAAAATAATTTAGATGATTTTACCTCGATTAATTCCTCAGGTAAAATTGCAATGAAATTAGATAATAATGATAAAATTGTTGGTGTAAAAATATGCAAAAATGATCAAGATATAATTTTAAGCACAAAATTTGGTAAGTGTATTAGATTTGAGTCAAAAAAATTAAGAGTATTTAAAGGTAGATCGTCCAAAGGAATAAGAGGAATAAATTTAGCTGATAAGGATGAAATTGTTTCATTGTCAATAATAGACGGTTTAAAAGAAAAAAAATCTGATGATAAGTTTATTTTATCGATTACAGAAAATGGTTTTGGTAAAATAACTTCTCACAAAGATTTTAGAGTCACAAACAGAGGTGGCAAAGGTATAGTCGGTATAAAAAATTCTCCACGAAATGGAAATGTCTCATCATCCTTTCCTGTATATAAAGGTGATCAAATTTTAATATCAACAAATAAAGGAAGGGTAATAAGAATTCCAGTAAAAGAAGTAAGTTTGGTTGGGAGGAATACTCAAGGTTCGAGAATTCAAAAACTTACTGGTGATG
>CACLAC010000023.1 GCA_902604785.1 uncultured Pelagibacteraceae bacterium
ACGACTAAACTAAAAAGAATTAAAATTTCAAATTTTTTCAAATCAATCATTGATTTTAATTCATTATTTATTATTTCACCAAAAATAATTCTTTTATAAAGCCACAACATGTATGCTGCTCCTAAAATAACACCCAAACTTGCTATTGTAGCCACTAGAAAACTTTTCTTAAAAGCGCCCATTAAAATTAAGAATTCACCAACAAAACCACTTGTACCAGGTAGTCCAAGAGCTCCCAACGTAAATATCATGAATACTATTGCATACTTTGGCATTATCTGGACTAATCCACCGTATTTATCTATTAATCTAGTATGATGTCTTTCGTAAACAACACCAACACATAAAAATAAAGCCGCAGAAACAAGACCATGACTAACCATTTGAAATATACTTCCTTCAATACCTTGTTGGGTCATGGTAAATATTCCAAGTGTAACAAAACCCATATGCGCAACAGATGAATATGCAATAAGTTTTTTCATATCTTCCTGCATTAATGCAACTAATGAAGTATAAATTATTGCTACTAAACTAAGAAAATATATTAAAGGTACGAAATATTCCGATGCTATAGGAAAAAGTCCTACAGAAAATCTAATAAATCCATAACCTGCCATTTTAAGTAATATAGCTGCTAAAAGGACTGAACCTGCTGTTGGGGCTTCAACATGAGCATCAGGTAACCAAGTATGTACTGGCCACATAGGTGTTTTTACTGCAAAAGAACTAAAGAATGCTAGCCATAGTAAGTTTTGGTATTTTGCATCTATTCCAATTTCATATAGTTTTTCAACATCGGTTGTTCCAGTTAACCAGTAAATAGAAATTATAGCTATCAACATCAAAACAGATCCTAATAATGTATATAAAAAGAATTTAAAGGCTGAATAAACTCTTCTTTCACCTCCCCATATACCGATAATTAAAAACATCGGTATTAACCCTGCTTCAAAAAATAAATAAAAAACAACTAAATCAAGAGAGCAAAAAACTCCAATCATGAAAGTTTCCATTAATAATATAGCTATCAAAAAATCTTTTAATCTTTTCTTAATAGTGGCGTTTACAGAAATAATACAAATTGGTGTAATAAAAGTAGTTAAAACAATAAACAAAATTGAAATGCCATCAATACCAACTTTATAATTTACAAAACCTGATAACCATACTCTATTTTCAACGAACTGAAAATCAACTGAATTTTTGTCAAAAACATACCATAAGTAAATTGAAAGAAAAAAATTTGCTATTGATATAAATAATGAAAGATATTTACTTGCTTGGTATTTTTCACTAGATGATCTGACAAAAAAAATAAAAAGAGCGCCTATAGTCGGTAGCAAAATTAATGATGATAAAATTGGAAAATTCATTATTTCACCAAAAGTAAAGTTAGTAGAATTGAAAAGCCTATAAGCATTACAAAAGCATAATGATATATGTATCCGCTTTGAAATTTAACAGCTTTTAAAGAAAAATATTTAATTAATTGTGATATGCCATCAGGACCAAATTTATCTATTAAGGAAACATCAACTTTTTTCCATAAAAAGTATCCTATTTTTTTGGATGGTTTGACAAAAATAAAATCATAAAGTTCATCGAAGTACCATTTGTTTATTAAAAATAGATAAAAGGGCTTGTTTGATTTTACAATTGAATCAACAATTTTTTTGTTTTTTATAAATAAGTAATAGGCTAGAGGAATAGATATAATAACTAATAATGGTGTTAAATAAATAAACCAAATTGGAGGATGGTCCTTGCTTAGAGGTTCTAAAAATTTAATTGAACTTGACCAAAATTCATAGGATGTTTCATGACCAATAAATAAATCTTTAAATAAAATGCCAGCAAAAATTGCACCTAATGCTAATATAATTAATGGGACAAGCATAGTCTTCGGCGATTCATGCATTGTATCTATTTTTAGTTTTGAATTATTATAGCTTCCATGAAAAGTCTTAAATATAAGTCTCCAAGAATAAATAGAAGTTAATAAAGCTGTAAAGACACCTATGCTAGAAGCATAAAATCCTAAACTATTCCCTCTTAAAAATGCAAATTCTATTATTGCATCTTTTGAGTAAAAACCTGAAAGAAATGGGAAACCAGTTAGTGCTAATGTACCAATGATCATTAAAACATAGGTATATGGTAGTTTTTTCCACACACCACCCATTTGGTTAATATCTTGTTCATCTTTAAAAGAATGTATTACAGAACCAGATCCTAAAAATAACAATGCTTTAAAAAAAGCATGTGTAAATAAATGAAACATAGCAACACTATAGGCTCCTACACCTGCTGCAAAAAACATATACCCAAGTTGACTACATGTTGAATAAGCTATAATTTTTTTTATGTCTGTTTGTACCAGCGCTACACTTGCTGCAAAAAATGCTGTAACCATGCCTACTATGGTTATTATTGATAGTGCTAACTCTGAGTATTCATATATAGGTGAACATCTAACCACCAAAAAAACTCCAGCAGTAACCATTGTTGCTGCGTGAATTAAAGCAGATACTGGCGTAGGACCCTCCATAGCATCTGGAAGCCATGTATGAAGAAAGATCTGCGCAGATTTTCCCATAGCTCCTATGAATAAAAGCAAACATATTAAATCTACGGCATTTATATTAATGCCTATAAAAAATAATTCTTTATCTACTATCTCTGGTATTTTTTGAAAAACTTCATTGTAATTTACAGTTCCAAAAATATAAAAAATTAAAAAAATACCTAAAGCAAATCCAAAATCTCCTACTCTATTAACCAGAAATGCTTTTATAGCAGCTGCATTAGCACTTGGTTTTTTAAACCAAAAACCAATTAAAAAATATGAACATAGGCCAACTCCTTCCCATCCAAAAAATAATTGAATAAAATTGTCTGAAGTTACCAAGGTTAACATTGCAAAAGTAAATAAAGATAAATAAGACATAAATCTTTCCTTGTGAGGATCGTGAAACATGTATCCAATTGAATAAATGTGCACTAACGATGATATAACCGTAACCACAACAAGCATTACTGATGATAAAGCATCTATATTGATTGACCAATTTACATTTAAAGATCCTGAATTAATCCAAGTTGCAATTATAAAATTATTTTCATAACCACTAGTTGCGACTTTATAAAAAACAACTAAAGAAAGTAAAGCAGAAATAGATACAAATAAACTTGTTATAATTTGAGAGATCTTGCCACCAATTAATTTTCCAAAAAAACCAGAAATAATAGAAGCCAACAAAGGCAAAAATAAAATTAAATATTCCATTTTATCCTTTTAAATCATGAATTTCTTCAACTCTTACCGTTCCAGAGTTTCTATAATAAACAACTATTATTGCTAAACCAATTGCAGCTTCAGCTGCTGCAACAGTTAGTATGAATAAAGTAAAAATTTGACCACTTAAATCATTGATAAAAATTGAAAATGAAACTAAGTTTATATTCACCGCAAGAAGTATTAATTCAATGCTCATTAGTATAACAATTATGTTTTTTCTATTTAGAAAAATTCCAACTACACCAATAGTGAATATTATTGCAGCTAATGTTAAGTAGTGCCCCAATCCAATACTAAGCATCAATTTTAACTCCCTTATTAGTTTCTGGGTTTGTCAACTCTACACCATCCTTTTTTTCTCTTGAAATTTGCTTAAAATAACTTTGCTTTCTTACACCAGATCGTTTTCTAAAAGTTAATACTATTGCCCCTACCATGGCCACTAAAAGTATCATACCTGACAATTGAAATAAGTGAACATAGTCGGTGTAGATTATATTTCCTAATAATTGTGTATTAGTAGTATTAGAATTAATTTCAATTAAAGAAGAATTAACTAGATTAGGTTTATATTTCCATCCACCAATAACAATAATTAACTCAAAAAATATTATTATGCTAACTAATAGTCCAACTGGAATATGTGTACTTTTATCTCTGGATATAAACCATTCGCTTTTTTGTTGTGCAACATTAAGCATCATAACAACAAATAAAAATAAAATTGCAACAGCACCTACGTAAACAATTAACATAATCATCCCTAAAAATTCTGCACCAATCATTATGAAAAGGCATGATATGCTTATAAAATCTAATATAAGAAAAAAAACTGAGTGGACTGTATTTTTAGATACAGTTACCATTATGGCTGAAAATATTGCAATAAAGGAAAAAATATAAAAAAAAATTGAGTGAGCTATCATCTATTTATCTATGAGAGTTATCAGCATTAATATTAGCTGCTAAGACGCTTTCCCACCTATCTCCGTTTTCTAGTAATTTTTCTTTATTATAATAAAGCTCCTCTCTTGTTTCTGTTGAGAATTCAAAATTAGGTCCTTGAACAATTGCGTCAACAGGACAAGATTCTTCGCATAAACCACAATAAATACATTTTAACATATCTATATCGTATCTTGTAGTTTTTCTACTTCCATCTTCCCTCTCAGTAGATTCAATTGTGATTGCTTGAGCTGGACATACAGCTTCACATAACTTACAAGCTATGCATCTTTCTTCTCCGTTTGGATATCTTCTTAAAGCATGTTCTCCTCTTGATCTTGGGCTAACTGCTCCTTTTTCATGCGGATAATTAATGGTTTTTTTTTCTTTGAAAACTTCTTTAATTGCAATTGTTAAACCTGTAAGAAAATCAACCATAAATATAGTTTTTAATAATCTTGAAATTTTCATATTAATTTACCGGTAATAAATCGAAGTATAATAAATAACCTGCTGTTAAAACTACCCACGTCAATGAAAATGGAAGAAATATCTTCCAGCCTAATTTCATAAGTTGATCATATCTATATCGTGGAACTATGGCTTTAACCAAAGCAAACAAAATAAATAAAAATAAAATTTTAAATATCATCCATAATGCTCCTGGTATTATATTAAAAGGAAAAAGATCTATTGGAGATAACCATCCACCTAAAAACAATATTGATCCCATTGCGCACATCAATAAAATGTTCGCATACTCTCCTAGCCAAAACATTGCATACATCATACCTGAATATTCAGTTTGGTATCCGGCTACTAATTCAGCTTCTGCTTCAGGTAGATCGAATGGAGGTCTATTTGTTTCTGCTAATGCAGAAATAAAAAATATTACAAACATTGGAAATAAAGGTATAACAAACCAAAGATTTTGTTGGGCTTTTACAATATCGCTTAAATTTAATGAACCTACACAAAGTAAAACATTTATAATTATAATACCTATAGAGACTTCATATGATACCATTTGAGCTGCAGATCTTATTGATCCTAAAAATGGATATTTAGAATTTGATGCCCAGCCGCCCATTATAATTCCATAAACACCTAAAGAAGAAACTGCAAATAAATAAAGTATACCAACATTAATATCAGCAATAACAAATGTTTCACTGAATGGTATTACCGCCCAAGCTATTAGAGCTAACGTCATGGTGACAATTGGAGCTAAAATAAATATAATTTTATTTGAGCTTGCTGGAATTATTATTTCTTTAAACACATATTTTAAAGCATCAGCTAATGATTGAAATAGACCAAATGGACCAACAACGTTGGGTCCTCTTCTTTTTTGAACAAATGCCCAAACTCTTCTATCAAGCCAAACTATCATTGCAACTGCAGTTAATACTGGAATTAATAAAATGGAAATTTTATATATTTCAGATAATAAAATAATTAAATATTCAATCATTATCCATCTGTTCCAGTTTTTTTAATATTTTTTAATAAATTTTTACACTCAGTCATTGTTTTAGAGGATCTAGCTATAGAGTTTGAATGGTAATAATCTATATCATCAACATGAATTTTCTCTTCGATGAACTTGTATTCTGGAATATCAAAATCTTTTTTGTCTTTATATAAATTAAGATAATTCATCATTGATTTTATTAATTCATCTTTATTGGAATATAAATTTTTTCTTTTCAAAGTAGCTGACAATTCGTTAATAATTTTCCAATCTTCTTTAGCATCTCCAGGTGGATACGAAGCCTGATATGCTTTTTGAATTTTTCCTTCTAAATTAGTAAAATAACCATCTTGTTCGGTATAAGACGCTCCTGGCAAAATTATATCAGCCATTTCAGCACCACGATCTCCGTGACTACCAATATATATTATAAATTCATTTTTTTTTTTAAACTTTAAATTTTCCTGACCAAATAGAAATACTACATCAAATTCATTTTTTTTTATTTTTTCCAAAGTAGTATTTTTTTCATTTTTTGAAGATAGAATATTAAGGTCGTAAGAACC
>CACLAC010000024.1 GCA_902604785.1 uncultured Pelagibacteraceae bacterium
TATTTTTATGAACATAGCCAACTTCTGATAAAAATCGACTATCTTTTGAGCAATCTCTATTATCACCTAAGAAAAAAAAATGATCTTTGGGTACTACAAATTTATCTGAATTTTTATAACTATATTGATTTCTATATGAAGCTGTATATGTTTTTCCACCAGGTAACTTTTCTATAAAAGTTGTAACTTTAATTTTAGAATTTCCACAATATAATATATCGTTAATTGATTTTACAGTTTTTAAAATTTGATTGTCATTTAAATATATTTCTCCATCAATAAATTGAACTGTATCACCAGGTAAACCAATCAATCTTTTTATATAATCGGTTCTATTATCGACTGGAGTTTTAAATACAACAACATCACCTCTTTTAGGAGTATTGTACATTATTCTATCATTGAAAATTGCAGGACTAAAAGGGAAGGAATGTTTACTATAACCATAAGAAAATTTTGTAACAAACAATCTATCACCAACTAGCAATGTAGACTCCATTGATGATGAGGGTATATAAAAAGGTTGTATAAGAATTGAGCGTATAAAAATTGCTATAATTAATGCATAAAAAAGTGTTTTAATATTTTCTGTTATAAATTTTTTTTTCATTTTTTTTTGTTAATAATTACGAATGCTATTGAATGCATCTTTTCATCAGATAGTGACAGGTATATTTTATATTTATTCATCTTAAATTTTTTTTTAATAATTTTTTTTATATTATTTGATATATGAATTTTAGGTTTACCTTTTTTATCATTTACAACATTTATATCATTAAAATTAATATTATTTCTAAAACCTTCGCCTATTGACTTAACAAACGCTTCTTTGGCTGCAAATCTTTTTGCAAAATAACTAGTTTTATTGTTTAACTTTTTTGATTTGTTTATTTCATTTTTAGTGAATATTCTTTCGATAAATCCTTTTATTTTTAAAGATTTTTCAATTCTTTTATTTTCAACAATATCTACACCATTACCTATAATATCCATTACTTTAGTATTTTTTTAAATCTTGAAATTGTTTTTTTTAAACCAAATATTATTGACTCTCCTATTATGAAATGACCAATATTGAACTCTTTTATTTCTTTAACTTTGGATAATATTTTTGCAGTTTTATAATCCATGCCATGTCCAGCATGAACTTCCAAACCTAATAAATTTGCATATTTTGCACAACTTTTAATTTTTTTTAATTGACTAGTGTATTGCTTATTTTTTTTTACTTGATTAGAGATCTTTCCAGTATGAAGTTCGATACACTTGGCATTTAAGAAGTTAGAGATTTTTACATCATATATTGTTGGGTTAATGAACAAACTTGTTCTAATATTATTGCGGTTCAATATTTCAATAATAGATTTTAATTTATTTATATTTTTTTTTAAATTAAGACCACCTTCTGTAGTAATTTCATTTCTTTTTTCTGGAACGATGCAAACAAAATTAGGTTTATATTTAATTGCTATTTTTAACATTTCATAGTTGGAAGCCATTTCTAGATTCAACGGTATAGATTTTATTGATGAAATTAATTTTAAATCATTATCATTAATATGCCTTCTATCTTCCCTTAAATGAATTGTTATGGAGTCAGCTCCATATTCTAAAGCTTTTTTTGCTGCTTTATGAGGATCTGGGTGATTTTCTCCTCTTGCATTTCTGATTGTTGCAACATGATCTATGTTGACTCCTAGTCTAATACTCATTTTAGAAATCTACTACCAGGTTTTGTTATAGGAATAATTTTTAAGTTAGGAGGTAAATTATTTTTTTTATATGTTGGGACATTTAATTTAATTTGTGAAATAATTATTTTATTTTTTATTTTTAAAGTTTTTTTTGAAGATCTATCAATTAAACATGCAAAACCTAAAATTTTAGCTTTAGATTTTTTTATTAACTTAACACATTCCAAGCTTGATTTTCCTGTGGTTATCACATCTTCTACAATTAAAACTCTAGCATTTTTTTTTATAGAAAAACCTCTTCTTAATTTGAATCTGCCATCAACTCTTTCACAAAAAATTGTTTCCTTTTTTAACAATCTTCCAATCTCATATCCAATTACAATTCCTCCCATTGCTGGAGCTAAAATTAAATCAATTTGTTTAAACTTTTTTTTGATTTTATTGCTCAAGGAAAGAGTGAATTTATTTGAAATACTTGGCAAACTTAACAATTTTGCACATTGAACATATTTTGGTGAATGCAAACCAGAAGATAAAACAAAATGTCCTTCTAATAATGCTTTAGTTTTTCTTAAAACCGCCAAAGAGTTTTTTAAAGAAAGCATATTTTTTATTTTTGTGTCTTATAATTTTGAAATTGTATTCTTTTTGTTTTAACTCACTAATTAATTTTGTAAAGTTTTTCAAATCATGAATGATAAGGTTGAATCTAAAATTGATCGAAATTTTAGTTTTTTCAACCATTTCTACACTTGAAATGTTTACATTGTTTATTCCAATCATAGTTGTAACGTCACCTAATTTTCCAGGTTCATCGGGAAGCGATATCCATAATGTAGTATTATAATTTTTAACCTTCGGGGTCTTAGAGCTATCTCTAAATTGCCAATATCTTCTGATAGCAGCTCTAGCCTTCCCTGTTTTTGTGCTCGTTAACCAATGTAAAGAAGGAGAAACATTTTTTGAAGTTGTTATTTTTACTACATCACCATTGAACAAGATAGATTGAAGTGCACTTTCCTTTCCATTTATTTCACAACCAATTGCTGTATCACCTATTTGTGTATGTACCGCATAAGCAAAATCAATTGGTGTTGCATCTTTTGGAAGTTTAATTACAGAACCTTTTGGAGTAAAGCAAAAAACATTTTCTTGAAACATTTGTAATTTTGTATATTCATAATAATCTTCAGGATTTTGATTTTTATCTATAATTTCAACTAAGTCAGCTAGCCAGTCATATTCTTTCCAAGTAAGTGAATTAAATTTTTCAGAAGATTTGTATTTCCAATGTGATGCGATACCTCTTTGTGCAAATTCATGCATTTGTTTTGTTCTTAATTGTATTTCAATAGGTCTTTTATTTGGCCCAATTATTGCAGTATGAATTGATTTATATTTATTAATTTTCGGTGATGAAATATAATCTTTAAATTTTCCCGGTATGCAATTCCATTTACTATGAAAAAAACCTAAAGTTTTATAACAATTTTCAATGTCATCTAATATAATTCTAAAGCCTATTATATCTGTAATTTGTTCTAAAGATGTTCGTTTCTTCTGTATTTTTCTCCAAATAGAGAAAGGAGTTTTTTCTCTACTAAAAATTTCAAAATTAATGTTATTTTTTTTCAATAAATTCTCAAATTCATTTAAAACTGAATTGTAATTTATAAGATTGTTGTCTTTAATTTTATCTAACCTATCTTTAATTAATTTTCTGGCATCAGGATTTAATATTTCAAAGGACAAGTCTTCCAGTTCGTCTCGAATTCTATTCATTCCCATTCTATCTGCTAATGGAGAATAAATTTCCATTGTTTCTTTAGCTATTCTGATTTGTTTATCTTTATCTAAAACAAAATGCAAAGTTCTCATATTGTGAAGTCTATCAGCAAGTTTAACAAGTAAAACTCTAATATCTTTAGATGTAGCTAAAATTAATTTTCTAAAATTTTCTGCTTTTGAATTAGAAATTGCCTGGTTTTCAAATTCTGAAATTTTTGTTACACCGTCAACTAAATCTGCAACTTCTTTACCAAATTCTTCCTCAATAGTTTTATAAGTTGCATAAGTATCTTCAATTGTATCATGTAAAAGTCCAGTAGCTATAGTTGCACTATCTAATTTTAGTTCTGTTAATATATTTGCTACCGCAATTGGGTGTATTATATACGGTGATCCCTCATCTCTCTTCTGTTTTTCATGAGCTTTAACAGCAAAATTATAAGCTTTTGTCAAAGTTTCTGGATTAGCAAATTTATTATACGTTTTTACTTTATCTACTAAATCATTAGAGTTGAGCATAAGTATATTATATCATTAAATTAAATTATTTTAATACTTCTAATTTTGTCACTTTTCAAATTTGACAACAAATTAACTATATTTTTTTTAGTTTTTGGATGTTTCCAGTTTTTATTTATTTCAAAAAGAGGCAAAAGAACAAAATTTCTTTTATTCATTCTTGGGTGAGGAACTTTTAGATCAATATTTAAAAAATTAAAATATTTTCCATTAAAATCAATAATATCAATATCACATTTTCTTGGAAAGTTTTTTGGTCTTTTGACTCTACCTAATGATGTTTCAATTAATTTAACTTGTTTAAATAATTCAAACAATGATAATTTTGTTTTTACTAATATAACTGCATTTATATATTCTGGAAATTTTGGATTAGGCCATGATTTTGAGATGTAAAAACTAGAAGATTTATTAATATAAATTTTTTTTTCAGATAATTTATATTTGGCAAGCTCAAGATTATAAATTTTTTTTCCTAGATTTGATCCTAGTGCTAAATAAGCATAATTAACTAGATTTTCTGAAATATCTTGCTTTTTCTCTATTCCAATCTTTTGTTTTTTTTGAATGTCGTTTATCATATTGTTTTTTACCTTTGGCTACTGCAATTTCAACTTTTGCGTTTCCCTTTTTAAAGTATATTTTTGTTGGTATTAATGAAAATCCATCTTCGTTAATTTTTCCGATCAGTTTATTAATTTCTTTCCTATTTAATAGTAATTTTCTTTCTGAATAAGGATTATGGTTTAAAGAACTTGCCTGTTTATAAATAGGTATATGAGAATTAACTAAAAAAATTTCTCCATTTTTTTCAATAGCATAAGATTCTGCTATATTTATTTTCCCTGATCTAACTGATTTAATTTCAGATCCTTTTAAAACAATCCCAGCTTCAATTATATCTTTAAAGAAATAATTAAAAGATGCTTTTCTATTGATAGTTATAATTTTTAAACCACCTGTGGGCTTTTTATTCATTTAATAATTTTGCAGAAATAAGAGAATTTTTAACTTTCAATTTTGTTTCATCCATTATTTTTACCAATGGTAATCTCACAGCATCATCACATAATCCAAGAAGTTTTGTTGCGTATTTAACAGGTGCTGGATTACTTTCAATAAATAAAGCTTTATGAACAGGTTGAAGCATTGAATCTATTCTTTCAGCTTCTTTAATTTCATTATCACTATTTGATTTTGAAAATTTTTGCATATCAGCACACAACTTTGGTGCAATATTTGCTGTAACTGAAATGATTCCTACTCCACCTCTTTTATTAAATTCAAGAGCAAGGCCATCTTCGCCAGTTAGCTGTATGAACTCAGGTCCTAATTTTTTTATAGTTTGATCAAGTCTACCTAAATCACCTGTTGCGTCTTTGACGCCAGCAATATTTTTGAGTTCAAATAATCTTGCCATAGTGTCAACGGCCATATCAATCACACATCTTCCTGGAATATTGTAAATTATTATAGGAAGATTTGTGTTATCATTTATTGCTTTATAATGTTGATATAAGCCTTCTTGTGTAGGTTTGTTATAATATGGTGTAACAATAAGAGCTGCATCAGCGCCAGCTTTTTCAGCATGCTTTGTTAAGGCAATAGCTTCATCTGTAGAGTTAGAACCTGTTCCAGCAATTACGGGTATCTTTTTATTTACTTCCTTAATACACAGTTCTATGACTTTTTCGTGCTCATCATGAGATAAGGTTGGAGATTCGCCTGTTGTTCCTGCGGGTACAAGACCATTAGTGCCATTTTTTAAGTGGAAATTTATAAGCTTAATATAAGCCTCTTCATCAAGTTTATTATCCTTGAATGGTGTTACTAAAGCAACATTTGAACCTTTAAACATAAATATTTATAACATAAGTTGTCGTTTATTTAAAAAAAAA
>CACLAC010000025.1 GCA_902604785.1 uncultured Pelagibacteraceae bacterium
ATGTTTTGGATTATTTCATTTATGATAGTTGTTGGCGGATTAACAAGATTAACTGATTCTGGATTATCAATAACTCAATGGCAACTTTTTTCTGGTTTCTTACCACCGCTAAACAATTCTGATTGGCAAAATTATTTTAATTTGTACAAAAAAATACCTGAATTTAAAATCCAAAATTATGAAATGTCTTTACAAGATTTTAAAATAATTTTTTGGTGGGAATGGGCTCATAGATTTCTTGGTAGATTAATAGGAATTTCATTCTTTATACCACTTTTATATTTTACATTTAAAATTGGTATTAAAAAATTACTTAATTTATATTTAATTTTCTTTTTAATATGTTTTCAGGGTTTTATTGGATGGTATATGGTATCTAGTGGTTTAGTCGATAGGATAGATGTTAGTCATTTTCGTTTATCAATACATTTAATAATAGCATTTTTAATTATTTCTTTAATTTTGTGGAATTATTTTAATTTAAAATTTGAAAATAATTATGATAAAAATATAAAATATTTCTTACCTTTGGTTTTTCTAGTATTAATATATTGTCAAATAATTATTGGTGCTTTTGTTTCAGGTATGGATGCTGGCCAAATATATAATTCTTGGCCACTTATGGGTTCAAATTATTTTCCTGATGATAATAAATATTTTAGTTTATTTAAACTTTCTGCTTTCAGCGACCCATCATTAGTACAATTTATGCATAGAAATTTAGCTTATATAATACTTATTTTTTACTTGTTTATAATGTTTAAAGTTTATTCAAATAAATTGGTTAATTTATATTTTTCTATAAATTTACTAGGAGCTCTTTTGTTTATTCAAATTGTTCTTGGTATATTTACGCTGATTTATGGTGCACAGATTTATTTAGCATCTATGCACCAAGTAAGTTCTATTTTTTTAGTTAGTTCTTCTGTATATTTTTTATACTTAAATTCTAACCAACAGCTTTCAAATTAGGTTTTCCTGACTCATTTAATGCTTGGTCAAGATCACCAATAATATCATCAGGATGTTCTATTCCTATAGATAGTCTTACATAACCTGGAGTTACACCTGCCGCTAATAATTCTTCTTCTGTAAGTTGACTATGAGTAGTTGTAGCAGGATGAATTGCTAAACTTCTAGCATCTCCAATATTAGCAACATGATAGAACATTTTTAATGACTCAATGAACTTTTTACCAGCTTCTACACCACCTTTTACTTCAATACCTACCAAAGCACCATTCCCGCCTTTTAAGTATTTTTTTGATCTGGCAGCAATATCTCCTTCATGAAGAGTAGGGTATATTACTCTATCAACATTTTTATGTTTCTTCAAAAAGTCAACAGTCTTTTCTGCATTTGAACAGTGCTGTTTCATTCTTAAAGGAGCTGTTTCAAGTCCTTGAATTATTCCCCAGGCATTATCTGGTGCCAAAGGAGCTCCTAAATCTCTAAGCAAGCAAACTCTAGCTCTTACCGCAAATGAGACATTTGCTCCAGTTAGTTGAGGAACAACTTCGCCCCATTTTGCTCCACCATAACTCATATCTGGTTCATTAAATAGAGGTTGCCTCTTTGGATCTGCTGTCCAATCAAAATTACCACCATCGACTAAGCATCCACCAATTACTGTGCCATGCCCACCAATAAATTTTGTTAATGAATGCACAACAACAGCCGCTCCATGTTCTATTGGTTTGCATATTACAGGCGATGCAGTGTTATCCATTATTAGAGGTATATTATGCTTTCTACCAATATCTGATACTTCTTTAATAGGGAAAACTCTTAAATATGGGTTTGGTAAAGTTTCTGCATAAAAACATCTTGTTTTATCATCAATCAATTTTTCAAAATTACTTGGATCTGATGGATCTGCATATCTACATTCAATACCGAGTTTTTTTAGTGTATGAGTAAATAAATTTACTGTTCCACCATATAAATCTGTTGAACTAATAAAATTATCTCCAGATTGACATACATTTAAAATTGCAAATGTTGAAGCTGCTTGACCTGATCCAACAGTAACTGAAGCTAATCCACCTTCAAGTGCAGAGACTCTTTTTTCTAACACATCATTTGTTGGGTTCATTATTCTTGTATAAATATTTCCAAATTCTTTTAATGCAAATAAATTTGCTGCATGGCCAGTGTCATTAAATTGATAAGAAGTAGTTCTATATAAAGGTACTGCTACTGCGGTTGTTGCCGGATCACTTCGGTAATCTCCGCCATGCAATGCTATTGTTTCTGGGTTTTTACTCATAATTATCTCCTTTTTTTTATTACATTTTGCTTTATGTAGAGATTACAATCAAGCTTAAAATATTAAGTGTTTAGAGGGGGATAATTGGTTGTAATGAACTTTTTTAAAACTTTTAATACTCTGTCAGCTTCTTCAAGTAGCATCATGTGACCACAATTATCAATAATATCTACTTTACTTCCATCGATTAAATCTGCTAATTTTTTACCTTCTTTGACAGGACACATTTTATCATCTGTCGCAAGTATTGATAAAGTAGGAATCTTTATTTTTTTTGCTGCTTCAAAACCATTTTTATAATTATCACAAGCCCTGAAATCTACTCCTAAGGTTTCTTTTATAGTTCTTGATTTTGCCAACATTCCACCTGTATTAATATGGTAAAGTCCCGGTACAGGATGACCACCAAAATGTCCAGCAGGACCATGAGCCCAATCCATCATTAAATCAACAGCTTTAGGATCATTATTTTCTGCAAGTTCTAGCAGCTCTGGGTTCATAGGAATTGCTCCAGCACCACCCATTAAACTTAATGTCTTAATTTTGTCTGGATATCTAGAAGTGCATTCGACTGTAACCAAACATCCTTGAGAATGTCCAACTAAAGAAGCTTCTTTATATCCAACTGCATCAATTACATCATTTATCCAATCAGCCATATCCTCAATAGATTTTAAACTTTTTCCACTTGAAAGACCATGACCAGGCATATCAACAGCTAAAACACTGTATCCATGAAAAGCAAAATATCTAGTTTGTAAAACCCATGTCATATGAGTTAATCCACTCCCATGAACAAAAATAATTAAAGGTTTATTTTTATCAAATGGTCGCCCACCTGTTGAGGCAAATACTTCATTACCATTTACTTCAAATTTCATTGATTAGAAACAAGTCTCGGTTTTCGTGCAGCTCTAAAACCAATCTCAAAATCATTTTTAATATCATCTATATCTTCTATACCAACAGATAATCTAATCATATCATGCGATAAACCAGCAAATTTTAAAGTTGCTTCATCCATTTGTGAATGAGTACCAGAAGCAGGATGAATAACTAAAGTTCTTGTATCTCCTACATTAGCAAGATGCGAGGCTAATTTAACATTGTTAATAAATGCTACACCAGCATCTTTTCCACCTTTAATACCAAAAGCGATCATTGATCCACGACCATTAGGTAAAAGTTTTTTTGCTAATTCATGATCAGGATGATCAGGAACATTTGGATGCGATACCCAAGCAACACTCTCATGATTTGATAAATATTTAACCATTTCATCAGCATTAGAACAATGTTTTTTCATTCTTACTGATAAAGTTTCAATACCTTGCAATACATTCCAGGCATTCTGAGGACTTAAACAAGGACCAAAATCCCTCATACCTTCGGCTCTTGCTTTCATAGTAAATGCAGTTGGTCCAAATTCTTCAGCAAAAGATAGTCCATGATATCCTTCATATGGTTTTGTCATTGTAGGAAATTTATCATTTTGCATCCAATCAAAATTACCTCCTTCAACTAAAATACCAGCCATTGAAGAACCGTGTCCAGCCATCCATTTAGTTAAAGAATGAACTACTATATCCGCGCCATGTTCAAATGGTTTGCATAGATAAGGCGTTTGATATGTTGCATCAATCATTAATGGAATTCCTGCATCATGAGCAATCTTTGCAATTTCAGGCATATTCATTATTTCATTTCCAGGATTTCCGACTAATTCACCAAAAATACCTTTAGTATTTTTTTGAATTGCTTTTTTAAAACCCTCGGTATCTCTAGGTTTAACAAATGTACATTTAATTCCAAATTTAGGTAAAGTAAGTCTAAATAAATTTACCGTTCCACCATACAATTGAGAGGAAACAACCAAGTGATCGCCAGCTTCGCATAAAGTCATTACTGTTAAAAATATAGCACTCATACCAGATGACGTTGCTAGTGCTGCGGTTCCTCCTTCTAGAGAAGCTACTCTTTCTTCTAATACACCTACTGTAGGATTTGATATTCTGCTATAAATATGGCCACCTCTTTCTAAGTTAAAAAGTGCTGCCGCATGATCCACATCATCAAAAAGATAAGATGTTGTTTGATATATTGGAACTTGTCTCGAACCAGCATTTTTATGAGGTTGATATCCAGCATGTAAACTTAAAGTATCGAATTTGTAAGTTTTTGGGTTAGGTATTTTTTTATCACTCATTCACTTTCTCCTTAGGTGTTTTATTATTGAAATTCATTCTAATAGGGTTTTTTAGCACTTATAAGTTCTATTACAAGAGCATGATATAAATGAAAAAATATAATAAATTGACAATATATATATTTATAAGTATTAATCCCGCATTCATGACTAAATTTATTAAAAAAGACGACATAAACTCTAAATGGTTTGAAATTGATGCCAAGGATGCAGTTGTTGGCAGACTTGCGACAATTGTGTCAAAAATAATTAGAGGAAAAAACAAAACAACTTATACGCCTCATATGGACCATGGAGATTTTGTTGTAGTTAAAAATGTAGATCAAATCAAATTTACAGGAAAAAAATTTGAAGATAAGAAATACTATAAACATACAGGTTTCCCTGGCGGAATAAAGGAAACCACACCAGAAAGACTTAATGAAAATAAACCTGGCGAAGTTTTAAAATTAGCAGTTAAAAGAATGCTTCCAGATGGTGCTTTAGCAAAAAAACAATTAACAAAATTAAAGATTTATTCAGGATCAAACCACCCGCATGAAGCACAGAATCCTGAGTCAATTGATTTAAAAAATTTAAACAAAAAAAATATTATAAAAAACTAATATGAATAGTCCTAATACAGATACTCCTAAAATAAAACTAGATTTCAAAGATAGCAAATACGCTACAGGAAGAAGAAAAACATCTATAGCTAAAGTTTGGTTAAAAAAAGGAAGTGGAAAAATATATGTTAATGGAAAAAATTTTGAAGATTATTTCACAAGATCTACTCACAAGATGCAAATTTTAAGACCTTTTGAAATTATAAATCAACCAACCGATTATGATGTAAGATCTAAAGTAGTTGGTGGAGGTCATACTGGGCAGGCTGGTGCATTAGTTCATGGAATTTCTAGAGCTTTAATTATGTTTGATGAAAATTTAAAAACCACATTAAGAAAAGAAAAGCTAACAACCAGAGACTCAAGATCTGTGGAAAGAAAAAAGCCTGGCCGTGCAAAAGCTAGAAGAAGTTTTCAGTTTTCTAAAAGATAATTTCTTTTTAATCAACAACTGCTATATTATACTATGTCTAAGATAAATGTTCTTATTACTGGTGCAACTGGTTATATTGGAATACAACTTACTAAAATTTT
>CACLAC010000026.1 GCA_902604785.1 uncultured Pelagibacteraceae bacterium
TAGAAAATAGGATATAATGTTTGAAAACTTAAATAACCAACAAAAAGGATCTCTTTTAGCATTTGTTGGAGTAATGTTTATTACACCAGACTCACTATTAATAAGATTATCAAACATAGAAACTTGGGGAATGTTATTTTATAGAGGGGCTATACCTTTTGTATTTGTTTTACTGGGATTAATATTTTTTTATAAAAATAATTTTTTTAAAGCATTATTTGGTATTGGGTATCCAGGAATATTTTACGTATTTAGTTTTTCTGCTTGTAATATTACTTTTATTATATCAATACAAAATACTAACGTTGCCAATACTTTAATAATGATTGCTTTAGCTCCTATGCTTTCAGCAATATTAGGTGCCATATTTTTAAAGGAAGCTCCTGACAAAAAAACACTGGCAGCTATAGTTATTACTTTCACTGCTTGTGTGTATATTTTTCATGACTCATTAAAATTGGGTAATATTTATGGTGACTTATTTGGATTAGTAACAGCATTTGGTTTGGCTTGTAATGCGACTTTAGCAAGATATGCTAAAAATAGAGATTTAGTACCGTCTGCAGTCATTGGTAAATTATGCGTGGCTATTTTTGCTTTTTTCTTTGTTGAAAATTTTGAATTATTAGAAAGAGATTTATTTTATGTACCCTTAATGTGTATAATGTGTGTAGCTATACCTTTTGTTCTAGTTACTATTGCACCAAGATTTATAACTGGCGCTGAAGTCAATCTTTTCTTCTTATTGGAAACAATACTTGGCCCAATTTGGGTATGGCTTGTTATTAAAGAACAACCAAGTTTGGAAACCATTTTAGGTGGTTCTATAATCATTTTAACAATCGCAGTCCATTCTTTCTTAGCCTTAAAAAAAACATAATAGAAAACTAACTACTTGCTTTTTTATACAAAAGGCATACTCACGCAGAAATGGGAAAACTTATTAAAAATTCATGGGCTCTTTTTCTTGGTTATGGAATTCTTATAGTGGCGCATGGTCTTCAAGGAAATTTATTAGGATTAAGAGCAGTATTAGAAAATTTTAATATTATAGCAACAGGTGCTTTAATGTCTGGATATTTTGTTGGCTACTTTGTTGGAGCTAACGTTGTACCAGATTTAGTAGGAAAAGTCGGTCACATACGAGTTTTTGCTGCTTTTGCGTCAACTGCATCTTTAAGTATTTTACTTCACTCAATTATTGTAGATCCATATGTTTGGATATTAGGAAGATTTATAACTGGTTTTAGTATTATAAGTATATTTGTTGTAGTTGAAAGTTGGCTTAATGATAGAGCAACAAATAGAACACGGGGAAAAGTTTTATCAATTTATATGATAATAACTTTTGTTGGAATCGGCTTAGGAACTCTTCTTTTAAATTTTAATAATCCAAAAAATTACGAACCGTTTATTTTAGTTTCGTTATTATTATCTATTGCATTAGTTCCTATACTTCTTACAAAACGTAAACCACCAACTTTTAAAAAAACATCTCGAATTAAAATAAAAGAATTATATAATATTTCTCCTCTTGCAACATTTAGTATGTTTTGTGTTGGATTTATTCATCCAGCTATATTTACAATGGGAGCGGTTTATGGTGCTTTAATGAATTTTTCTGTTTTAGAAATTTCTTTATATTTATTCTTAATTACTCTTTCTGGTGCTATATTCCAGTGGCCAATTGGATATTTATCTGATCGTTTTGATAGGAGAATTATACTAGTTATAACAGCCTTATTTGGTTCAATATTAACAGTATTATGTTTTTTTTCTGTTTCTGTATCTCCAGATTTTATAAATTTATCAACAGATTGGAAAACAATTTTACAACATGTTTCCAATCATAGATTGCTATTTTATATTTTTATAAGTCTTTATGCTGGAATGTCCTTGCCTTTGTTTTCTCTTAATCTTGCATATGTAAACGATTTTTTACCTAAAGAAAAATTTGTATCTGCGGGAGCTGGCATGCAAATCATATTTGGAATAAGTGCAATGTCTGCTCCTTTTGTATGCTCATTTTTTATGAAATATTTTGGTCCTAATGGAATATTTATTTTTTTATTTATTTTTCAAACTTTAATTTTTGCATTTGGGATTTTTAGAATGACCAGAAGATCAACTGAAGAAAATCCTGATAACACATTTACGCCAATGCCAAGAAATATTACTCCTCTAGGTATGGAGCTAGACCCTGACGCTGGTGTAGATTTATCCAATAAAGAAAATAAAAATTAGTTTGCATCAAGAACAGCATGTAAAAATTGCTTTGTTCTCTCATTTTGTGGGTCGCCAAATAATTTTTCTGGTGGGCCTTGTTCAAATATTTTACCTTCATTAAAAAAACATACTCTATCTGATATCTCTCTAGCAAAACCCATTTGGTGTGTAACCATTATCATTGTTAAATTATGTTCCTTATTTAAAGACCTGATAACATTTAAAACCTCTCCTACTACTTCAGGGTCTAATGCGGAGGTAATTTCATCTAAAAGCATAACTTTTGGTCTCATAGCTAAAGCTCTTGCTATTGCAACTCTTTGTTGTTGTCCCCCCGAAAGTCTTGAAGGATGTTGATCTTTTTTTTCTGTTAAACCTACTAATTCTAAAAGTTCAAGAGCTCTTTCTTCTGCCTCTTCTTTTTTCATACCCAACACCTCTACTGGAGCTTCAATGCAATTTTGAAGTGCTGTCATATGAGGAAATAGATTGAATTGTTGAAATACCATTCCAATTTTTGATCGTCTTTCTCTTAAATATTTTTCATCCGCTTCAATTAATTTTCCATTAGACTCCATATGTGTAAGCTTTTCTCCATCTAAATGAATAATTCCTGCGTTAATTTTTTCCAAGGTCATTAGAACTCTTAAAACTGTTGTTTTACCAGAACCTGAAGGACCAATGATTGAAACCATTTCATTTTTTTTGATATCTAAATTGAGTTTATCTAAAACTACTAGATCGCCGTATTGTTTGGTTACTTCTTCAAATTTTACTATAATTTCATCAGAATTTTTATTTTCCATAATCTAAGTACATTATTGTTTTATTTTTCCTTGTGCCACATTTACAGTTCTTTCTAACTTTCTAACCCACATCGCCGCTGGAACAGAAAGAATTAAGAATATTATACCAACCATTGTGTAAGGTTCCAAATACCTATAATTATAACCCCCTACCGCTGTAGCAGCATGAAATAATTCAGCAACACCAATTGTTGATAAAAGCGGTGTATCTTTAAAAATACCAACTAAATAATTTCCCATACCTGGAATTGCTATAGGAAAAGCCTGAGGTAAAACTATTTTTCTATAAGTATAAGCTGTGGAAAAATTTAGCGCTCTACATGCTTCCCACTGAGTTTTTGAAACACCTTCCAGAGCTCCTCTGTAAACTTCTGAAAGGTAGGTCCCAAAATGAAGTCCAATTGTGATCATTCCACAAACCCAAGCGGATAACTTTATGCCGAACTGAGGTAAAACGAAATATACAAAAAATAACTGTATCAAGAGAGGCGTTGAACGAATAAATTCAACTATTTCTCTATTTATTCCATTTATAATTTTTGATGGTGTTCTTTGACCTAATAAAAAAAACAAACCAACAACAAGAGCTATCGCATACCCCACTCCTGCTGCAATTATAGTGTTTAAAGTTGCCCACAACATATCTGGCAATATTTCGTATGCAAAATCCCATCTAAAACCCATTTCCATAATATTAAGCCTTCCCTCTTCCAACTTTTCTTGCAGCCAATACTTCTAGCCATCTTAAAAATGGAACAAGAGCTAACCTAGCCATGATGTAATAAATCAATAAAGCTGTTCCAAAACATTGTGCTGAAAGCCAAGTAATTGAATTAATTTGTTTTGCTTCAAAAGTTAAATCAACAACTGTAACTAGCGCAACTAATGCAGTAGCTTTTAAAAGTTCTACTGTTAAATTTGCTGCAGGTGGTAAAATAATTGGAAATATTTGTGGAATAATTATTCTTTTAATTCTTTTTGCAGGACTAAAGTTAAGGGCATGAGCAGCTTCCCATTGCCCTTTTGGTACAGCTAATATTCCACCTCTTACTATTTCTGCGCCATATGCACCAAAATTTAAACCTAATGCAACTACTCCTGCAACAAAAGCTTCTAATGAAATTCCAAAAAATGGTAATACATAATATACCCAAAACAACTGAACTAATAATGAAGTTCCTCTAAAAAATTCTATATATACAGTGGCAATGCCTTGGATGACTAGATTTTTGGATAAACGCATTAAACCAAAAATCATGGAAATAATTACATATAAAATCATAGAACATATCAAGACTTTTATAGTAGTGACTGTTCCTAGAAGTAATGTCGTTCCATGTTCAGCTAAGAATGCAAAATAGCTCACTGTATTACCTTAAATTAAACTAAAAAAAATCAGGCGACTTTATTTTTTAGTCGCCTGATTAATAATTATATTTTTAATACTACTTAGTTGAACAAGCCCACTCTGTAGTCATGTCAGGTGGAGGAAGTTGAGCTTTATCATACCCATACTTACCAGCTCTCTCTAACATTTTACCTGGGTTAGCTAAAACTTTAGCTAAAGCAGCATTGAAAGCTTCTCTAAATTCATTATCACTTTTTCTAAAACCAATTCCAACTACATTTACAGTTTCTTTTGGCATAAGCTTAGGATCAGTTACTTCAAATGCACCACCAGTTTTTTCTTCATGCTCTTTTGCACCAAAAAAAGTTTGAACTGCTGCATCAGCTCTTCCAGCTTTCATCGCAGCTAGAATTCCAACTTCACCTTCTACTAATAACATTTGACTATCAGGTACACCAAATTTTTTAGCAGCTTCAACAGTATTGAAACCAGTACCAGTAACAAGTGTAGCTCCTGTATCTATAACATCTTGGTAGTTGTTAATATTTTTAGGGTTACCTTTTGGCACCAACATAGCATCACCAAAAACACCTATAGGATCTGAAAAGTTAATATTTTGACATCTACTTTTCAAGATATACATACCACCAGTAATCATATCTGAACGATTTGCATTTATTCCTGGAATTAATCCTGACCATTCAAAAACCTTAGTTTCATGCTCTGTAATTCCCATTTCTTCAAGAACAGTTAAAGCAATCATGTTAACGAAACCTAAAGCTTCTCCATTATCACCAGCATACGCCCATGGCACTGCCGTTCCAAAACCTAGTCTTAATTTGTGTCCATCTGCCAGTTTTTGAGTCAATGTCGCTGCATTAACTGATGAAATACCAAAAAGTATAACAAGAAA
>CACLAC010000027.1 GCA_902604785.1 uncultured Pelagibacteraceae bacterium
ATTTTTTAATTAAAGATAACGATTTTCCAAAAAATATAAATGATATAATTAAAGGTTTTAATATAGTCGGCGATTTTTTAGATAAAACAATACTTAAACCAAATAATATTAATTATCCTTTGTCACGTATTGAATTTGGAAATTTAATCAAGTTAAACTAAATTTATTTTATCAGCAAAATACGTTATTATAGCATTTGCTCCAGCTCTTTTAAAAGATATTAAGGACTCAATTATAGATTTTTCATTTATAATTTTTTTTTGAATTCCATTTTTTATTAAACTGTACTCACCTGAAACCTGATAAGCTATTATCGGTATTTTAAACTTATCTTTTACACTTCTTATAATATCTAAATAAGGCATACCAGGCTTAACAATAATCATGTCTGCTCCTTCTTTTATATCTAAAGCTACTTCTCTAAGTGATTCATCATGATTTCTAAAATCCATTTGATATGTTTTTTTATCACCTTTTAGTAATAGTCTAGAACCAATGGCATCTCTAAATGGTCCATAATAACTTGAAGCATATTTAACTGCATAAGAAATAATTTGGACATCTTTTAAATTTTCTTTATCGAGCTTTTTTCTAATTACTTTAATTCTTCCATCCATCATATCGGAAGGAGCAATCACATCACATCCCATTTTGGCTTGTAATACTGCTTGTTTAGTTAAAATGTCCAATGTTTCATCATTCAATATTGTATTTTTTTTTAAAAGACCATCATGTCCATGTGAAGTATAAGGATCTAAAGCTACATCACACATTACACCTATGTTATTTTTATATCTTTTTTTTATGTATCTAATTGCGCGACAAACTAAATTATTTTCATTAAGCGATTCTGATCCTGATAGATCTTTAATTTTTGGATTTGTATATGGAAATAATGCAACCATTGGTATTTTTTTTTTAATAGCTTTATCAACAATAATTCCTAAATTATTAATGCTATATCTATAAACTCCAGGCATTGATTGAACTGGGATTTTTTTGTTTTTTCCTTCTGTCAAAAATATTGGTAAAATAAGATCGCTACTAGATAGATTATTTTCTTGTACCAATCTTCTTGACCAATCATGCTGCCTTGTTCTTCTAAGTCTTAAACTTGGATATTTACCAGTGATAATCATTCTCAATTAATTTTTAATATGCGGCAATATTTATATGTAATATAACAATAAATAAAGTATTTATAAAAATATGTCTAATGTAACATCATTAACAGAGATAAAAACAAAAAAAAATCTAGGTGATTTTCACAAACAAGAAATTAAATTTGACCTAAAAAAATTAAGAAACGCTTTAAACGAAGTTTTAAAAATAAAAGGATTTGATAGCAGCTTAGGTATACCACATTTTGCAGCTATCTCATTAACACAAATTCCAGGCGATCCAGATTCTATTAAAGGTTCTAAAGCAAGAGGTGTTTATTGGACTAAACCTGATTCTACAGGTATTGAAGTTTCCAGAGACGTTAAAATTGACGAAAGTGAATATACAGAATTCGTTAAAGAATTTGAACATACATATTTTAAAGAAGTATTTGATGAGTTAAAAAAACATTTTAAACTTGGAAGAGTTAGACTTTTACTTAAAGAACCAAGATCAACATTAAGTTGGCATAGAGATCCTGAGCCAAGGCTACATATACCAATAGTAACAAATCCTGGTTGTTTAATGGTTATAGATAAAGCAGCTCAACACATGCCTGCGGATGGAAATGTATGGGTCACAAATAATACAAAATACCATAATGCTTTCAATGGAGGAGAAGAGAATAGGGTCCATTTAGTAGCTTGTGTTTTAGACTACAAATTTAATTAATTTTACTTTATAAATAAAGTTATTGAAAAAAATTTTTATTGCATCTGATCACGCTGGCTATAAATTAAAAAGTAGCATTATCTTAAAACTAAAAAAAATTATCGACTTGGGCCCAAAGAGTTCTGACTCAGTTGATTACCCAGATTTTGCAAAAAAACTATCAAAAAAAGTAGCATCAAACAAAGGAAGCTTTGGTATTTTGATTTGTGGATCTGGCATGGGAATGGCTATTGCTGCCAACAAAACTAAGAATATTAGAGCTGCATTGTGCTATAGTAAGAAAAATACTAAATTATCTAGATTGCATAATAATGCAAACATCATTACATTAGGTGAAAGGTTGATTAATAAAAATAAAGCAATCAACCTTATTAAAATATTTTTAAGTACAAAATTTGAAGGCGGTAGACACTTAAGAAGGGTTAAAAAAATTTAATTATGTCTAGTGAAAGTAAATATTTAAACGATCAATACAAAAGTTTTTTTGAAGATAGTTTATCCCAAACTGATCCTGATTTATTTAAGGCAATTAATGATGAATTACAAAGACAACAAGAACACATCGAGTTAATTGCATCTGAAAATATTGTTTCTCAAGCTGTACTAGAGGCTCAAGGATCCGTATTAACAAATAAATATGCTGAAGGCTATTCAGGTAAAAGATACTATAATGGATGTGAACATGTTGATGTTGCTGAAAATTTAGCTAATGAAAGGTTAAAAAAATTGTTTAATTGTAAATTTGCAAACTCACAACCTCATTCAGGGGCCCAAGCTAATGGCGCTACATTTTTAGCTTTGCTTAAACCCGGTGATACTTTTATGGGAATGAGTTTAAACTCTGGTGGTCATATAACTCACGGATTAAAAATTTCTATGTCTGGAAAATGGTTTAATCCTATAGGTTATGATGTTGATAAAGAATCCGAACTCATCGATTATGATCATGTCGAAAAATTAGCATTAGAGCATAAACCTAAACTTATAATTGCTGGTGGAAGTGCTTATTCTAGAGTTATAAATTTTAAAAGATTTAGAGAAATATGCGATAAAGTTGGTGCATATTTTATGGTCGACATGGCCCATTTTTCAGGTTTAGTTGCTGGAAAAGGTTATCCAAATCCATGTGAACATGCACATGTTATAACATCAACTACGCATAAAGTTTTTAGAAGTGCAAGAGGTGGTATTATTTTAACAAATCATGAAGATATTGCTAAAAAAATTAACACTGCAGTTTTTCCTGGTTATCAAGGGGGTCCTTTGATGCATATTATTGCTGCAAAGGCAGCAGGCTTTCTTGAAGCGCTAAGACCTGAATTTAAAGACTATATAAAATCTGTATTAGCTAATGCAAAAATTCTATCTGAAACTTTAAAAAATAATGGTTTTAAAATTTATTCTGGAGGAACAGATACTCATTTAATGCTTGTTGATTTAAGACCTTTTAAAGTTAAAGGAAATTTAGCTGCAGAAAGCCTATCTAGAGCAAATATAACATGTAATAAAAATGGTATTCCTTTTGACTCGGAAAGCCCAATGATTACATCTGGTATTAGACTTGGATCTCAAGCAGCTACAACTAGAGGTTTTGGTTTAAAGGAATTTGAAAAAGTAGGTGAATTAATAACTAAGGTAATCGATGGATTATCTAAAAATCCTGATGATAATAGTAAGGTAGAAGATGAAGTTAGAAAACAAGTAGTTTCACTTTGTTCTTCTTTTCCAATTTACAAAAATTTAAGAAAATGATTTGCCCATGTAAAAAAAGAGGAGAAACTTCAGTTGTAGACTCTAGACCAACTGAAGATGGTACAGCTATTAGAAGAAGAAGATTATGCATGTGTGGTGAGAGATTTACTACATTTGAAAGAATACAATTTAGAGAGTTAATGGTTGTAAAAAAAAATGGCAGAAAATCAACATTTGATCGAGATAAATTGTCAAAATCTATATATGTGGCATTAAAGAAACGACCTATTGATACAGAAACTGTTGAAAAGTTTATTTCTAAAATATCAAGATCTTTAGAAGAACTTGGTCAAAGTGAAATTTCATCAAATACAATAGGTACAATGGTAATGGAAGGTTTAAAAGATCTTGATCCTGTTGCTTACGTCCGATTTGCATCAGTTTATAGAAATTTTAGAGAAGAAAAAGACTTTGTTCAATTTGTAGATAAGATTGATGTCTTTAAAAAAAGATAGAACTAGTTCATTTGATAATAAATTTATGAGATTTGCTATTAATTTGGCAAAAAATCAAAAAGGACTAACAGGCACTAATCCTTCTGTTGGTTGTGTAATTGTAAAAAATAAAAAAATAATTTCTTATGGTGTTACAAATTTAAATGGAAGACCTCATGCTGAAACCATTGCATTAAACGCTTGTAAAAAAAATAGTTCAAAATCTCTAATGTATGTAACTCTAGAGCCATGTTCTCATTTTGGAAAAACACCCCCATGTACAAATGCAATAATTAGATCAAAGGTCAAAAAAGTTTATTATTCTGTTGAAGATTCTGACTTAAGAAGCTTTAATAATTCAAAAAAAATTTTAAATTCTAAAAGAATTGTTGTTAATTCTGGATTATTAAAAAGTGAAACTAAAAGATTTTATAAAAATTACGATTACACAAGAAAGTATAAAATGCCATATGTTACTGGTAAGCTTGCATGTTCATCAAATTTTAATATTTTAAAAAATAGAAAAACAATTACTAATGAACATTCAAGAGAAATCTCGCATCTTTTAAGATACCAAAATCAAGGCATTTTAACTTCATATAAAACAATAAATTCAGACAATCCTAAATTAAATTGTCGTATTAGAGGTTTGGAAAAATTTTCACCAACTATATTAATTATAGATAAAAACTTAAAAATAAAAACTAACAGTTATATAATAAATAGCTCAAATAAATGTAATACAATAATATTTCACAGTTCTCGCAATACAAAAAAATTAAATCACTTAATGTATAGGAAA
>CACLAC010000028.1 GCA_902604785.1 uncultured Pelagibacteraceae bacterium
TTGGATATAATTATGATTTCGATAAAGATTTCTGCAATTCTTTATTCGTTATATATCCTTTTGTATTTCCTGTTTTGTCAACTACTTCACAGTTTGCATTTGTACAAACTACTTGCGGCAGAAATTCTTCTATAAATTGATCTTCTTGAACTTTTATTAAATTATTTTTATCGATACCATTTACTTCATTCGCTGGCTTCATAATTATTTTTGCTTTTATAACTTTTGCTCTATTAACATCCTTAACAAATGCTTCAACATAATCGTCAGCAGGATTCATTATAATATCCACTGGAGTTCCAACTTGGACTAATTTTCCAGCATTTAATATTCCAATATGATCACCTAATCTTAAAGACTCATCTAGATCGTGAGTAATAAATACAATTGTTTTTTTTAATTCAGCTTGAAGATCTATTAATTGTTTTTGCATATCGCTTCGAATTAACGGATCTAATGCAGAAAAAGCTTCATCCATTAACATAATATCTGTATTTGTTGCCAAGGCTCTTGCTAGACCAACTCTTTGTTGCATTCCTCCAGATAATTGATTTGGATATTGATTTTCAAAACCTGTCAAACCAACAGCTTCAATTTTTTCCATGGAAGTTTTATTTCTTTCTTCTTCAGATTTACCTTGCATTTCTAATCCATAACCAACGTTTTGAATTACTGTTTTATGTGGGAACAAACCAAATCTTTGAAAAACCATACTCATTTTATGTCTTCTAAAATCAATAAGACTTTCAGTATTAAGAGACATAACGTTTGTTCCTTCAATCAAAATATCTCCATCTGTAGGATCTATAAGTCTATTTAAATGTCTTATTAAAGTAGATTTTCCTGATCCAGATAAACCCATACATACAAATGTTTCGCCCTCTTCAATTTTTAATGAAACATTATCTAATCCAACTGTATGACCAGTTTTTTCCAGTATTTCTTCTTTAGTTGCACCTTCTTTTACCATCGGTAAAACCGACTTAGGGTTGTTTCCAAAAATCTTGTATACGTTATTTATTTCTATTTTAGACATTATTTTTTTTCCTTTTTAGCAGGTGAAGTCCTCTCTTGTAAAGTTTCTCCATAGGATTGTGTAATCCTATCTAGAACAATAGCTAACAAAACAATAGCAATACCTGCCTCAGCAGCTCTCCCCACATTTAATTGTTGTAATCCCAATAAAACTTCATCTCCTAGGCCTCTAGTTCCAATCATAGATGCAATCACAACCATTGCCAATGCCATCATTGTACATTGGTTAATTCCTTGCATAATATTTGGTAAAGCTAAAGGAAGTTGAACTCCTAATAATTTTTGTTTTTTACTTGCTCCAAAAGCATCTGCTGCTTCTATTACCTCTTTATCTACTAATCTTATTCCTAAATCAGTAAGTCTAACAAGTGGTGGAACAGCATATATGAAAGTTGCAATAATTGCTGGCACAGCTCCTAGCCCAAACAACATTATTCCAGGAATCAAATAACAAAAACTTGGAATGGTTTGCATTAAATCTAAAACTGGCAAAATTATATTTCTTGTTCTTACACTTCTAGCCATTGCTATACCTAAAGGTATTCCAGCAATAACACATAGAAATATTCCAATAATCATTATTGCTGTAGTTTCGATAGCTTTTTGCCAAAATATTGGATGAAGAAAACCGATAAAAAAAGTACAGAAACCAACAAATACTGTAGTTCCCATTTTTCTTCCACTTGCAAAATAAGTTAAAACAACTACGCCAAGTATAACTAAAGGCCAAGGAGCTTGAATTAAAAAATTCTTAACGAGCATTAATATATATAAAAGAAAGTTATTTATAGCTTCAAATATATAACCATACTTTTCATTAAGCGCTTTAAAACCAATATTAATCCATTTCATTAGAGGTAAATCTAACCACTTAGGCCATTTACCTCCTAACCAAGAAAAATCATTAAATAAATCGGAAAAATTTTCAGGTTTTCTTTTTGATTGACTATAGCTAGTAATTAGCAACCAAATAAAAATAAATAATAATCCAATGTTAAAAAATATTTTTTTATTTTTCTTTAATGATTCCATAAATCTTTTTTTAACTATTAAAGAAAGAGCCCCGAAGGGCTCTTTCATAATTATTTAAGATATTGGATTATAGAGCGGAGCTAACTTTTTTAGCAACGTCTGCTGGCACCCAATCTTTCCACATGCTTTCATTTTTTAAGAAGTGCATAGCGGTAAGTTCCATATCACCGTCTGATTCATCTTCATAAAAAGCTAACATTTTATTAACCGTAGCTGTTGGAATAGTATATTTCTTTAAGAAATCAGTTTCTTTTGGATGAGCTTTTGCCCAATCAGTTAAAACAGATTTTGTTAAAGCCATATCTCTATATTCACATGCGCAGCTTTTCTTATAAGCATCTGGTCCATTTGCTTTAATATCTTCAACAACTGCAGACATAGAATTCCAACAATCAGAATCAAATTTTGGTTCTGTAAGTCTAACAAGGTCAACTTTACCCATTAAACCAGTTGGTGCCCAATAGTATGTAAAGATTGGTTTTTTCTTAGCAAAAGCTCCTGCAATAGCAGCATCTAATGCCCCACCTGAACCTGGGTCAAAGTTTGTGTAGTATTTATCTAAACCATACTCAATTTGCTTAACCAAGTTTACAGTATAACAAGTCCAACCAGAAATACAGCTAGTCATTCTTCCTTTTGAAGGATCTTCTGGATCTTTAAATAAAGCTGCAATTTTTGGATCTTTCATATCATCAACCGATTTTAGATTGTATTTATCAGCTGTTGTTTTATCTACATAGAAAGCTTGTTGAGAGTCAGGTGTGTTAACTCCAATATTAATAATAGTACCAGCTGCTTCATGTGGCTCGTAATTAGCAATAATGTTGTCATACCAAACTTCAGTTATTACATCTAACTGCTTGTCATAGTGAGCAGCCATTATAGGTGTAGTACTTCCTTTTGTAACAGACACTTCGCAATCATATCCTTTTTCAAGAATAAATGTTGTTATTGCTGTATGTATGTTAGCACTAGACCAATCAAAGTCACCCAATCTTGCTTTACATTTTGCATTTGCACTTGTTGCAACAAGAGCAAATACTGAAGCAAAAATTGTAGAAACTAATAAGTTTTTCAAAAACTTCATGTTTATCTCCTTAATTAATTAAGTTTTATAAACCCATTTAATAATGCAAGAACCCGAAAGACAAGCGCTTAATTCCTAAAGATTAATTTATTTATGATACAACTATTAATTGAATTGCAAAATTATAAGATTATTATAACCATTATATATGGTCTCAATAACAAATATCGAAAAGAATAGCAGTTATTTAAAAATTATTTGGAGCGATGGAGAAGAAAGTAAATTTAATTTTATGTGGCTTAGAGATAATTGTCCAACTGCGCACGACAAAAATTCAAGACACAGGATGTTTAATATACTTAATGTATCAGACAAATTAAACCCAAAGAAATATGTGGTTAATTCTGATGGTAAACTGGAAATTGAATGGAGTGAAGGAGATCATACTAGTTATTTTGATCAAAAATGGTTAAGAGAAAATTGTTATACTTTAAAACATAAAGCAAAATATATTTCACCTTACACTTTGTGGAACAGTTCACTTCAGAACAACCTTGACACAATAATTATAGATCATGATGAAATAATTTCATCTGACGAGGGTCTAATAAAATGGTTAGAGCTTTTACATAAAAAGGGAATTGCTATAGTAAAAAATTCTCCCACTGAAAAGGAGTCTGCTTTTCCAGTTTTAAATAGAATTAGCCATACGAGAGAAACATTCTTTAAAACACCTTTTGAGGTAATAAATATTCCTAAACCTAACAACTCTGCCTATACCGCACATGGATTAAGAAACCATATGGATCTACCATGGTTTGAGAATCCTCCAGGGTATCAATTTCTTCATTGTTTAATTAATGCAGCAGAAGGAGGAGACTCTTCAGCGGTAGATGGGTTTGCTGTTTCAGAATATTTAAAACAAAATGAAAAAGAAATATTTGATACTTTAGTAAATGTATATTTAAAATTTAGAGATAAAGACTATACCCAGGTATTACATAGAAGTTTTCATGCACCAGCTATCAGCTTAACCAAAGATGGTGATTATAACGACATAAGATTTAGTGTTGCTACTATGGATGCATTAGATTGTCACCCAGATGAAATGGATAAAGTTTATAATGCTCATAGACGATTTGGAAATTTACTACATGATGACAATTTTCAGATTAAGTTCAGATTAGAGCCTGGAGATATTTTTTCATTTAATAATAGAAGAATTTTACATGGAAGAACAGCATTTGACCCAAATTCTGGACATAGACATTTGCAAGGCTATTACATCGATAGAGATGAAATTATTGGAAGATT
>CACLAC010000029.1 GCA_902604785.1 uncultured Pelagibacteraceae bacterium
TGAACACAAATAATATCGCAACCAACATCTATATCTTTACCAGTTGTGGTTTTTACTTTTTTTTCTTTGATAGCTCTAAGAGTTCTTTCTGTAGCCAAATCACTATCATAAAGTGAATTTTTTCCTTTAGCTAATACAAGCTTACCATTGTCATCATAATCAAGATCTGCATAAAACTCTGCTATAAAGTTTAAACCTCTTTCATGTTTGTAAACTTTTTCATGGGCAGTATGAGCCATACCAAATATACCTACATTAAATGGAGCTACTGCATCTGCTATAGCTCTCGCTATTTCTTCATCTTTAGATGCCATTACGTACAAAGCTCCATGAGGTTTTATGTGATTTAAAGGCATTTCCATTTCATCTAAAAATGCCTTTAGTGCTCCAACTTGATACATAATATTATTTTTTAAATCTAGTTTCGGCATCTTCATTTCTCTTCTTCCAAAACCTTGTAAATCAGGAAATGAAGGGTGGGCACCAACTTTTACATTATACTTTTTTGCCAATTCTACAGTTTTTCTCATATGATTTGGGTCAGATGCATGAAAACCACAAGCTACATTGGCTACATCAATTAATGGCATTATTTCCTCATCATTTCCTGCTCTATAAATTCCAAAACTTTCACCCATATCGCAATTTAACTTAGTCATAAATTCTCTCCTTTATATCTGGCTTCTTATATGAGGGGATCTTGCGTAAAGAGCCACCATTGGTATGATTAATAATCCCAAAATAAATTGTTGAGCTTCCCAGCTTAAACCCCAACCAATTAGTACTGTTGTTATAATTTGCAATATTAATACTCCAATAACACTTAATCCATATCCTCCATAACCGCCTAATAAAGAGGTTCCTCCAATCACAACAGCCGCAAGTGTTGTAAATAAATATATATCACCTGCTCCTATAAATCCTCCACCGCTCCAACCAAGAAGAAGTATTCCAGTTAAAGAAGCAAAAAATCCACTTATTACATAAGCTCCAATCCAATAACCTCTTTCTGAAATTGATAATCTTGATGAGGATAATCGACTTCCACCTAAAGCATATAAATGCCTTCCCCATTTAGTTAATCTTAGAGCTACAATAATTATTATACTTGCTACAATCCAAATAATAATTACCGGAGGTATTGGTAGACCAATAGTTTTACCGTTCATGGCTGCTAAATTTATCATCCATGGGGGCACTACTCCAAAAACAGTTCCAGCTGAAAAAGTTCCCATAGCAACAAGGATTTGAACTCCACCTTTAACAAAAAATCCAACTCCTAAAGTTAAAATTAATGCTTGTCCTTGGAGTCTAAAACTTAATATTCCATTAACTAAACCAATTATTAAGCCAAGTATTAATACAGCTAAACACGCCAACCAAGGAGGCACACCTTTAGATATTAGCGACATTAAAGCAACATTTGATGATCCAATAACAAAAGGTATTGATAAATCTAAACCACCTAATAAAGCTACGAATGTTTGTCCTACAGTTGCCAAACCTAAGAAGGCAGCAAAGACTAGCATTGATTTCATATTTAACAATGTCAAGAAACCTGGAATTGTTAATGATCCAATGATGAATAAACCAATTAGAACTGATATTCCGGTAAATACACTTTTTGTACCTTTAATGTATCTACTTATTACACCCATGAAGATTATAAATGCTAGAAAAATTAAAAATGAAACTAAAGTTCTTCCCGAAAAGAAACCATCAGCTATAAAAGATACAAATATAAAAATGAGAATTACACCCAGGAAGGCAACTGTCTTCCACTTGTGCTCTCTAATATTTTTAAAAAAGAAATTTTCTTGATTTTCCTCTTCTTTTTGTTTCTCTTCTTTAGGAAATTTAGTAAAAATATTCTGCTTTAGATCTTCATCAATCCATTTAACAGAAAAATGATACCATCCCCATAATATTAATCCCGTTACAGCTATAGAGTAGGTTACAATATTCATCCAATCGGCCCCATCGAACCAACCAAGCACAGCAGTACCTATACCACAAAGGATTGCAAAAATAAGACCTAGTCCTTTAAAGAATAAAAAAGCAGATCTTCTCATTTACTTTACCTCTTCCCATTGGCTTAATTGTTTATCGCGAGCATTTTTCTCTCTGTAAATAGCCATGAACTGCCATACCAAAGGAGTGATAGGCACACCAATAATAAATACTACTAAAATTTTATAAAATGAGTATCCAACAGAATAAAAAATTGCAGACCAAAGTGCAGCAGCGAATATAACTATGTACATATATGGAGCAAATCTTCTGTAACTTGCTTTATGGCCCATATTTAGAAATAAGAAATATTGAAGCAAAAACACTGCTAAAATGCTGAAAGCAACTTGAGAATATCCAGATGTAACCGTTTCATAAAAAAATCTTTTAGTACCTTCATATTTAATTTGGCTTAGATCTCCGATATTGAGTTCACTTATTATTCTAGGCTGATAAAGAGATGGGTCATCAGGAATAAATGTATTTCCACCTACAAAATAAGTAGCAATTATTGCTAGAACACCAAATCCAAATATATAAACATTGGTCAAATTTTTAATTCTAGAATGAACAAATGGAGCGGTTATAACAAATAGTAGAAGTATCGCTAATATTACACCATATCCTTGAATTCCAAAGTAACTACTCTCTGAACTTTCTATCAAATTATTATAAGAAACACCTTTTAATATAATTAAAGATAAGGCTGCCAGAAAAAATAACATTGCTGTTGATTTAGTTCGAGGACTAAATTGAGGCAACATAGAAACAACAATAAGTGAGGCTAACAAAACAACTCCAGCAAAATAAATTATACTATAAGTAGTACCAGAAATAATAGCTCCCTCAGTAATATTTGGGAAATAATTTATATTTTCTAAACTAAAATATTGAGGCGAAGATGTTTCAATACTACTTATCTGATTAGATTGTAATGTAATTTGTTCAGTATCTTTCAATAAATCTTTTTCTTTATCTTCTGGATCAAAAATTAATCCAGCCACTATTATCACAACCACCACAGCAAAAGTAATCGTTGAAGGATTCCTGTGGGCAGCCAAAAGATAAAGCAACAAAGCAATACCAGCAATTCCTATTATTACATAAAAAACAATAGTTCCTGGTGTTTCAGTTAACTGAACTACTCCATGTCCAGCAAGTGAACCACCTTTTGCTGTACCTGTGCCAGTCGTAGTTCCTTCTTCACCTTCTTCAACAATTATATTTCCTGTTGCATCAACTTTTCTTACTTTTTGTCCTCTCCTATCATCATCTTTTTTCTGGTTATCAACCACTTGCTCAATAACTATTGGTTGATCATATACTTGATGAATTACAACAAATAAGCCTGCAAAAGCCATAAGTATAAAAAAGACCATCACCGACAAACCTTTTGTAATTCTTGTTACATATGGAAGTATAAGACTAACTAGTAAAGCAATAACTAAAACTGCACCATAAGATAAATCAGAAACAAAACTTTGGAGTCTTTCAAATTTAAAAGTAACTAAAATATAATTTATTAAATATAAATTTAATGCACCTAAAATTGCACCGAAAGCTCCACCACGACCCCCAGCTAAACTTGCACCCCCTAAAACAAGTGCTGTAATACCTAGTAAAGTGTATTTGGTTCCTTGCAAGGGATCTCCAGAACCAACTAAAGCTGTAAAACATATTGCTGATAATGCAGCAAACAAACCAGCAATTAAGTGTGCAACAATTCTTACTAAATTTATTTTTACACCACTTGTAAAAGCAGCTCGTTCATCAGCACCCATAAGTTTTAGGTGACCCCAAAATGCAGTGTGAGTAATTATATAAAATAATATTGTTGCCAGTATCATCAGAAGAAATATTTCATTAAAAATAGTAAAACCTTCTCCCCAAGGAAGAAGCCAATCTGGAGCAATTCCTCCCGGTCTTGGTAAAATTACAATATTTATTCCTGCGAAAGCCAAGTATCCAGCAAGTGAAACAATAATAGGGGAGACCCTTACAAAACAAACAATTATTGCGTAAAAAAATTGCCAAATTAATCCCATTGCGAATGCATAAATGAACCAACCAACAGGTGTCTGCAAGTATCCCGCAGCATATAACTGAATACTACTAACATTTATAAAACCCATGAAAGGACCTATAGATAAATCAACACCACCTCGTCCTGCCATGGCAATAAATGTTAATGCATAAGTAGTTAGAATTAATGGAGCAGTAAGCATTATTGCACTACCTATTCCAGATTGTGAAATAATAACTGGACTTCTAATTAATGCAAAAATCAATAGAGAAAAAAAAATAAATATTGGCACCATAAGATACTTGTTTGAAGAAGTATCTACACTGGATCTATAGGTTTTCTTTAATT
>CACLAC010000030.1 GCA_902604785.1 uncultured Pelagibacteraceae bacterium
AATGCATCGGGATTATACCTAAAAAACAAAGGACAAGCAGAAGAGGCTTTAAAACAATTAAATTTTCCAAAATTATCTATTTTTAGACCTTCTATATTGTTAGGAAATAGAAAAGAGAATAGAATTGGAGAAAAAATTGGAATATTTGTGATGAAAAGTTTTTCTCCATTATTTTTAGGAAAAATGAAGAAGTATAAGCCTATACAAGTTAAAAACGTTGCAATAGCTATTGTTAAAGTTGCAGAAAACAACTTTCAACAAACTATTTTTGAGTCTGATAAAATCATGGAAATAAGTAATTCATAAAATACAATGTCAAAAAGATATAGTGGTAAATCATTTAAAGATTCTAGTGTAATGAAAAAAGCCAAATTATCTTTAAAAGAAAAAAGAAAGCTTAAAAAATCTAAGAAACATAAAAAATAAGTCGCACCAAAATTCTTTAAAAAAGTAATAGTTTGATAGTTATCTACCTTGTTCTCTTAATAGATAAAAAAGACATAATAACCTCTTGGTTTTTTCGAAGATAGATATAAAAAAAAATATGGGAACTATTAAAGATTCGTTAACATTTGATGATGTAACGCTTGTTCCTCAATATTCTTCTATACTTCCAACTGATGCTATAACCAACTGCAAACTATCAAAAAAATTAAATTTGCAAATACCCTTAATATCTTCTGCTATGGATACAGTAACTGAATCTAAAATGGGTATAGCTATATCAAAATCTGGTGGAATTGGAGTTATTCACAGGAATTTAGCAATTCAGAAACAAGTTGCAGAAGTTCAAAAAGTAAAAAGAAAAAATTATATTGTAGGAGCGGCTATTGGAGTAAATGAAAAAGATTTAGAAAGAGCGGAAGAACTATCAAGAATTAAGACTGATTTAATTGTAATAGATACGGCTCACGGTCACACTATAAAAGTTTTGAACATGATAAGGAAAATAAAAAAAAAATTAAAAAATTCGACACTTTGCGTTGGAAATATTGCAACTGGTAAAGCTGCAAAATTTTTAGCAGATAATGGAGTTGATATAGTTAAAGTAGGTATTGGCCCTGGATCTATTTGTACAACTCGTCTTGTAGCAGGTATTGGTGTACCTCAATTAAGTGCAATTATGGATGTTAAAAAAGCTTTAAAAAAATATAAAACAAAAATAATTTCAGATGGAGGTATAAAATTTTCAGGAGACTTGGCTAAAGCAATTGCTGCAGGTGCAGATGCTATAATGATAGGATCACTTTTTTCAGGTACTACAGAGAGTCCTGGTAAAATTATTAGATTTGAAGGCAAATTATATAAAAATTTTAGAGGAATGGGATCAGTTGGAGCTATGAATGCTGGATCTGCAGACAGATATTATCAAAAAAAAAATAAAGATGTTGCAAAATATGTTCCTGAGGGAGTTGAGGGGATGGTTAAGTATAAAGGGTCAGTAAAGGAAATTATTTATAATTTAATTGGAGGATTGAAATCTTCAATGGGTTACATGGGAGCAAAATCAATAACAGATTTACAAAAAAAAGGTCATTTCATTAAAATTAGTAAAGCTGGTTTTTATGAAAGCATGGTCCATAATGTTGATCATGTAATAAAGTGAACAAAGAAAACGCAAGTAAACTTTGGAAAATTATTCAGGAAGCTGGTGATTATTTACGGGGTCAACTTCCCGATCATCCCAACCATCCTAAAGGAAGAAACCCATATGCTCATGTTGCTATATGTATAAAAAGTAAGTTTAATGCTAGTTATAAAGACATTGAAGATGAAAAGTTTGATGAAGTTATAAAGTATATTGATTTTTTAAAAAAAAATCCTAGTTGATTACTGTTTTGGAAAATAATCTTTTAACGTACCTTCTCTATGTACGTCTGCCGTACAACAATGAAGACCTCCTCCAAAAGCATATGCGTCTCTAAGCTCAACAGGTACTACTTCCATGCCAAGTTTGTCTAATTGTTCTGCCTGATAAACTTCACTTTTTTCTACACATACAGTTTTAGGATCTAAAACTAGTACGTTCATTGAAAGCCAAACCGAAGAATAACACAAAGGAGGAGGTGCGTTATGAGCTGGTTGAGCTGAATCAACTATTTCCCAATCATTATCTTCGAAAATCTTTCTTTGATCTACAGGAAGTTTTCTTTGAGGATTATTAATTATTAATCCTTCTCTAATTGGAGTAAATGTGGCATCGATATGAATAGGATAAGGATCTCCTGGAAAATTAACCGCATGAACTCTGTGATCTTTATAGTGTCTCTTTATCCATTCAATTCCCTTTAAATTTGTTGTGAAACCATGTTGTACCACAAGATCTTTTCCAAATCTCAAAATATCTGCCGCATCAAATAAAGGTTCTTCTTCAGTAGTTACAAAATATTTTTTTTCGGTCCATTCTAATCTTTTCTGAACTCCAATTTTTTCAGATAGATAATCTTTTCGATAATCTTCATCTGTTAATCTTGGTTTTGGGGCAGATTCGTGTCTCATATTTGGGTCTTCATCATAATATTTTTTTAATAAAGGTCTGTAACATAAATATTCGAACCATCTACATCTATAACTCATTGTAGCTTCAAGTATTTCATTCCCAACAGTTAATAAAACATCTCTTGGCGGCATACAGCCAAACATTGTTTCAGCTTCCCAATCAGGTGTGGATATTTTTTGATTAAAATTTATTGGATCAGGTCTATCAACTTTAATTCCTCTTTTTTTTAACATATTAGAGAAATCATCAAGTAACTGATTTGCTTTATCTATTGTATCTTTAGTTCTTGGGCCGAATTGACCTCTCATATCAGAGTCTTCTGGAACTTTAGCATCTAAAGCTGGCTCTGGAGCTGGAATACATGTTCCATCAGCTTTACCAACAATTACATGTTTCAATGGATCCCACTCATTCCAAGAGTTGACTATAATTTTTTCTGAGCTCATTTAGTTTAGACCAATAAATCTTCTATTGGTTTGCATTATTAAACTGTAATAAAATATAGCAATAAAAATAAAGAAGCCACCAATAATGGTATTTGTTGCTGGCACTTCATTAATACCAAGCCAAGGAAGCCAAACCCAAAATATTCCTCCAATAACTTCGGTTAAAGATAATAAAGTTAAATCTGCTGCAGGTATATTTTTTGATCCAATTGAATATAATATCAGACCACAGCAAACGAGTGTTCCATGAGTTGCAAATAATGCCTCATTTTTGCTTGTTGATAAAAAGCTTGCTTCATTAGATATAATAAATGCAGATGAAAATAAAAAACAAAATAATCCAGCTAAAGCAACTGTTGTAAACTTAGGAGTTCGCTTTCTCCACCTTAATGAAACTGAAAATATTGAAAAACCTAATGCTGAAGCAAGACCAAAGATAAGTCCCATAAGCGAATTTTTCTCTGTATTTCCAAATGCCATAACACATATACCGAAAGCAGCCACTATAATTGATATCCAAACTGTAAATGAAATTCTTTCTTTTAAAAATAAAAATCCAAGTAATGCGGTTATAAATGGCATAGCTGCTAAACATAATAATGTTATTGCAGCTGTTGTATTTGAAATTGACCAGATAAAAGTTATCATAGCAGTAGCAAGACCTGCTCCACCAATTATTCCAGAAATTCCAATTTTTAGATAATTTTTATAAAATTTTATGCCCTCGTTCAAATATAAGTAAACATTTAATAAAATAAATATAACTATTCCTCTGGTGAATAAGTATTGCCATGGTACCAATTGAGGTTGGTCAATATGTCTAACTACATAAGGTCCAAAAGACCAAAAAATACCAGCAAGTAAAACAATAGGTATGGCAGATTTTGGATTTTTTATATCAGGCATGTGAAATATTTATTATTTATTTATTTAAGTAACAAGAAATATAATCAATCCATTAAAAATTCATTTAAACCTGACAAAGAATGACATTCAATATATGAGCCTTTTTTGTATTCTGAAGTGCCACTTTTGAATACACCCCATGCATTAGATTTAGTGAAAGATTTAATTTTATAGGATTCTTGTCCTTCAATTACTTCAAATACTGACTCTCCTTTTCTTGTAAAAATTAGTTTTCCTTTAATAAATCTTGTAAATTTTTTCTTTTTTTTAAATTTGTATTTTAGTCTAGCTATAATAGGTTTTTCAAAAGTAATTCCTAAAGATTTAAATAAAAAAGGCAAAATAAAGAATCTAAAACAAGCTGCTGAAGAAATTGGATTTCCGGGCAAACCAAAAAAACACATGTTGTTATTTAATTTTGCAAACATAATTGGTTTACCAGGTCTTATTGCAACTCCCTTAAACATACTTTTTATTTTAAATTTTTTTATAATTTTTGGAATAAA
>CACLAC010000031.1 GCA_902604785.1 uncultured Pelagibacteraceae bacterium
AATTTTAGGCAAATCTCTACCATTACATGATGAAGGTTGGAAAATTTTAAATAAAAGATGGATGTATTTCTTTTTTGGTTTGGCAATTTTAAATGAATTAGTCTGGAGAACGCAGTCAGAAGAATTTTGGGTTAATTTTAAAGTTTGGGGAATGTTACCAATAACATTTACATTTACGGCTTTTCAAATTGGATTAATAAATAAATATAAATTAAATGAATAAAAATTTAAAGCTTGTAGTAAATAATGTTTTAAAAGATGAAAAACAAAAATATTTCTTTGAAAAAAAAGAACTTAAAATAATTCTTGATTTATATGCTAAAATGGTTTCTGAAGGATCTTGGAAAGATTATGGCCTTTCTATTTCTAGTAAACAAGTAAGTTTTATGGTTTTTAAAAATGCAGCTGAAAATGCCATATATAAAATCAGTAAAAATTTTAAACCATCAAACAAAAATCTTAGATATTTAATTACTGATACAAATGGAAAAATTTTAAAAAATTCTTATGAATTAATAAGTCTTTTAAAAAATACAGACTGGAAGAGGTTACAAAAATAAATTATCTTCTTTGACCAAACAGTCTTAACAACATAATAAATAAATTTATGAAATCTAAATATAATGTTAACGCACCCATTACAGCTTTTTTTCCCATTAACTCACCAGAGTCTGAAGCTGCATACATATTTTTAATTTTTTGAGTGTCATAAGCTGTTAGTCCAACAAATATTAGAACACCTATAATTGAAATAGCAAAATACATCATAGATGATTTTAAAAATATATTAACTAATGATGCAATAATAATACCTATTAATCCCATCATTAAAAAAAGATCCTAATTTAGTTAAATCTCTTTTAGTGGTATAACCATAAATACTCATCGCTCCAAAAGTTGCAGATGAAATAAAAAATACTCTAGTTACACTTAGTCCTGTATAAACTAGTAGTATAGAAGAAAGTGATAATCCCATTAAAGCTGCAAAAACCCAAAAAGTAGTTTGTGCTTTTGATGCACTCATTTTATTTATGCCAAAACTCATATAAAAAACAATGCCTAATGGAGCAAGCATTACAATCCATTTCAATCCTGATAAATAAATTGCATTACCAAATTCAGTAAGGGCAACTATTGATCCATTTGCATCTGTTACAACAGACATCTTAAATGAAAGTAGTGCTATAATTCCTGTTAGTAATACTCCAGTTGCCATATAATTATAAACCTTAAGCATGTAGGCTCTTAAGCCTTCATCCATAACAACTGTGGTTTGTTGAGCTTCTTTTACTTTTTTTAGTATATTTTGTTTATTAAATTCCATAACATTTATATAATAGCCTTTTACTATTTATTCAAGATATCATAAAAACCTTTAAAAATATTTAATATTCAATGAATTATAGAAAATTAGGCAATACAGATCTTGATGTTAGCACAATTTGTTTAGGAACTATGACTTGGGGTGAACAAAATACTCAAGAAGAAGCTTTTGAACAAATGGATTACGCTTTAGATAAAGGGGTAAATTTTTGGGATACGGCTGAGCTTTACGCGGTTCCCCCAAAATCTGAAACATTTGGATATACTGAAACAATTATTGGAAACTGGTTTGAAAAAAATAAAAAGAGAGAAAAAGTTATATTAGCTACAAAAGTAGCAGGACCTGCAAGAAAATATTTAAGGAACGGTGAAAACAGCTTTGTTGGAAAAAATTTAGATCAAGCGATCAATGATAGTCTAAGAAGGCTTAAAACAGATTATATCGATCTTTATCAACTTCACTGGCCAGAAAGAAATGTAAATAATTTTGGTAAGCTTGGATATACCCATAAAGAAAACAACTGGAATGAATTTGAGGATGTTTTAGACAATTTAAAAAAATATATTGATATTGGAAAAATTAGATACGTTGGATTGTCGAATGAAACTCCATGGGGTGTGATGAATTATCTAAAATTATCAAAAGATAAAGATTTGCCCAGAATGATGTCAATCCAAAACCCATATAGCTTATTAAATAGATCTTACGAGGTTGGTTTAGCAGAAATTTCAATAAGAGAAAAAATTGGATGTCTTGCTTATTCACCTCTTGCAAGTGGTTATTTAAGTGGAAAATATAGAAATGGTAATTTTCCTAAAGGATCAAGAATGGAAAGAGATTTTGATTTTTGGACTAGATACCGTAAACCAAACGTAGATAAGGTTGTAGAAGAATACTATAAGATAAGTAAAAAATATAGTCTGGATATTTCTCAAATGTCTATAAAATTTTGTGAAGCCCAAGATTTTATGACAAGTGTGATAATTGGTGCCACAACTATGGAGCAGTTGAAAACTGACATAGAAAGTGTAAAAGTTAAGTTAGACGAGGAAGTTATAAAAGAAATCAATGAAATTCAAAAAATATACCCAAATCCATGTCCTTAATTAAAAAAAGTTTATTTAAGTTTTTAATATTAATTATTTTTTCATTAAATGTTGCACAAGCTGAAGATTTACAAAAGGTCGCTAAATTTAAAGATTGGGAAGTAATTATGGTTTCAGAAGAAAGTAACAAAGTTTGCTTTGCTCAATCAAAACCTGTTTTACAATCTCCAAAAAAAAGTGACAGGGAAGCAAGATTATTTGTAACTTTTAGACCATCAGATAAAATCTCAGATGAAGTGAGTACGACATCTGGTTATGAATATAACAGTCAAAACTCTATCATAGCGTCATCAGGAAAATCAAAATACAAATTTGATATAGCACAAGATAATTTTGCATGGATCTCTAGCAACAAAATTGAAAAAAGAATTATTAAAAGAATGAAACAAGCATCGAGAATTATGATTACTGCTTATAATAAATCAGGATCTCAAACAATAGACCATTATTCTTTGATGGGTTTTACTAAGGCTTACAACGCTGCAAAAAAAAGCTGTACATAAAATAATGAAAGCGAAAAAAAAGATCGTTCTTGCCTACTCAGGCGGATTAGATACATCTATAATTCTTAAATGGTTACAAGAAAATTATAATGCAGAAGTCATATGCTATACAGCTGATATTGGTCAAGAAATAGATAGAAAAAAAGTATTTAAGAATGCAAAAAAGTTTGGTGTAAAAAAAATTATAATTCAAAATCTTAAAGATACTTTCGTAAAAGATTATATTTATCCGATGGTTAGAGGGCATGCAATTTATGAAGGTGCCTATTTATTAGGTACATCAATTGCAAGACCATTGATTGCAAAAGACCAAATTAGAGTTGCAAAAAAATTTAAGGCTTATGCAGTTTCACATGGTTCTACTGGCAAAGGAAACGACCAAGTGAGATTTGAACTTGGATATCATTATTTTGGTCCAAAAATTAAAATAATAGCACCTTGGAGAATATGGAAACTTAAATCTAGAAATGACTTAATTAATTATGCAAAAAAGCATGGAATTCCTATACCAAAAGATAAAAAAGGTTCGTCACCTTTTTCTGTAGATGATAATTTATTTCATACATCCACCGAAGGTAAAGTTTTAGAAAATCCAAAAAATTCTGCTCCTGAATTTATTTTCCAAAGAACTGCTTCTCCTGAAAAAGCGCCTAATAGACCAATATTTGTGACAATTAATTTTAAAAATAGTGATCCAATTGGAATTAATGGAAGAAGACTGTCCCCATCTAAAATTTTAGAAAAACTTAATCTATTAGCTGGAAAAAATGGAATAGGCAGAGTTGATTTAGTAGAAAATAGATTTATTGGCATAAAATCTAGAGGTGTTTATGAAACTCCTGGTGGAACGTTGTTACTAAATGCTCATAGAGCAATAGAGTCGGTTACGCTAGATAAAGAAACAATGCATAAAAAAGATTCTATAATGTCAAGATACGCAGAATTAATTTATAACGGTTATTGGTACTCTAAAGAAAGATTTAAACTTCAAAAAATTATTGACTTTAAAAGAGGTAAAGTAAACGGATCAGTTAAACTTAAGCTTTATAAAGGCAATATTACTATTCAGTCTAGAA
>CACLAC010000032.1 GCA_902604785.1 uncultured Pelagibacteraceae bacterium
ACTTTTGAGCTAGCTATATTCAACTCTTTTCCAGTGGATAATGCTGTTATGTATGTTTCGCATGCTTTTTCAAAATAAAATAAATCATCAAATGCTTGAGCTACAGTGGGAGCTGCAGTTAAAATTCCATGATTGGCTAATAAAAGTATATTATGATTTCCAATGGTATTTGCCATTTTTTCAGATTCTTCTTCAAAACCTAAGCCTCCAAATTCATTATAAAATGCGACACGATTATAAAAACGCATAGTATTTTGATCGATAGGAGGAAGAGTTGGATCTTTTAAACACGATAAAGCTGTTGCATATTTTGAGTGAACATGAAGAATACATTTTGCATTTGGAATCTTTTTATGAATAGTTCCATGAATATTTATTGCTGTAGAATCTACAATTTCAGGTTTGTTTTTCATTTCTTCAAAATTTTTATTCTCAATAAACACTAAATCGCTAGCTCTAATTTTGCTAAAATGAATTCCTGTTCCATTGACATAGAAGCTTCCAGAAGATTCTGGATTACAAACACTAAAGTGATTTGCAATTCCTTCATGCATATTTAGCCTAGCTGTCCACCTAAAAACAGCGGCTAAATCATTTAATATTTCTAATCTTTCCATAATTGATATGATAATATACTTTATTTAAAAAAAAATGAGCAAAGTTTTTATATCATGTGCAGTTACAGGATCTGGTGATACAGCAGCAAAACATCCAGATTTACCTAAAACTCCTGAACAAATAGCTACAGCTGCTATCGAAAGTGCAAAAGCGGGAGCTGCCATTGCCCATATTCATGTAAGAGAAAATGATGGAACTCCTAGTAGAAGACTTGAGTTATACAAAGAGGTAGTAGATAGAGTTCGTTCAAGTGAAACAGATGTTATTTTAAATTTAACAACTGGCATGGGAGGAGACTTAGATATTGGCCAAGGAAAAAATCCACTTGATTTTGGTCCAATGACTGACATGGCAAATGTAATGGAAAGAATTGCAAATGCAGAACAATTTTTACCAGAAATTTGTACACTAGATTGTGGAACTTTAAATTTTGGTGATAGTTCTGTAATTACAGTAAATACTCCAAATGATTTAAGAAAAGCTGCAAAAAAATTACAAGAAATAAAAGTAAAACCTGAAATAGAAGCTTTTGATCTAGGAAACATGTGGTTTGGTGCACAATTGTATAAAGAAGGTTTATTAGATGATCCACCAATGTTTCAGATGTGCTTAGGAATTCCTTGGGGAGCTCCAGCTACACCTTTAGCTATGCAAGCAATGAAAGATATTATGCCTAAAGAAGGAGTTTGGTCTGGATTTGCAATTTCAAGAAATGAAATGCCTTTTGTTGCACAAACAGTTGTTATGGGAGGCAATCCTAGAGTAGGTTTGGAAGATAATTTATATTTATCTAAAGGAAAGCTTGCAACAAATGCACAACTAGTTGAAAAAGCAATGAGAATTGTTAGTGACCTAGGTTATTCAACAATGACTCCTGCAGAAACAAGAGAAAAACTAAAACTTGTTAAGCACAAGTAATGCCAAATATAAAAAAAGTTGCTGTAATAGGCACTGGGGTTATAGGGGCAGGCTGGATAATAAGATGCTTAGCTCACAACAAAATTGTTTATGCTTTTGATAAAGATTTAAGATTAAAAAAAAATTTAATTTCTGAAATCAAAAGAGCTTGGCCTTATGTTAAAAAATTATTTAATAAAAAAAAATTAAATCTAAAAAATTTTAAATATTTTACATCTATTGAAGAAGCATTAGAAAATGCTGATTTTATTCAAGAATGTGCTACTGAAAATTATAATATTAAGATTAAATTGATGAATAATATTGGAAAATTTGCAAAACCAAATGCAATTATATCATCAAGTTCATCGGGATTGCTACCAACAAAAATCTATTCTAAATGTAAAAATCCAAATAGAACAATGATTGGTCATCCGTTCAACCCAGTTTATCTTTGTCCAGGAGTAGAAATTGTTCCTGGAAAAAAAACAAATAAAAAATTTTTAAATAAAGCAAATAGATTTTATAAGTCTATATCTATGAATCCAATTATGGTTAAAAAAGAATTGCCAGGTTATTTGGCAGATCGACTTCAAGAAGCACTTTGGAGAGAAGCTCTACACATAGTAAATGAAGGCTATGCTTCAACAAAAGAGTTAGACAGATCAATAGAAGATGGACCGGGACTTAGATGGTCTTTGATGGGTGTGTTTTTAACTTTTCATCTTGCGGGAGGAAAAACTGGAATGCGTCATATGTTGGAACAATTTGGTCCTGCATTAAAGTTACCGTGGACAAAACTTAAAGCCCCTAAACTTTCAAAAAAACTATCATCTAGAGTTATCAATGGTACTTTGAATCAGGCTAAAGGAAAATCAGTAGCCAAAATTTCCAATATTAGAGATAAATATTTAGTTGAACTTCAAAAATTAAGAAAAGAATACGAAAAGCAAATAAGAAATTAATGCATACTTATTGTATTTCCATCAACACTAATAATTTGACCAGATATTCTTTCAGCATCCTCAGAAACTAAAAAGCAACACATTTTCCCAATATCTTCTTCGTAAATCCAATTTTTTAAAGAGGTCATCGATAGAAATTCTTTTTCTACTAATTTTTTTGATACTTTTAGGAATTTTGCTTTATCTCTTATAACTCTGCCCATCCTATCACCTTTTATTGTGCCTGGACATATTGCATTAACACGAATTTTAAATCTTCCTAACTCCATTGCCATAGTTTTAGTTATACCAACAACTGCCCATTTACTTGCTGCGTATGGTGATCTTAATGGGAATCCAAATATACCTGCTGTAGATGAAAAATTTATTATTGTTCCATTTTTATTTTTCTTTAACATAGGTATTGCAAGTCTTGAGAAATAAAAATGACTAATCACGTTTACTTTTAACGTTTGCTCCCAATCTTTTGATTTTAGTTTTTCAATAGTTCCAGTTGGTCCAGCAATTCCAATATTATTTATTAAAGCATCTATTTTTTTTGTTTTTTTTGATACTTGTTGAAAAAATGTAGAAACTTGATTTTCATTTGAAGCATCACACTCATAAGAAAATAATTTTTTATTATTTAGAGGATGTTTTTTTGTTTTATTAATTAATTTTTTATCAATATCGCAGATATATACAGTGGCACCTCTGCTAAGGAACAATTTTGCTGTAGACCAACCAATTCCAGAAGCTCCAGCTGAAATTATAATTTTTTTATTTTTAAGATTTTTATACATACTTTAATCTGCCAAACCATCCGATCTAGTTTTATTTCTCTCTAAATGAATTGGTAATATTTTACCATAGATAGCTTTCGAATGTTCAGGAGTATTAACTCTCCAGGGATCTAAAACATAAGATGGAATACACAAATATCTAGATTTTTGTCCTTCTATTTTTGTTACTCTATGTAGTGTAAAACGACCTTTAAAAATTTGTAAATCACCAGGTTCTAATTTTAATTGTCTTACTCTTTTACGATCACCATTAATAACTTTTTTAACTTCATCAAAATTTTCATTACCTGGTTCTCTAATATTTGGACAATATTCAAATATTCCACCTTTCTCAGGTTTTTGAATCATAATACTTAGCGTAAATTCACAACTGTCAAAGTGCCATGGAAGAATTCCTTTTGGCTTCATAACATTGTAAGCGTGACAAGCTAAAGGATCTGCCCATCTATAAATTGGAGAAATTCCTAAACAAGAAGATACAAATTTTAATAATTCTTCTGTTTCATATAAAAATTTCATTTCAGAATCTTTTGAAAAACAGTCTGAATTTAAATAACCGTTAAAACGTTTCATAAATATTCTTTTTGGATGATCTTTAGGTAGAGCAGGGTCATCTTTAGAATAAAGATAAGCGTTGATACTCTCTTTTGACATATAAACTTCATCAAGTTG
>CACLAC010000033.1 GCA_902604785.1 uncultured Pelagibacteraceae bacterium
AGCGGAAAATATGACAATGTTGTTTTTCACAGAGTTATAGATGGATTTATGGCTCAAACTGGAGATGTTAAGTTTGGTAAATCTGATTCTAAAGATTTCGATTTAAGAAGAGCTGGTATCGGTGGTTCAGAATTACCTGATTTAAAACAAGAATTTAATGATATTCCACATGAAAGAGGTACAGTTTCAATGGCAAGATCGTCTCCACCTGATAGTGCCAACAGTCAATTTTTTATTTGTTTTGATAATGCTTCATACTTAGATAGGCAATATACAGTATTTGGTAAAGTTATTGAAGGAATGGAATTTGTTGACATGATTAAAAAAGGCGATGGTCAAAATGGTTCAGTATCAGATCCAGATAAAATAATAAGCTTTAAATCTGAATAACAATGGATGTCATTAAAAAATTTTAGTTTTAATGTTAATTGTACAGAACATTATTCAAGAGTAGGGATTATAGAGACAAGTAGGGGAAATATAAATACACCAGCATTTATGCCTGTTGGCACCCAAGCTACAATTAAAGGTGCCTTTATCAATGACATAGTAAAAACAGGCAGTGAAATAATCCTTTCAAACACATATCATTTAATGATTAGACCTGGTGTAGATAGAATATCAGCTGCTGGTGGTCTTCATGAATTTATGAATTGTGATTTACCAATTTTAACAGACTCTGGAGGATTTCAAGTAATGTCTCTTTCAAAATTAAATAAAATTGATAGAGAAAAAGGAGCTATATTTCAATCTCACGTAGATGGAAAAAAATTTATTTTAAGTCCTGAAGAAAGCATAAGAATTCAAAAATCATTAAATTCTGACATTGTAATGGTTATGGATGAATGTCCTAAAAAAACTACTGATTATGCTAAAATAAAAAAATCAATGAATTTGTCTATGGAATGGGCTCAAAGATCTAAAAATGCATTTGGATTAAATCCAAAGAAAGGTCTTTTTGGAATAATTCAAGGAGGTTTATTTGATGATTTGAGAAATATTTCTTTAGAAAGATTAACAGATATAGGTTTTGATGGTTATGCAATTGGCGGGCTTGCCGTTGGAGATACACAAGATGAAATGTTTAAAGTTTTAGATGGTTTAAAAGATAATATGCCTAAAAATAAACCAAGATATTTAATGGGTGTAGGTACACCATCTGATATATTGGGAGCAGTCAAAAGAGGTATTGACATGTTTGATTGTGTATTACCAACTAGATCTGGAAGAACTGGATTGGCATTTACTTGGAATGGTAAAGTTCAAATTAGAAATTCTAAGTATCAAAATGATAATACTCCATTGGACAAAACTGTCACTAAATTTAATTTAAATAAATATTCAAAAAATTATTTAAATCATTTATTTAATACTAATGAAATGTTAGCATCAATGATACTTACCTTAAATAATATTAACTTTTACCAAGAACTTATGTATGAAATTAGAAAAAATATAAAAAATGGAACATTTAATGAATTTCATAATAAGTATATTAATTTATTGTAAATTTTTTACATTGAAAAATATTTAAAAATCAATATAAAACACGTCGTTGGGCCCTTAGCTCAGTTGGTAGAGCAATTCCCTTTTAAGGAATGGGTCGTTGGTTCGAGTCCAACAGGGCTCACCATTGCAAGAATAATAATTTTTAAGATATTGGTGGATATTCTATAATAATTTCATTCATCCATTCATTTATATTATCAATTCTATTAGATGATGAAGGATGAGTACTCATAAATTCAGGAGGTTCCTTTCCTTTATTTGCTTCTCTCATTCTTTCCCAAACTTTAACTGTCTCTCTAATATCGTAACCTGATAATGATGCAAAAATCATACCAAGATAATCAGCTTCAGTTTCTTGCTTTCTATTAAAAGGATTCATAATACCAATTGATGATAACAATCCAACAGTATCCATTCCAGTTGCTCTATTTATTTCAGAAAGCTTTCCTCCAGTCGCGATATTTATTAAACTTGTTCCAGTTTTAAGCAATACACCTCTGCTTGCTCTTTCTACAGAGTGTTTTGCAACTGCATGCGCTATTTCATGACCCATTACAGCCGCTAATCCATTTGTATTTTTAGTTACTTCTAATATTCCTGTATAAACAGCAATTTTTCCTCCAGGCATACACCAAGCATTCTTAACTTTTTTATTTTCTATTAAAATATATTCCCACTGAAAATTTGACGTTGGATCTTTTAAGTCTTCTTTATAAAAATATTCTGAAATTGAATTTTCAATTTTGTTTCCAATTTTTTTTATAAGATTTAAAGTTTTAACATCATTACTCATTTTTTCTTTTTCTTTTACTTTTTCATATATTTGTGCCGCTTGTGCATTTAGTTTAGATTCGGGTAATATTTTAAATTGTTTGCGATCTGTAATTGGTGCAGTTGAGCAAGAGTGCAAACCTACTGATAAACACCCACAACCTAACAATTGTATAAAATTTCTTCTATTCACTTTTTTTCAAAATTATAATACATGTAACTAAATAACAAATATTATTTGTTAAATATTAATAAATTTAATTTAAAAATATGGCCAAATTAAAAAGGAAAAGTATTTCAATTTTTGCCAAATTAAGAAATTATTTTATTACGGGAATAGTTGTATTAGTACCAATTGGTATAACTTTATATTTAACAAAATTTTTTATTTCAATTTCTTCTAAACTTATTCCTTATAATCTAAATCCAAATAATTATTTACCTTTTGCTATACCAGGTTTAGAAATTTTATTATCTGTAATATTTATAACTATTATAGGAGGAATATCTCTATCATTTATAGGTAAAAGGATTTTAAAGTTTGTTAATGATTTGTTTAAAAGAATACCTATATTAAGAACAATTTATTCTGCGATAGGTCAAATGACCGAGAGTTTTGCGCCTAACAAAGGTAACAATAAGAAAAGCGTAGTATTAATACAATATCCTCGAAAAGGTAGTTGGGCAGTTGGATTTGCAACAAAGGAAAATAAAGGTGAGATATCAAGTAAAACTAATTCTGAGTTAGTAAATGTTTTTGTACCCACAACACCAAATCCAACAAGTGGTTTTTTATTAATGTTTCCTAAAGATGAAATTATTTATTTAGATATGTCATTTGAAGAAGCATCGAAGTTCATAGTTTCTGCTGGAACTTCAGATGTAAATACTAAATAATATCATTAATTACAGAAGCTCTGTCATAAAGTTTTAATAATTTATAATATTCTCCTAGTTTTTGATTATTTAATTCAATTTTTTTAACTTCTTTTTCAGCCAACATAAATAGATCTTTGTGTAAAATTGGATCAGCAAGTTTAAATTTTTTAATA
>CACLAC010000034.1 GCA_902604785.1 uncultured Pelagibacteraceae bacterium
TAAAACTGGTTTGTGGGAAAACAAAAACTTTGAAATAAATAAAACCAAATTGAGTGAACTAAATTTTAATAAAGAATTAAGTTTTAATGATTTTAAGAAAAATGTAGTTTTGTTCGGAAAAAAAAGTAATTATCCTAATATAATGGAAAAATAATGAACAATGAATTTAATATAGCTGTTATTGGATTGGGACAAATTGGTTCATATTTATTTAATGAATTAAATAATAAAAAAAAAGATATTCTTAATAAAACTGGCAAGAAGATTAATGTTGTTGCTGTTTCGGCTAAAAATAAAAATAAAAAAAGATCCTTTAAGATTAATAATAAAATCTTTTATTCAAATCCTTTAGAAATCATTAAAAAAAAGAAAATAAATATTTTATTTGAAGCTATCGGATTATCTGATGGTATTTCAAAAAAAATTGTTGAAATGGCTTTAAAAAATAAAATTCACGTTATCACCCCTAATAAAGCTTTGATTTCAAAACATGGAGATTATCTTTCAAAATTAGCTGAAAAAAATAAAGTAAATCTAGAATTTGAAGCCTCTGTTGGTGGAGGGATACCTATTTTAAGAACAATTAAAGAAGGCTTAGCAACAAATAAAATTTCTAAGGTATATGGAATTTTGAATGGTACATCTAATTATATACTTTCTGAAATGGAGACTACTAAGAATAGTTTTGAAGATGTATTAAAAAAAGCACAATCCTTAGGATATGCTGAACCAGGTAATCCAAAATTAGATCTAAATGGTTATGATGCGCTAGCAAAGGTAAAAATCCTATCTTCATTGTCTTTTAATAATAAAATATCTAATTCAAAATATTTAATGGAAGGTATTGAAAATATTGAATACAAAGATATTGATATAGTTGATCAGCTTAATTATAGAATAAAACTTTTAGGTATAACTGAAATAGTAAATAATCAACTATTTGAACGTGTTCATCCATGCCTTGTAAAAAAAAATACTTATATAGGTAATGTTAATGGAGTTATGAATGCTGTAATATTAGAAGGTAAACCTGTTGGTGAAAGTGTTCTACAAGGTGAGGGTGCAGGTCCTGGTCCTACATCTTCTGCTTTAATGTCAGATTTGCTGTCTATTTTAAGAGGAAATATAAAATATCCATTCGGCATATCAGACAAAAAAAGAAAAAAAGTAAAAATTTACAATATAAATAACTATTCAAATCCATTATATCTTAGACTTGAAGTAAAAGATAAACCAGGTGTATTATCTACAATCACCAAACAATTAGCAAAATACAATATTTCAGTAAAAAGATTAATTCAACTACCTGATCATAAGAAAAAAACTGCCTCTATAGCAATCATTACTCACGATGCAAATGAACTAAATTCAAAAAAATGTATTAAGTCATTTAGGGCAAATAAAAATATAATTAAATCACCAGTTTTAATCAGATTATTTTAAAAGATGGAATTGTATCTCAAGTTATTTGAAGTACTATTTCCAGTATTTTTTATAGTAGGTATTGGATACTTCTTAGGAAGAAAAAATCCAAAATTTGATACTACATTTATAACTAATTACTCAGGAAATTTTGGCGCTCCTGCACTATTTATTTTTGCAATTACTTCATCTGGAGTGACTTATAGTGTCTTTTCTGAGTATTTTATTTATGCGGTAATTGCTTTAACTAGTTTTGCTTTAATAGGTGTGCTTTTCTTATTTTTTTTAAAAAAAGATATTTCAAGAGAATTACCTCCATATTTTCTTCCCAATACAGGTAATATGGGAATACCTATTTGTTTATTTGCATATGGAACTCTGGGTATGGGAGTTGCTGCAGCAATTTCTTCTTTAGTTATACTTCTTCATTTTACAATAAATATTTTTTTAGCTAGTAAAAAGTTTGATATAAAAATTATTTTAAAAAGCCCACCTACCTATGCTGTGATTGTTGCTGTATTCTTTTTATATTTTGATTTAGAGATGCCTAAAGTTGTTATTAATACAGTAATGTTATTAGGATATGCAATGATTGTTTTAATTTTAATGTCTTTAGGTGTTTCCTTAACCCAACTTAAGGTTTTTTCTTTAAAAAATTCTATAATATCATCAATTGGCAGGGTAATTATTGGACCAATTATTGGATTTATAATAATTAAAATATTTAATTTATCAGGATTTGCTGCAGGAGTTCTATTAATTCAATCAGCTATGCCTAGTGCTATATTAACTTACTTAGTTGCAGAAATGTATTCACCTAAAAAAGTTGTAGATAGTATTTCCAGTATGATTGTTGTTTCTACATTAATGTCTTTAATAACTGTACCAATTATTGTCTTTATTTCATTGAAATACTTTCCGTATTAATGAAAGCAATTATATTAAATTTATCTGCTTGGGCAGTGCTTCCATTCATGGATACAATTGCTAAATATCTTTCTTCTGAGATATCTTTTTTCCAAATAACATGGGCCAGATATTTTTTTACTGTTTTTTGGACTTTGCCATTAATGTTTTTTTTCTTTAGAAACAACTTAAAATGGTCAGAAAATCCAAAACTGCAAATTTTAAGAGGCATGACATTGTTGTCAGCAAATTTTTGTTTTTTTTATTCTATTTCAGTTATTTCCATGGCAAAAGCTTTAACATTAGCTTTTATAGCCCCACTAGTAACAACAGCTTTATCACCAATAATTTTAGATGAGAAAGTTGGTATCAAAAGATGGTCTGCTGTTATTGTGGGTTTTATAGGAAGTTTAGTAGTAATAAGACCTGGTTTAATTGAATTTAATATTGCTACTGTTGCTGCACTAGGTACTGGATTTTTCTATGGAGTTTATTTAATAATAACTAGAAAGCTTCATTCAGTTGATAATCCTTTATTAACACTTTTAATAACTGGTGTAGTAGGGGCCATTATATCCAGTCTATTTGTTCCTATAGTTTGGATAAATTTAAGTCAATCTCAGTGGTTATGGCTAGCTTTAATGGGCATATTTGCTTGTTTAGGTCATCTTCTTCTAATTTATTCTTTAAGATATGCTGATGCTTCTAAATTAGCCCCATTTGGATATTTTGAGATAATAACTAATATAATTTTAGGTTATTACTTCTTTAAAGATTTTCCTGATTTGTGGACTTTTACAGGTTTGTTTATTATTATATCTTCTGGTGTATATGTTTTTAGAAGAGAATTAAAAAGTACATAAATTCTTACGTGTACAAAC
>CACLAC010000035.1 GCA_902604785.1 uncultured Pelagibacteraceae bacterium
TCGGTACAATAGATAAGGTTTTTGGATTCCTTTTTGGATTCGTTAAAGCTTATGTTGTAGTCGTTTGTTTGTTCACTGTGGCACATATCGTTTATAATCACGATAAATGGCCCATGAATCTTAAAGATTCATTCACTTTCAGTTGGGTTGAAAAAGGGAGCAACTATCTTATAAAAGAATTTCCAGATGAAAAAGAATACAAAGATGCAAAAGAAAAAGTTCAAGATATATAGCCCAAAGATAAAGGAAGAATGTGGGGTTTTTGGCATTAGTAATAACCATGATGCTTCAACTTTAACAGCACTAGGTCTACATGCCCTCCAACACAGAGGTCAGGAAGGCTGTGGAATAGTTTCTTTTGATGGAAAAAAATATCATTCAGAAAAAAGATTTGGATTGGTTGGTGATAACTTTAATAAAGAAAAAGTATTAAAAAAACTGCCTGGAAAATTTGCTATTGGTCATAATAGATATTCGACAACAGGTGGAACGGCTTTAAGAAATGTCCAACCATTTTTTGCAGATACTAATGCTGGTGGAATTGGAGTGGCTCATAATGGGAATTTAACTAACGCAATAACCATAAGAAATAAACTGGTTGAAGAAGGAGCTATATTTTACACAACATCCGATACAGAAGTGATAGTTCAATTGATAGCAAAATCTAAAAGATCAAAAACTATAGATAAAATCGTTGATGCAATATTTCACATCCAAGGTGGATATGCTTTGGTTATGATGACAAAGAATACACTTATAGGATTAAGAGATCCATATGGAATTAGACCACTTGTAATTGGTAAGTTAAAAAATTCATATGTGTTTGCATCTGAAACTTGTGCATTAGATATTATAGGTGCAAAATTTGTAAGGGAAGTTGAAAATGGAGAGATTGTATATATTGAAGATGATGAACTTAAAAGTTTAAAACCTTTTTCTCCACAAAAAATTAGACCCTGTATTTTTGAATATATTTACTTTTCGAGGCCGGATAGTATTTTGAGTGGGAAAACTGCCTATGAACATAGAAAAAATTATGGAGCGCAATTAGCAAAAGAAGATGATTTAGAAGCAGATATAGTTGTTCCTGTGCCTGATTCAGGTAATGCTGCAGCTTTGGGATATGCTCAAGAGAAAAATATTCCATTTGATTTAGGATTGATAAGAAATCATTATGTTGGAAGAACTTTTATTGAACCTTCTCAAAAAATTAGAAGTCTAGGTGTAAAATTAAAATTAAATGCGAATTTGTCAGTAATTAAAGACAAAAAAATAATTTTGATTGATGACTCTTTGGTTAGAGGAACTACATCTCATAAAATTGTAAAAATGTTATATAACGCAGGAGCTAAAGAAATACATGTAAGAATTGCCAGTCCAGAAATAAAATATCCTGATTTTTATGGTGTTGATATGCCAACTAAAAAAGAGCTTTTGGCTTCGGATAAATCTGTAAAAGAAATATGCGATTTTATTAATGCAAAATCCTTAAAATATTTAACAATTGATGGTCTTTATAAGGCTATGGGGTTTGATAAAAGAAATAATACATATCCACAATTGACAGATCATTATTTTACTGGAGAATATCCTGTAAAAATAATTGATGAACTAGGAGAAGAAAAAGTTACACAACTTTCACTTTTGAGCACCGGTTCTAATAACTAGATATGAAAAAAGTTAGTTTTACTGAAATGAAAAATGGAACAAGAGAAGATTATCTTCTTTTAGATAAACATGAGAAAGATTTTGAAAGAGAGACAGCAGATAGAATTTTAAAATTTATCTCTAGTCTTAATAATACTCTTGAAGGCTATCAAGTTTCAAGATTAGAACATTCATTACAAACAGCAACAAGAGCTTTTAAAAATGGAGAAAGCGAAGAAATGGTTGTTGCTGCTTTATTACATGATATCGGAGATGAGTTTGCGCCAATGAATCATTCTCAATATGCTGCAGCAGTGTTACGACCTTACGTTTCTGAAAAAACTCATTGGATAGTTGAAAAACATGGTTTGTTTCAAACTTATTATTCTGCTGAACATTTGGGTGGAGATAAAAATGCTAGAGAAACATATAAAGATCATAAATATTATCAGGCTACTGTAGATTTTTGTGAAAAATATGATCAATGCTCATTTGATCCAGATTACAAATCTATGTCGTTAAAAGAGTTTGAGCCAATGGTTAGAAATATTTTTGCAAGAAAACCTTTCTATCATCATTAAATATTTCTTGTATAATCAGTAATGCCAAATCTGCTAAAAAAAGAAAAAAGTCCATATCTTAAACAGCATGAAGATAATCCAGTTGATTGGTATGCTTGGAATAAAGAAACATTGCTCAAAGCAAAAAACGAAAAAAAACCAATATTTTTAAGTGTTGGGTATGCAAGTTGTCATTGGTGTCATGTAATGGCTCATGAAAGTTTTGAAGATCAAGAAACAGCAAAATTGATGAATGAAAAATTTATAAATATAAAAGTTGATCGAGAAGAAAGGCCTGATTTAGATTATGTATTCCAAAAAAGTCTTTCTATACTAACTGGAACTCAAGGTGGTTGGCCCTTGTCGATGTTCTTAGATGAAAATGGAGTTCCTTTTACAGGAGGAACCTACTTCCCTCCAAAAGAAATGCAAGGTCGTCCTGATTTTAAGAAGGTATTAAATAATGTCTCAAGTGTTTATAAAGAAAATAGAGAAAAAATAATTGCACAAGCTCCACAAATGCAAGAGGTTTTTTCAAAAATCAATCAGAGATCGGCTGTATTAAGCCAGCCATTAGAACCATTTGTAGAAAAAATTATATCTTATCTGGATGAAGAATACGGAAGTTTTAAGGGTGCACCAAAATTCCCTCAATTTTATATGTTTGATGCAATATTCTACTTTTTCTTAAAAACAAATAATCAAAAATATTTAACTCCTGTTGAAAAGTTACTATCCAATATATCTTCAAAAGGAGTTTATGATCAATTAGTAGGTGGTATTGCAAGATATGCTGTTGACGAAAAATGGGTAATACCTCACTTCGAAAAGATGTTGTATGACAATATTCAATATATAAGTCTTTTAACTAAGTTCTATCAAAAAACTAAAAAAGAGTATTTTAAAAAGAAACTTATACAAACAATTAACTTTATTAATAAAGAATTTAAAAATGAAGAAAATTTATATGGTTCTGCATACGATGCGGATAGTGA
>CACLAC010000036.1 GCA_902604785.1 uncultured Pelagibacteraceae bacterium
AACCAATTGTTAAGTATTATTGCAGTTTCTTTACTTATCAAAATAGGTTTAGTCGAATTTTTTGTAATTTTTTTTTGAAAAATAAAAAAAATAATTATAGCTAATAAAATTAACACAAATAAAAAACATAAAATAAATATCCCTCTGGACGGATCGTTTGCAAAAGTATGAATTGAATTTAATATACCTGATCTAACTAAAAAAGTTCCTCCAAGGCTTAACGAAAATGTAGCAATAGACAAAATGATTGTCCAAGATTGATAAATATCTCTTTTTTCTAGGACAATAATCGTATGTAATAATGCTGTTAAGCAAAACCAAGGCATTAAAGATACATTTTCAACAGGGTCCCAAAACCAAAAACCTCCCCAGCCAAGTTCGTAGTATGCCCAAATAGAACCCAATAAAATTCCAATAGTTAAAAAAATCCATGAAATAATTATCCATTTTTTAATATGTTTTGCCCATATTTTATTTACCATTCCACAAACTAAAGCAGCTAACGATGAAGAAAAAATTATAGATGTGCCAACATAACCTAAATATAAAATAGGAGGATGAATTGCTAATGCTGGATCTTGTAAAATTGGATTCAAACCTGTTCCTTGTTTTGGTATTGGAAATAAATATAAAAAAGGATTTGAAGTAAAAAGAATAAATAATAAAAATCCAATTATAATTAATTCCTGAAACAATATTGTCAATAACCTATATTTTATTAGTAATTTTTTTGAACTAATTAAAAAGACAAATAAAAAAACATTTAAAACCAACAACCACAAAAGTAAACTTCCTTCATGATTTCCCCAAGATCCTGAAATTTTATAAAATAAAGGCTTTGTAGTATGAGAATTATTATAAACAGTATAATTACTAAAATCTGAAATTATAAAAGCATAAATTAAAGTAAAAAAACTTATAATTACCATTAAAGTTTGTACTGATAATGCTGAAAATATTTTGCTGTCTAAATTTTTAGATTTAATTGAAATTAAACTAGATGACTGGAATATTATAAAAATTGAAGCAAATAATGCAATGTATAAAGAGTAATTACCTAATTGATTAGCCACTACTGACTTTCCTTTAATGCTTCACTTACTTCTGGAGGCATATAATTTTCGTCATGTTTTGCTAAAATTTTTATAGCCTTTAAATATGATCTATCTTTTAAAAATCCTTCTGCAACAACACCTTTGCCTTCTTCAAATAAATTTGGGACTGAACCTTTAAAAGTTACAACCAATTCATTCTTAAAATCAGTTATTATAAAATTAATTTGCGTATCATTAGTAATAATTGAATTTTTTTTTACCATTCCGCCAACTCTAATTTTTTTTGTTGTTAATTCAGTTAAGTTTTTTACTTCTGTTGGAGATTTAAAATATACTACATTTTCCTCTAAAGCTTTAAAAATAAGAAAAATAGTAAGAGCTACTGATAAAAAAATTAATAATATAAAAAAGGTTCTTAGTTTAACTTTCTTACCATACATGAAGAGGGAAAGTTAAATTTTAGAGATAGAGGTATTGGGTAATAATTCTCTATAAGTTTTTTGTTTTTTTACTAACTCCACTTTTTCAGATGATAAGTTTTTAAATTTTTCATCAAACTTTTTCTGCTCTTTGACCAACTGAAGTTTAATTACTGAGTATAGAATAAAAAAACCACTTAAGGTAAATATAAATGATGACCATACATATGCTCCATAGCCATTCATATAAAATATTTCGTTTATCATAATCTATCTAATCCTTTATTTTTAATTTTTATCAGTTCTGTATTATATTTCATTAAAAATATCAAAAGCGAAAACAGTGCAAATGCCGCAGTCATTATGAATAAAGGAACTAACATTGACGAATGAATTGTAGTCTCTTTAAGCAAATTAACTGATGCTGGTTGATGTAATGTTGACCACCAATCAACTGAAAATTTAACTATTGGAACATTTATTAATCCAATTATTGCTACAATCGAACTTACTTTTATAGCTTTATCATTATTATCAAAAATTCTCCAAGACAAAATATACATCAAATAAAATATTGCCAATAACAACATTGAGGTAATTCTGGCATCCCAAGCCCACCATGTCCCCCATGTAGGTCTGCCCCATATTGAACCTGTAACAAGAGCTATAATGTTAAATAAAAATCCAGAAGGTGCTAAACTTTTTGCAATTAATGAAAAGTTTTTATTTTTAAAAATAAAAATTCCAAAAGATAATATTGAAATTAAAGAAAATATTCCCAGTGAAATCCAAGCTGATGGAACATGTACATACATGATTCTAACTGAGTCACTCTGTTTGTAATCTTCTGGTGACAATACCAAGGCCTCAAACAATCCAACTAATAGAACGGTAATAAAAATAGCAAAAATAAATTTTCTTAATCTATTTATTGTTAATAATGTTTTATTTAGATTAAAATATTTTAACATTACTTTTTATAACATAAATTTTTGTGATTAAAATTTTTAGATAATTATTCCAATCAAGAATACAGAGGGAGATAAAAAAGGAAGAATAAGTATCCTTGATCAGAATATAAATAATAGTAACTAATTGTTGTGACAAAGATTTGTATTAATTGTGTTTAAATGTTGGCTAATTTAGTTAGATGGCTTAAAATAGCTTGATCCTTTTCTGCCTGAAAAAATCTCATTAATTAGTGGGTGCTTAATTGGTTCATCAGAGTCATCTGTTAATAAGTTTTGTTCGGATACATATGCTTCATAAGTTATTTCATCATTTTCTGCTAACAAATGATAAAATGGTTGATCTTTTCTTGGTCTAACATTTTTAGGTATAGACTGATACCATTCCTCTGAATTATTAAATTCAAAATCGACATCATAAATTACTCCTCTAAAATCAAAGTGTTTGTGCTTTACAATATCACCTATTGAAAATTTTGCTTTTTGAATACTCACATCTTAAATATGGATATTTGAAAAAAATAATCAATAAAAAAAATATGATTGTTTTGTTAATCTGCTAATATGTAGCAGTGAATAAATCATTTTTGAAATTTGTTACAGATATTGGACCATTAGTAATATTTTTTTTCTTTTATTATAATAGTGACAAAAATTTAAAAATAGCAATACCTCCACTTATAGTTGCAA
>CACLAC010000037.1 GCA_902604785.1 uncultured Pelagibacteraceae bacterium
AGAACACTTATTACCAGTAGCTTTTGAACTGATAACTTCTATATCCTTTTCTAAATTATTATCACTCAAAATTGAAGCTGAAGATGTTATACAAATTTCAGAAAAATCATGTTTCTGTGCTATACCAAACATCTCTTGATCTTTAATTTTTATTTCAATATTTGATTCTAGACTTGAGCCTATTATTTTTTCTGATCTTTGAGTTTCTATACTAACATTTGCTTCATCTCTAATTTTTTTAATTTTTTCCCAATTTGTATCTAATTCTTCATTTTTCCAATTCTCAGGAATTTTGATAAAGTTTTTTAGATGAATACTATTTTCATCTTCTTTATTAATTAGTCTATAAATTTCTTCAGTTGTAAATGATAATATTGGAGCAAACCATTTTAATAAACAATTAAGTATTATGTTTAAAACTAAGATACAGTCTTTTCTTTTCTTTGAGTCTAACGGATCACAATAAAGAAGATCTTTTCTAATATCAAAATAAAAAGCTGAAAGCTCAACTGTACAAAAATTTAATAATTCTTTATATAAATTATGAAAATTATAAGAATTAAAATAATTATAAAAATTTTTGTTTATTAAATAAATTCTATGCAATATATACTTTTCAAGGTCTGGCAATTCTGAAATATTTATATCCTCAAAATTTCTTTCAATATAATTATCTTGAATATTTCCTAGTAAATACCTAAAAGTATTTCTTATTTTTCTATATGACTCTGCGTGCTGATCTAAAATTGAATAATCAATTCTTAAATCTTCTGCATAATTTGAGGATGCCACCCAAATTCTTAAAATATCAGCTCCATATTTCTTTAATATTTCTTCTGGTAAAATAACATTTCCAGTTGATTTAGACATTTTATGACCTTTTCCATCAACTACAAAACCATGAGATAAAATACTTTCAAATGGAGCTCTTCCTCTTGTTCCACATGACTCTAATAAAGATGAGTGGAACCAGCCTCTATGTTGATCAGATCCTTCTAGATACATTGAAGCAGGCCATTTTAAATCTTCTCTCTTTTCTAAAACGTAGGAGTGAGTTGAGCCACTATCAAACCATACTTCTACAATATCAGTAATTTTATCATAATCTTGAGATTTGTATTTTTCACCTAAAAATTTCTGAGCATCATCTGAAAACCAACAATCAGAGCCTTCTTTTTCAAAAATTTTTGCAATATTTTCAAAAACTTCTTCATCAATTAATGGTTTGCCATTTTTTTTGGATAAAAAAATTGGCAATGGAACCCCCCAAACTCTTTGTCTTGAAACACACCAGTCTGGTCTAGTTTCAATCATGGCTTTTATTCTTTCTTTTGCTTTGCCAGGATAAAAAATAGTTTCGTCAATAGCTTTTAGTGATTTAGATCTTAAACCATGGCTTTCCATTGATATAAACCATTGAGCAGTAGCTCTATGAACTAAAGGAGCTTTTGATCTCCATGAATGAGGATATGAATGAGTCAATTTTCCGTTAGAAAGAAGTTTTTTTTGTTCTTTCAAATTTTCTATAACTATAGGATTTGCTTTAAAAATATGAATACCTTCAAATTTAATAATATTTTTTGTATACCTTCCATGATCATCTATCGTTTCTAAAGCTTTGATGTTATTTTTTAAACACAAATTAAAATCATCAGGTCCGTGACTTGGTGCACAGTGAACAATTCCTGAGCCTTGCTCAGTAGTAACGAATCTAGCTTCAAGCATTGGAATATCATGAGTATACCCAATATCTAGGAAAGGATGAGAGCAAATAGTTCCTTTAAATTCTTTACCCGGAAATTCTTTTTCTATATCAAAACTCTTAATTTCACATTCTTTTATCAATGATTCTAAAAGATCTTTCGCTACAATTATTTTTTTATTTTTAAAATCACCTTCATCATTAATTTTCACAACTGTATAAATTAAGCTTGAATTATAAGCTAAAGCTTTATTTGCAGGTATAGTCCATGGTGTTGTTGTCCATATAATTATATTTGAATCTTCAATTTCTTTTATATTTGTTTTTTTTATAGGAAATGCAGAATATATTGTATCAGATACATGATCCATATACTCAACTTCTGCGTCAGCTAAAGCTGTTTTTTCAACTGTTGACCACAATACAGGCTTATATCCTCTATAAAGACTTCCTTCTTTAAGAAATTTTCCAAGCTCCCTTACAATTTGAGCTTCGGCATCGAAACTCATTGTTGAATAATAATTTTTCCAATCCCCAATAACACCTAGTCTTGAGAATTGATCTTTGTGAATATTTATCCATTTGTTTGCAAAATCTCTACATTCTTTTCTAAAGTCAATAATCGGTACATCATTTTTGTTTTTTTTATTTTTTTTGTATTGTTCTTCAATTTTCCACTCAATAGGTAAACCATGACAATCCCAACCAGGAACATACACTGAGTCCTTACCATCCATTTGATGAAATTTAGTAATTATGTCTTTTAATATTTTATTTAGTGCAGTACCCATATGTATATTTCCGTTAGCATATGGTGGTCCGTCATGTAAAATGAACTTTTCTTTTCCTTTGCTTTTCTCTCTAAGTTTTTCGTATAAATTTATTTTTTGCCAATATTCAATTATTCCAGGCTCCTTAGTCGGTAAATTTGCCTTCATTGAAAAAGCTGTTTTGGGAAGATTTATATGTTCTTTGTTCATTTTACTTTTTTTGCTATGAAAAGATCTTTTCTTATCTGATTTCTCAAGTCATCAACTCCATTAAATTTTTTTTCTCCTCTAATAAATTTTAAAAATTCTACTGATAGTTTTTTATTATAAAGATTTCCACAAAAATTAAATATATTTACCTCTAATAATATTTTTCTTTGATTAAACGTTGGTCTATAGCCTAAATTTGCGATTCCTTTATAACTTTTTCTAATATTTTGGATTTTAACTTTAACTGCATATACTCCTGGTTTTGCTACTATATAATTTTTAATATCAATATTGCATGTTGGAAATCCAATTTTTTTTCCCATCATTCTGCCTTTTTGAACAATACCTTCTATTGACCAATTTCTTTTTAAAATTTTATTTGCTCTGTTTAGATTACCATTTTGAAG
>CACLAC010000038.1 GCA_902604785.1 uncultured Pelagibacteraceae bacterium
ATGATCAAGTATACTTATTAACGACTAAACCGTATTTTGATTTATTTAAAAAAAATAAATATTTAAAAGATGTGATTCTAGATAAACGTCTCTCTAGATATAATTTAATCTATTTATATTCTTTGATGAAAACTATTAAAAAGTATAAATTTACAAAAGTATATGATCTTCAAAATTCTGCACGTACATCTTTTTATAAAAGAATATTATTTCCAAATTCAAATTCAAATATTTGGTCGTCATCTGAAACAACTCTTCCTTCAGATATTACAAAAAATGAATTTGATAAAAAACCAGTTTTAGATAGATTTGATCATCAGCTTAAAGTTTCAGGACTAAAAACTAAGCACACAATGTCCCCGGATTTTTCTTGGTCTTGTTCAGATATATCAAAAATTATAACTGAGTATAAATTAGAAAAGTATATTATCTTGTTTCCATTTGCTTCTGCTCATTTAACTTCAAAAAGATGGCCTCATTATAATGATCTTATTAGTTTAATTGAAGAAAAATATAAAAGTGAATATAAAATTCTTGTAGCACCTGGTCCTGATGAAATTAATGAAGCAAAAAAAATTAATGCAATATGTATATTAGACAATGGCGGGGCACTTGATATTTCACAACTGTCAACTCTGATAAAATCAAGTTCATATATTATAGCTAACGATACTGGACCTGCTCATATGTCTGCACATTTAAATGCAAAAGGATTAACTTTATTTGGTTCTCATGCGTCAGCATTTTTACAAAGTATAGAAAGAAAAAACTTTAAAGCGGTTCAAGTTACAGATCTCAACAAACTTTCTCCAGAAAAAGTTTTTGAATATTTTATAAAATCTGTAAGTTGATGGAAATTAATTTCCTTTTTTTTATTAGTGTTGTTCCTGCAATTATTTTATATGGTATTGCAAAATCTGGTTTAGGCGGCTCTATATCACTAATATCTGTCCCATTGATGACAATTGTTATGCCATTGCAACAAGCACTTGCAATTATTTTACCAATTTTGATATTTTCAGATTTAATAGCTGTTTACAGATTTAGAAGAGAATTTGATTTCAGTATACTTAAGTTAATTGTGCCATTTGCAGCAATAGGAATAATCATTGGCTCTTTTACATTTAATAATTTCTCAGAAGATTTACTTAAACTGATTGTTGGAATTATGGGATTTCTATTTGCTGGACATTATTTTTTATTTAAGAAAGAAAAGACGGTCCCAGCCAATAAGAATTTTTTAAAGGGAGTGATTTGTTCAACTATTGCAGGTTTCTCTAGTTTTTGCGTTCATGCAGGCGGAACTCCCACAAGTCTTTATTTACTTCCATTAAGATTAAAAAAAGAAATTTATGTAGGAACAAGAATTATTTTTTTCGCTTGTGTAAATTTAATAAAGTTACCTTTATATATTTACCTTTCCATGATGAGTTTTGATACTTTATATCAATCTATATCTCTTTTTCCTCTCGCTTTAATTGGAATATTTATTGGATACAAGTTATTAAAAATTATAGAGGAAAATTTATTTTATAATATTTTATATGCATTAATTCTTGTCAGCAGTACAAAATTAATAATTGACTTTGTATAGCTCTTATTTTTAAGCAATTATTAAATTATTTTTTATTGCTCCATACAAGGTTCCATTTTTTTAGTATCCTCAGGTGAAATATTAGCCATTCCTCCCAATCTTATTGACTCTGCTTTTTTGGGTCCAAATACATTATTAAGGCATTTCATCTGATTTGGACTATATACAGTCGGGCCTTTCCCATTCTTTGGTTTTGGTTTAGTTTTACTCGGATCCATACATGGTGCCATTTTTTTCATATCTTCAGGTGAAACATTAGCCATTCCTCCCAATCTTAATGACTCAGCTTTCTTAGATCCAAACACATCTATAAGGCACTGCATTTGCTGAGGTCCAAAGACGATTGGACCTTTTTTATCTTTTGGTTTTAGTTTTGTTTTGCCAGGTCCCATGCATGGAGCCATTTTTTTCATATCTTCTTCTGATGGTTTCTCTTTTATTAATACTTTTGCTCTATCAGGTCCAAATATATCTATAAGACATTTCATCTGTTGAGGACCAAAAACACTTGGGCCTTGTTCATTTTTTTTAGGTTTTGGTTTTGTTTTGTCAGCTTTCATACAAGGTGTCATTTTTTTTATTTCTTCTTCAGATGGTTTTTGTTTTGTTAATTCTTCAGCTCTTTCAGAGCCAAATAAACCTTCAAGACATTCCATTTGTTTTGGACTAAAAACAGGCAGATTATTTTCATTTTTAGGTTCTAATTTGTTGTCTTTTCTTTTAATTTTTCTCGTAACAGCAGTATTTTTATAATCCCATTCTTCTACTTTTCCATTAACAAAAAATATACTATGAGATGGATTAATGTCTCTACGTGTATAAATAATTTTTGATCCATCTTTTGAAACATATGCAAAAATTCCTCCACAACCAGGTCTACAACCTTCCTCTGAAAATTCTACACTTGTTAGATCATTGCCGTGTATATCAACAAGACGAATATTTCTGTCACCCATCATGATATATTTTCCATCAGGAGAAAATTTCCCTTGATGACTAAAACCTTCTATTCTCCAAACTTTTTCACCATTATCTATTTTATATAATGTTGTTGCATATTGACCTCCACCTCCAGCTACCAAATATTTTCCATCTGGTGAAAAGTCTAGCCATGACACGACATCATTCATATCTTCGTACCATTTTACTTTTCCATCTTTTGTTTGAATAATTGCTACATCTCCATATTTTCCTCCAGAAGCCAGAAGACTCTCATCTTTAGATAGTTTAAAAGCTCCAACATAGGGCCAACTACCTATATTCGCTTTCCAAATGATGGATCCATCTTTAATATTTAATTTATAAGCGTTACGATCTCCCGTTCCAGCATAAATAAATTCATCATTTTTATCAAAAAGAATACCTCTTATTTGCCCATATATGAATTTTGTCCATAAAACTTTTCCTGTTTTGAGATCAAACAAAATAAATGTACCATCTAC
>CACLAC010000039.1 GCA_902604785.1 uncultured Pelagibacteraceae bacterium
TGAAAACATTAAACCTATAAAGATAAATAATGGTTACGCAAAAAGATTTGATGAAATAGCAAAACTAGATACGTCGAGTGAAAATGGCGAAACTACAATAAGTATTTTTTCTGCATTAAAAAGATCCTTTCCAATGAAAATTGATATGATGGAAAAACATCCTTTGGGAAGTCAAGCCTTCATACCTATGAGAGAAACAACTTTTTTAACATTTGTAGCTCCAGAGGGTGAAAAACCTAACTTAGAAAAAGTTGAATCTTTTATAGTTCCTAAAGGAAAAGGAGTAAATTACAAAGCTGGTGTTTGGCATTTCCCATTGATATCTACTGAAGATATGGATTTTCTTGTTGTTGATAGAAAAGGATCTGGTGACAATCTTGTTATTGAAAATTTAGAAAAAGAAGAAATAATATTAAAATATTAATTAAATCCACCAACTGATTTTATTTCGAGAAACTCAATTAAACCTTCTAATCCTGCTTCTCGACCAATACCAGAATGTTTATATCCTCCAAATGGTGATGCTCCGTCAATTCCAACACCATTGACATCTACCATTCCTGATCTTAATTTTCTCGCAACTCTTTTGACTTTATCCTTATCCTGTGTTTGAATGTAGTTTGTCAATCCATAAGGAGTATCGTTAGCTATTTTAACAGCTTCTTCTTCATTTTCGAAAGGTATAATAGATAAGACTGGTCCAAATATTTCTGTTCTAGCTATTTCCATTTGATTATTTACATCTGTAAATACAGTTGGTTTGACATAGTATCCTTTTTCTAAACCTTCAGGTTTTCCAACTCCACCTGCAACCAATTTAGCACCTTCATCAATTCCCTTTTGAATTAAAGTTTGAATTTTATTAAATTGAGTTTCAGAAATTACTGGTCCTATGTGATTTCCATTTTTATTTGGGCTATCTACTTTAGTTTTATTTGCAAATTCTCTTACTTTTTCAATAGTTTCATTATAAATTGATTTTTCAACCAACATTCTAGTAGGTGCGTTACAAGACTGTCCTGAATTTCTAAAACATCTTTGAACACTCCAAGAAATTGCATCTGGTCCTGCATCCTTAAATACAATATTTGCTCCCTTTCCTCCTAGTTCTAAACTTATTCTTTTAAAATCTTTTGCTGCATTTTGAGAAATTAAAGCACCAGCTCTAGTCGATCCAGTAAATGAAATCATATCTATATCAGGATGGCTAGTCAAAGCATCTCCTGTTACTGCGCCATCACCGTTTACTAAATTAAAAACACCTTTTGGAAAACCGGCATCATGCATCATTTCTGCTAATAACATTGATGATAAAGGTGCAATTTCGGATGGCTTTAAAACTACCGTACATCCAGCCGCTAGTGCTGGAATTACTTTTAAATTGACTTGATTAATTGGCCAATTCCAAGGTGTAATTAATGCGCAGACACCTTTAGGTTCATATAAAATAGTTTGATTTTTTTCTTCATCTAAAGTTTTTTCAAATTTAAAATTTTTTAAAATATTTTTAAATGATTTTATGTGGCTTGCTCCAGTTTTTGTTTGAAGTTCTGTTGAAAAATCAATTGGCGCACCCATTTCAAGAGAAATGGTTTTTGCCATTTGATCCCAATTTTTTTTGTAAATCTCATATAATTTTTCAAAAAGGTTAAGTCTTTCCTCTTTTGTAGTAAAACCCCAAGTTTCAAAAGCTTTTTTTGCAGATGTTACAGCTGCATCAACATCTTTTTTTCCTCCAAGTGAAATTTCAGCACAAGGCTCTTCTGTAGCTGGGTTAATTACTGCAAATGATCTTGGTTCTATAGGAGATACCCATTGTCCATTAATATAAAAATTTTTTTTATCCTGCATAATTTAAATTTATCCTATAGTTATTTTTTTGCAAACAAATTGGTTAATTCAAAAACAATTGTTGCTGCAGCCAACGAGGTGACTTCTGCATGATCATAAGCTGGTGCAACTTCTACAACATCAGCTGAAATAAGATTTAATCCTGACAAACCTCTTATAACATTAACCATTTCTCTTGTGGTCATACCTGCTATCTCTGGAGTTCCAGTTCCTGGAGCAAATGCTGGGTCTAAGACATCAATATCAATTGATAAATAAAGAGCATTGTCTCCTACCCTTTTTCTAATTCTTTCGGCAATTTTGTCTGTACCTTCAGTTTGAAATTCATCACAATGTATTATTTTAAAACCAAAACTTTCATCATTCTTAAGGTCGTCTCTGCTGTATAATGGACCTCTTATTCCTACATGCATTGAAGCATTATCTAAAAATAAATTTTCTTCTCTTGCCCGTCTAAAAGGAGTCCCATGAGTATACGGAGCACCAAAATAAGTGTCCCAAGTGTCTAGATGAGCATCGAAATGTACTAAAGAAACAGGGCCGTTATTTTTTTTATTTGCAGCTCTTAACAAAGGAACAGCGATAGTATGATCGCCGCCTAAACTAATTATTCCACCTACTTTATTCAAAAGATCAGTTGCGCCAACTTCGATCTGTTTAATTGCTTCATCTATATTAAATGGATTACAGGCGATATCACCTGCATCGGCTACTTGCTGAACTTTGAAAGGTTCAACATCATAATTAGGGTGATAATTTGTTCTTAAATGTCTTGAAGCCTGTCTAATACTTTGGGGTCCAAATCTTGCTCCTGGTCTATAACTAGTTCCAGAGTCAAAAGGTACACCTACTATTGCTACATCACAGCTTTCTACATCTCTTAATTCTGGCAATCTAGCAAAAGTATTTGGTCCAGCATATCTAGGAACTTTTGTTCCACTTACTGGCTGGATTGTTTTTTTATTTCTTTCTTTTTTCATTTTATAAAAAACTAAGATAATATTATCTAAACGATTTCGTCTATATTTATTTAATGAGATTATTATTAATTTTACTTCTA
>CACLAC010000040.1 GCA_902604785.1 uncultured Pelagibacteraceae bacterium
TTTTTTATTTTTCATTATCTTATTTTTAAAGTTATGTTTTTTGTGAGCATGAAGTTTTACTTTATTTAGAATATGAGGCCATTTATTTGATTTTTTTACAAGATTTTTTTCCGAAATTTTTTTAGGAATATATGCGGCTTGTAAAGAGCATTTATCTGGATAGTTTCCTTTAAAATGATGGGTATCTAACTGGATTTTATTTAATTTTCCAGGTGAAGAACATTTAATAATTATCCAATCAAAATTTTTTCCTCTACTTCTTCTTGTTTCCCATCCATCACCCATATTTTTTCCAACACCTGAAGCAAGTATGTTTTCTGCTCTTCCAAAATGCTCATTATTACAAGCAATTGGTACAGCTCCATTTACAATAGATGTCAGATTTTGAATTTTATTATTAATTTTATTTTTAGTTTTCATTGATCCATAAACTCTTAATCTTGCTACTCCTCCATCAGGAAAAATATTTAACTTTATATGAGTAAAATAATTTTTATTTTTTACTCTAAAAAAATGATGGCTATTTGCTTTAGTTTTACTTTTTTTAATAATTGTTATCCATTTAGTTTTTTTATCAGGTATTTTTTTTTTACTAATACATGCTTGTAATGAAATTTCAGCAGGATGATTGCCAGAAAAGTAAGATGTATCAACATCTACTTTTTTTATAACACCTGGTTTTCCAAACTTTAAAATAAGATAATCGTATCCTTTTGTTCTCTTTCTTCTAGTTTCCCATCCATCCATCCATTTGCCATGCTTGTCAAACACGCCTTCTTTAAACACAGGCGGCCAAGGATTAATTATTCTTTTAGCAGCTGCAAAAAATTCATCAGTTTTATAAACAATTTTAGAGCCCAGTCTTGACTGAGCTAAATCAATTAATCCATTTAAGTAAATAATATTATTTTTTTTCATTTTTCTGTTAGTTTGGATAATTTTTAATCCAGTGTTTTGCAATATCTATTCTTTTACAAATCCATATGTCATTAAACGTTAGAGCATAATCTAAAAATTTTTTAAGGGACTGTATTCTTCCTGGTCTTCCAATTAATCTACAATGTAATCCAACAGACATCATTTTTGGGTTAGTTTTGCCCTCTTCATATAGAGTATCAAAACTATCTTTTAAATATGTGTAAAACTGATCTCCACTGTTAAAGCCTTGATTTGTAGCAAATCTCATATCGTTGTTATCTAGAGTATAAGGAATAATCAATTGTTTTTTATTCTTTTTATATTCCCAATAAGGCAAATCATCACTGTAGGAGTCGCTATCATATAAAAATTTACCATCCTCAAATATCAAGTCTCTAGTATTTGGACTACATCTTCCTGTGTACCAACCCAAAGGTCTTGTACCAAAAATTTTTTTAATAGTTTTAATAGCTAATTTCATATCTTTTTTTTCAGTACTTTTTTTTACATTTTGATAATCAATCCATCTCCAGCCATGGCAGGCAATTTCATAATTTCCACTCTTTATTGCCTCACATACCTCTGGATTTCTTTCCAAGGCCATTGCAACTCCAAAAATAGTTATAGGTATATTTTTTTCTTGAAACAGTTTATGAAGCCTCCAAAAACCTCTTCTTGAGCCATATTCATACATGGACTCCATATTAATATGTCTGTCTTTAAATGCTTGGGCTCCTATAATTTCTGATAAAAAAGTTTCAGAATATTTGTCACCATGAAGTATATTATTTTCACCACCTTCCTCATAGTTAAGAACTATTTGTAGAGCAAGTTTTGCATTATTTGGCCAAACCACTTTTGGTTCTTTTGATCCATAACCTATCATGTTTCTTGGGTATTTTTTTGACATTTATTTACTATTGAATTGATTTATCTTTAACACCATTTAAGAAATTTAAACATTTTTTAATTTCTTCTAATTTAATAAACTCATCTATTTTATGTGCCTGTTCTATTGATCCTGGACCACAAACAGCTGTGCTTATACCAATTTCTTGAAAAAGACCTGCTTCAGTACCAAATGAAACTACCTCTCTAGAATTGTCTCCTGTAATGCTTGAAACAAATTCACATGCCTCAGATTTATCAACTCTTTCAAACCCAATTATTTCTCCAATCACTTCTTTCTTAATTTTTGAATCTGGAAAAACTTTTTTCATGTCAGGTAAAAGTGTTTCAATAACATACTTGTCCAACTCTAAGTTTAAAAATACTGCATCATCTTTTACTACCGGTCTTGTTTCCCATTTAACATGGCATTTATCAGAAATCACGTTATGTGCAATTCCTCCAAATATACCTCCAACGGAAAGAGTTGAGTGAGGAGGATTAAATATAGAATTATTAGGAACTCTATCTTTAAGTTTTTCTCTAAGTTCGATAAGTTTATTAACATATCTAGCTGCGTACTCCACTGCACTAACGCCTTTATGTGGTTCAGAGCTATGTCCAGCCAAACCTTCAAAATATGTTGTGTATTCAAAACAGCCTTTATGAGCATCAATAATTTTCATATTTGTAGGCTCTCCAACTATACAAATACCTCTGTTAAAACCTCTTTTTTTTAGTTCCTCAATTAATAAAGGGGCACCAATGCAAGCAGTCTCCTCATCAAAGGTGAAAGAAAAATTAATATCTCTATCCAAATTCGATTTCGAAAAAATAGGTGCAAATGCCAAAGCACATGCAATAAAGCCTTTCATATCACATGAACCTCTACCGTATAACTTGTCATCTTTAATTACCGCTTTGAATGG
>CACLAC010000041.1 GCA_902604785.1 uncultured Pelagibacteraceae bacterium
TTATAAAATTTTTTAAATTTTTAACTTGTTTAGCTTTATTTTTTTCAAATCTAGGATCATAAAATGAATTTAAAGCATTGAATGTTTCAAATGTTTTAAATGCGATTTGAGCAGTATCTTTACATCTACACCATTCGCTAGACAAAACTTTATCTATTTGAATATTATTTTTACTAAAAAAATCACCGATATTTTTTGATTGTAAAATACCTTCATTACTTAAATTTCTTTGTGTAGAACAATTTTTGATATCAAAATTATATGGGTCACCACTTCCAGGCGCATAAGCATGTCTTATGAACACTACTTTACCTCCCTCTTTTAAAAGATTTACAATTTTTTCATTTGGATAGGCTGTTTTGGTAAATAAAAATGAAATTAAAATAAAAACTAATACACCTAGTAATTTTTTCATTACTGGAAACTATATTTTTTTTCTAAGTATTTTATAAGGTTGTGTATCAAAAAAGTGATAAATAAATAAATTCCACCTGCAACAATAAAGACTTCTATAGGTTTAAAAGTTGTTGATATTATATATTTAGCAACCCCGGTAAGATCCATTAAAGTTACAGTGCTTGCTAAAGATGTTCCTTTAAGCATTAATATTATTTCATTACCATATGCTGGTAAAGACTGTCTAATCGCAATAGGAATTTGAATTTTGTAAAAAATAATTTTACTTGAAATACCAAGACTTTTTCCTGCTTCAATATAACCTGGTTTTATTGTTTGAAATGCTGAACGTAAAATTTCTGAAGTATAAGCGCCTGTATTAAGTGCAAATGCAATGATTGCACACCAATATGGTTCTTTTAATACAACCCACAAAATTGTTGATCTTAAATATTCGATCTGACCTAATCCAAAATAAATAATGAATATTTGTACTAAAAGTGGGGTTCCTCTAAATACATAAGAATATACGTAAGCAAATTTATTTATTATCAGATTTTTACTCATTCTTAAAATGGCGAATAAAAGACCAATGAATAGTCCAAAAAAATAGTGATGCTGACAATAATTTTAATGTAATTAATGTTGCATTAAGCAATTTTGGAAAGCTATTTATCATCAATTCAAAATCCATCAATATCCTCTGCTATATTTAACTTCCATTCTATTTATTAACTTCATACTTAAATAAGTTAGTAACAAATATAAAACTGCTGCAAATGAATAAAAGAATAGTGGGTCTCTTGTTGAGCCCGCAGCTATATATGATTGTCTCATTATTTCAACTAAACCAGTAACTGAAATAAGAGAAGTGTCTTTTAAAGTTATTTGCCAAACATTACTTAAATTTGGAATTGCTAATCTTAACATTTGTGGCAAAACAACTTTATAAAATTGGATATGTTTTTTTATACCTAAAACTTTTGATGCTTCAAATTGACCTTTGTCAATTGACTGGATAGCACCTCTAAAAACTTCTGTGGAATATGCTCCTGATATAATACCAATTGCAAATGAACCTGTAATAAATGCATTTATTTCTATGTATTCATAATATCCAAACATAGAGGCAACAAACATAATTGCACCGCTACCACCAAAAAAAAATAAATAAATTACAAGAAGTTCAGGAACTCCTCTTACAACTGTAGTGTAGCAATTTCCAATTAAATTTAAGAATTTACTTTTAGATAGTTTTAAAGGAGTAAAAATTAGCGCAAAGAAGAAACCAATTATCATAGCCGTAATTGATACAGCTAAAGTCATTAATGTTGCGTAAAATAACTCATCGCCCCAACCAGTTTTTCCAAATGCTAGAAGTTCCATAAAGACTGGCGACTATATATTATAGTCGCCAAATCTAAAATTAATTACATAGAAGCGTCGAAACCAAACCACTTAGTAGCAATTCTACTAATATCTCCATTTTTTCTTGCTTGATCTATTGCTTTATTAAAGTCTTTTAACAACTCAGCGTCTCTTTTACCAATAGCGTCATCTCCAGCTTGTCTAATACCAACTCCAACACCATTACCAAAAGCACCACCTGAAAAAGTAGGTCCAGTTAAAACAACTGCTTTACCTGATTTTTCTGCATAATCTGTAAATGCAACAGCAGCTGCTAGGGCAGCATCACATCTTCCAGAAGCTAGATCTAAGTTAACTTCGTCTTGAGTTTTGTATGTTCTAACATCAACACTTCCGACATCACCAGAGTCTAAAAAGTTTTGGTGAATAGTTGCTGTTTGAACACAAACAGTTTTTCCTGCTAAAGCTCCTGTTAAAGTTTTAAGTGCTTTTGTTACATCAGATCCACCTAAAGATAAGTTAATTCCTTCGGGAGTATCCAAACCTTCAAGACTTGAACCTTTCATTACAGCCAAAGAGGCAACTTCATCAGCATAACCTTGTGAGAAAGTTATTGTCTTTTTTCTTTCATCTGTAATTGACATACCTGCCATGATTGCATCAAATTTTCTCATCACTAGAGCTGGAATCATTCCATCCCAGTCTTGTTCAACAATTTCACATTGTCTTTCCATATATCTACAAAGCGACCAAGCTAATTCAACTTCAAATCCAATTAATTTACCTGAAGCATCTTTTGAATTCCATGGAGGATAAGCGCCTTCAGTTCCTATTCTAATTTTATCATTAGCGCTAACGCTACCGATAATTAATAAAGAAGCTAGAACTGAAAAAATAGTTTTTTTGAATATATTCATTATTTCTCCTTTTAATTAAAAAAAATATTATTTCA
>CACLAC010000042.1 GCA_902604785.1 uncultured Pelagibacteraceae bacterium
TTATGTATACAACATGGATTTTATGGACGCAGATCAGCCCTTAGCTGAAGCTGTAATGAGAAAGTGGAAAAGTCCTAGAAAACCACCTTGGACAATTGGTTATGCAAGTACTTATGCTGGTAATACTTGGCGTAAAGGTGCAATGGAGCGATTAATGGAAGTTGTTTATCCTAAGTGGAAAGCTTTAGGAATGGTTGATGAAATTGTTATTACTCAATCAAACTTAGATGACTCACTTCAGATACAGCAAATGAGACAAATGATAGATGGTGGAAAAGTTGACGCTATTATTATTTGCTGCTCAAACATTACTGCTCTTAATACAACAATTAAATATGGATGGGAAAAAGGTATTCCAACTCTTTCATTTACTGGCTTTACAACATCGCCTTATTCAATCAATACATCTGTAAACTATAGATTGGTTGGTTATTATGTGGGTGCTTGGATGGCTGAATTAATTGGAGAAAAAGGAAATGTAATAGTTATAGAAGGTATCCCAGGATACTCTGCCTCTGACCAACAAAACAAAGGTGTGTTAGCTGCTCTTGATGAGTATCCTAACGTTAATGTTGTTGGACAATTAGCACATAACTGGACTTCTCAAGTTGCACAGAAAGAGCTTTCGCAATGGCTATCGACTAATACTAAAAAGGTAGATGGTATTGCCGTTCAATCTTCAGGAGAGACTGGAACTTTACAAGCATTGCTTCAGTCAGGAAGAGATCCTATTCCACCAATCGCATTAGGTGGTGAGTTAGGTGCTCTTTGTTATTGGAGACAAAATCCAGGTTATATTGATGAAGCAATATATGCATGGCCTCCAGGAGATGAGATTGAATTGGGTATGGAAGTTATGATGAGAACATTACAAGGTCAAGGTCCTAGAATCCAATCTATATTGGTTGGTCCTGCTACTAAGAATTTCGATGAAATCAAAGAAATCTTAAATGAAGATTGTGATAGAAATTCTACTGGTTGGGATAATCCTGGAATGGAAAAATGGGCTCCAAGATCATATGTTGAAGCGTTCTTTGACAATCCTTCTGATCCAGAAAAATACGATGTAAGTTCACACTAATACTTTTTTGAAAAAAAAGTATGAGTGCAGAAAAAAATAATTTGAACAGCGCCTCACAAAAAGAGGCGCTGTCTAAAAATTCAGATGCTGTTCAAGGTGATATATACGTTCAAGATGTTCATAAATATTTTGGAGTAACAAGAGCCTTAAATGGAGTAAATTTTAGTGCAAATTTTGGTGAGATACATGCAATAGTTGGTGGTAACGGTTGTGGTAAAAGCACCTTGGCAAAAGTAATGTCTGGTGTTTTACCTATAGACAAAGGTAAAGTTTCGGTTTTAGGACACACTCCTACCTCGCCAGTCATGGCAAGAAATATGGGGATTGCCACAGTTTTCCAAGAGGTAATGATTGCGGAAGAAGCCTCTGTAGTCGATAATCTTTTTGTTGGTTCTGATGATTTCTGGTACAAAAATTTAACTCAAAGAGAAAAAGTAATCAAAGCACAAGAAATTATGGAAGACCTTGTGGGAGAATATATTGACCCATATACTCAAGCTTTTAATTTATCACTTCCTATTAAAGCTTGGATTACAATTGCTAGAGCTTTTCTTAGAGAAAATACTAAAGTTTTAATTTTAGATGAATCTTCGGCTGCACTTGATTTTGACTCAACTGAAAGATTATTTAAAAAAATGAGAGAGCTAAGAGATAATGGAGTAGCAGTATTTATTGTTACACACAGAATTGCAGAACTAGTTAGAATCAGTGATAAAGCTACTGTTATGAGAGATGGTAAGGATGTTGGGGTTTTGGAAAAAAAAGATCTAAATGAAAAAAATTTAATAGGTTTAATGACTGGAAGAACTGAAACAGGAGAAAAATCTAAATCTTCCGCCCTTCAAACAAAAACTGACAAAGTAGTAATGAGAGCAGAAAATTTAGTTGTTTGGCCAGATACCAAACCTGTTAACTTTGAAGTTAAAAGGGGTGAAATAGTAGGAGTAACAGGATTAGATGGAAATGGACAAGATGACTTTGTTAAAATTTTAGCAGGCGTTCAAGAAGCACATGGTGGTACAACGGAAATCTTAGATGTTAACGAAAATTTTATAAAATATAATTCATTAGAAAGCGCAAAACTAAATGGAATATCATTTGTTTCTGGCGATCGTAAAAAAGAAGGAATACTTCCTAACTTAAGTATTTATGAAAATTTAGTTGTCCCACTTTATAAAAAAACTAGTAGAGCGGGTTTCTTAGGATTTATTGATTGGCTAGAGTTAAATGGAATCTTTGATTGGGAAGTTGATAGGTTAAGTATTAAAACTGGTCCAAGAGATAATCTTATTGGTTCGCTAAGCGGAGGAAATCAGCAAAAAGTGATGATAGCAAGGTCATTTGCTCAGCATCCAAAAGTTTTAATTTTAAATGATCCTGCAAGAGGTATTGATGTTAGCACCAAAAGAGATTTGTATGTTCATTTAAGAAATTATGTAGAAGAAGGAAACACAGTTGTATTCTTATCTAGTGAATTAGAGGAATTTATTGGACTATGTCCAAAAGTAATGGTTTTTAGAAATGGAACTGTATTCGATATTTTTGAAAATGAAAAAATAAATGCAGACACTTTGCTTGAAGGAATGTTTGGACAAACAGCTGGCATAAGTGAG
>CACLAC010000043.1 GCA_902604785.1 uncultured Pelagibacteraceae bacterium
ATATTTCAGCTAATATCTCTATAGAATCAATTAATCTTGGTCCAGGTCTATTGAAATATTGATTACCATCAGTCACATATAAATTTTTATTTTTAAAAGCTTTTAATTTTTCCCAATCATTATTTTTTTTAAGTAATTTTTTAACCTCATCGTTTGTTTTATTTAAATTGAATCCACAAGGTATAAAAACTATGAAGTCAGGATCTTGATTTTGTATATCTTCAAATTTTATCCAATGTGAGTCTACTCCAATTTTCCCCAAAATATCTTCACCTCCTGCTATATTGGCCATTTCTGGAATCCAATTTCCAGCAGCCATTAGTGGATCTATCCACTCCACGCATAAAATTTTAGGTTTTTTTATTTTTTGTGTTTTTTTTTTAATATCATCTAATCTAATTTCTAAATTATTTATTAATTTATTGTTATGATCATTATCAACGTTTAAGCTTTTAGCTACTCGTCTTATATCATCGAAGACTTCTTGTATTTTGTTAGGTTGCAAAGAAATTATTTTAGTATTTTTTCCTAGATGCTCTTTAGTAATATTTTCTACCTCTGAAAAACTTACCGCGCAAACCTCACAGTGAGACTGAGTAACAATAAAATCTGGATTTAACTTCTTTAACTCATCTACATGAACTTTGTAAACTGACAAAGATTTTTCTAAAATTACTTCTATTTGTTTATGAATTTCACCACTAGTGCCTTCAACATTAATTTTAGGCTCGGTAAGTTTTATAATTTTAGACAAATCTTCTGGAAAATCACATTCATGAGATCTTCCTATAATAGATTTTTTTTGACCTAAAAAAGCAACTATTTCAGTTGCGCTCGGTATTAGAGTTACAATTTTCATAATTATATTTTAAATTATTAAAGTTTTAACCCAACCTTTTTTGTTGTTCAATTAACCAAACATTAGATTCAGATTTTAGTAGCCATTTTTGTAAAACACGTGATATGTAAAGGCATATACATTTGAATATTACATTATGTTTACTTACTTTTTGAATCATCGGACTTTCATTTTTACAATACATATAGTTAGTATATAATCTTAATATGGAAGTATTTAATATTAACGCTACAACAAATATAATAATAGCGACTATATCTGCGGGATTATGTGGGTTAATAATTAGATTGGCCCTAACCTTTGTGGGACAAATGTGGGCAAATACTTATCATCACACAATGAGTTACATAATTTTACCTGTTGTTACGATGTTTATAACATTCTTAATAGCTGGAAACGTTGCTCTTGCATTAGGAATGATAGGTGCTCTTTCGATAGTTAGATTTAGAAATCCAGTAAAAAATCCTTTTGAACTAGTAATATTTTTTTCATTAATAACAATTGGAATAGGAATGGCAATTAAAATTAAATATGGTATTGCGCTATCACTCTTTGTGGTGACAACAATAATTTCTTGCCAATATTTAGAATTATTATTTAAAAAATTTGGGCTAAGTATTTTTTCGATTTCTTTTGATGAGGGAATTTACTTAAATGTATTAGAGGTTTGTTGTGAAGAAAAAATTGAACAATTGGAAAAAAATAATTTTTTAAACCATATAGTTATAGATAAAAATAAAAATTTAATTTTATATAGACTGGCAAGTAATAATAAATCTGACATCAAAAAAATATATGAAGAGTTTAAAGATAACAAAAAAGTCAGCACAATTGATTTTCAAGCTTCTCAATAGAATATTATTTTTTTTTATAATTTTTTCTAGTCTTGACGCTGCAGTATCCTCAATAAATGAATTAAAAGAGTTGAGTATTTGCAAAGGCAACAAAATTAACAATTATAATCTGTTCAAAAATACAAAAGTTCAAGAATTAGAAATTAAAATATTAAAAAACAAAAAATGGGTTACAAATTTACTTCGAGCCTACAAAGATACAACGCAAAGTTCTATCAGACAAATTAACGAAAAGTTTAAGAAAAATTTTAATTCAAAAATAAAAGTTATTTTTAATAATGGTTTATCATGTGAATTTAATGCAAAAGTTTCACTTGCTGGAATGCAAAAAGATCATTTAGGGCTAGATAATAATCAAATTGTTTCAAGTTTAAATGTAACTCTTCTTGATGGTCATATTAATTCAATAAGAAAATTCAAGTTATTTTTACCAATTGCCAGGTTTAATGAAAATGAAGTTTTCATTACCCACCTAATGAAGTCTCTAAATTTTATAGCACCAGAAACCTATTTTTTAAAAGTAAAAATTAATGGAAATAGCCATCAATTTATTTTTCAGGAAAAATTATCTAAAGAAATGTTAGAAAAACAAAAATATAGAGAGGGCCCTCTCTTAAAAGGCTATTGGAATGAAAATAATAAACTTTCAGTTCGATTAATAAATAAAAAGTGGGCTGTAAAAAAACGAGAAAATCTGCAGATCTCTCTCGCGGCCCTTAATAAGCTAACTAATGCATACGAGGCTACATTGGATCAATCTAACTCTATTGACTTAGAAAGTTTAAAACAGAATATAGAAAAGATATCAGCTTTTGATACAATTCTCTTTACTTTGGGCACACATGGAATTGATCTTAAAAATAGATTATTTTACTATAATATAATT
>CACLAC010000044.1 GCA_902604785.1 uncultured Pelagibacteraceae bacterium
AAGGATTATATGGACGCTTCAATTGAGACTATTTTATACTACACAATATTAGCAGGATTATTATCAATAATTTATGGATTCTTTACTGGTAATAATATTATTAAATCAAGTCCAGGAAATATAAAAATGCAGGAAATTGCTTCTGCGATTCAAATTGGAGCAAAAGCATATTTAAATAGACAATATAAAACAATAGCAATAGTTGGTGTTGTTGTTTTGGTTATTATTACCTTTGCATTTAATTACTTAGTTGGCTTAGGTTATTTAATAGGAGCAACTTTATCTGGGATAGCAGGTTATGTTGGAATGCTTGTTTCAGTACAAGCAAATGTAAGAACAGCAGAAGCTTCAAGAAAAGGTCTTTCTAATGGTTTATCTGTAGCTTTCAAATCTGGTGCTATAACTGGCATGTTGGTTGCAGGATTAGCATTATTATCTATTACTGTTTATTATTTTATTTTACTCAAACTACGTGTTGAAGAGCGTGAAATAGTAAATGCACTTGTTGCATTAGGTTTTGGTGCATCTTTAATTTCTATTTTTGCAAGATTAGGTGGAGGTATATTTACTAAGGGTGCAGATGTTGGTGCTGATTTGGTTGGGAAGGTTGAAGCTGGTATTCCAGAAGATGATCCAAGAAATCCCGCTGTTATTGCAGACAATGTTGGGGATAATGTTGGTGATTGTGCGGGAATGGCGGCTGATTTATTTGAAACTTATGCAGTAACTATAGTTGCCACAATGGTTTTGTCTTCAATTTTCTTTCATGGAGATATAAATATGATGGTTTACCCTCTAACAATAGGAGGAGCTTGTATTATTACTTCAATTATTGGAACATTTTTTGTTAAATTGGGAAAATCAAAAAATGTAATGAACGCTTTATACAAAGGATTTATTGCTACATCAATTTTATCTTTAATTGTTTTGTATCCTGTAACAGATTATGTAATTGGATTTGAAAAAAATTATACCGTAGGAATCAAAACATTCTATGGAATAAATTTATATTACTGTGGTGTAATAGGATTAATTATTACTGGATTGCTTATTTGGGTGACAGAGTACTACACAGGAACTAATTATAGACCTGTTAAAAGTGTTGCTGCATCTTCTACTACAGGTCATGGAACTAATGTAATTCAAGGCCTAGCTGTATCTATGGAGGCAACAGCTATACCTGCTTTAATTATAGTTGCGGGGATTTTATTAACAAATCATATTGCAGGACTTTTTGGTATCGCAATTGCAGTAACAACAATGCTTGCTCTAGCAGGAATGGTTGTTGCGCTTGATGCATACGGTCCAGTTACAGATAATGCTGGTGGTATTGCTGAAATGTCAAATTTACCAAAAAATGTTAGAAAAACCACTGACGCACTAGATGCTGTAGGCAATACTACTAAAGCGGTAACGAAAGGTTATGCTATAGGTTCAGCTGGACTAGGAGCTCTTGTTTTATTTGCTGCTTATACAGAAGATATTAAACATTTTTCCAAAGTAGCTGGATCTAAATTAGAAGGAATAGCTGTTACTTTTGATTTGTCAAATCCTTTTGTTGTTGTTGGTTTATTAATTGGAGGAATGTTGCCTTATCTTTTTGGATCTATGGGTATGCAAGCTGTTGGAAGAGCAGGCGGTGCTGTTGTTGTTGAAGTGAGAAGACAATTTAAAAAAATACCCGGAATAATGAAACGTAAAGCAAAACCAGATTATGGTAAACTTGTTGATTTACTAACTAAGGCTGCAATCAAGGAAATGATAATACCATCTTTGTTACCAGTTCTATCTCCTATAGTTTTGTATTTTATTATTTTACCAATAGGAGGCCAAGTTGCGGCTCTATCCTCAGTTGGTGCGATGCTGTTAGGTGTAATTATAACTGGTTTATTTGTCGCTGTTTCTATGACAGCTGGTGGTGGTGCTTGGGATAATGCTAAAAAATATATAGAAGATGGAAAATTTGGAGGTAAAGGATCAGAAGCACATAAAGCTGCAGTTACTGGCGATACAGTAGGCGATCCTTATAAGGATACAGCAGGTCCTGCAGTTAATCCAATGATTAAAATTACAAATATTGTAGCTCTATTATTGCTTGCTGTTATAGCAGGGTAAATACTATATTATTTTTTTGATCTGTTTTTAACTGA
>CACLAC010000045.1 GCA_902604785.1 uncultured Pelagibacteraceae bacterium
AAAATTATTTTAAAAAATGATATCAATTTTCTTGATCTTAAAGAAATATTTTCACAAAAAGAATTTGAAGCTATAAATTTATATGCGACTCCGGTTGGTGGACATTTTAATCCTGTTGGTTATAATTTTTTAGCAAAAAAAATATATGGTGAAATAAGCAAATAATGTCATTACACTTCTCAAAAGAAGAATTTTCTTTAAGAAAATCAAAAATTTTAGCAATTATGAAAGATCAAAAAATTGATGCTCTTTTGATGTTTAGACAAGAGTCCATGTATTGGCTTACAGGATACGACTCATTTGGTTACGTATTTTTTCAAACATTAGTTTTAGATCAAAAGGGAAATATAATTCTTTTAACTAGAGCTCCAGATTTAAGACAGGCACAAAATACATCAAATATTAGTGATATTAGAATTTGGGTAGATAAAGATGGTTCTAAACCTACGGATGATCTTAAAATTATTTTAGATGAATTGAATCTTAAAGGAAAAAAATTAGGAATAGAATATGAAGCATATGGTTTGACTGGTAAAAATGCTTTAGAATTAAATAAATCTTTAGAAAATTATTGTTCAATTGAAGACAAATCTCAACTAATTAGTAATTTAAGAGTAATTAAATCAAAAGAAGAAATTGTTTATGTGAGAAAAGCTGCAGCGCTAGCTGACAAAGCTTTAGATGAAGTTTGGAAATATACAAAAGCTGGAGTTAGTGAGTCAAAAATTTTAGCTGAAATGAATAGAGTTATTTTTGAAGGTGGTGGAGATTATCCAGCTAATGAATTTATTATTGGTTCAGGAAAAAATGCTCTTCTTTGCAGGTATCAGTCTGAAAAACAAATTTTAAAAAAAAATGATCAACTAAGTATAGAGTGGGCTGGAACTTTTAGACATTACCATTCAGCTATGTTTAGAACTATACCTATAGGAGCAGCTGACCCTAAACATTTTAAAATGCATGAAGCTTGCGTAGAAGCATTAAAAAATTGTGAAGATAAACTTAAACAAGGAAATAAAATTGGCGATGTGTTTGATGTTCATGCTAAAACTTTTGATGACCTTGGTTACAATAAATCAAGAATGAATGCTTGTGGTTATTCTTTAGGATCAACTTTCTCTCCTAATTGGATGGACTGGCCAATGCTTTACACGGGTAACCCTTACGTCATAGAACCAGGTAACGTCTTCTTTATGCACATGATATTGATGGACTCTGAAAATCAATTAGCGATGAATTTAGGTGAAACATACTTAGTGACCGAATATGGGAACGAAAGATTGGGGAAACAAAAACTTGATTTAGTGGTACTTTAGGCCTCTAGGCTCAAGTCTGGTGCCTAGTTCATTTCTTAATTTGAAATTCTTAGTCTTAATTTCTTTATTATTTCATCTGCATTTGCTTGTTTGAAATCTGGAATAAGATCTGTAACAGACAAAGGTTTAGAAGGTTTTATTGATAATGTAATTTTACTAGATTTATTTATAAAATTTGTAACAGCTTCTTCCATACTTTTGGCTAATTTATTATTTGTTGCAAAAGTTGTCACAAATATATTTAATGATTGGGTCAAATAGTCTTTATATTGTTGATTATTCATACCTTGTTGTTTAGCACTAAATTTAATTAATCTATTTTTTAAAGAATAATCTTTAACACTTAAACTTAAACTTTTAATTTTTGGGCTCGTCATTAAATAAGTAGTTAACGGAGTTCCTTTAAGTTCTAAAATATCTGTGCTTAAACCGCTAAAAGAAGTATTAAATTTAACTGATGCGGCTTCATAAATTCCAAAATTAATATCAATTAATAAATTATTTCTATTAATGTTCCAGACCCACCTGCCGCCAATGTCGAATTTTATAGCATCATAATTTAAATCATCTGCAAATTGTTTAAATTCAGGGTCCAATTCACTCAACTTAGTCTCTGCCCCCTTTATTGACACTTCATAGTTTGTAGGTATTTTTTGTTTGCCAGATTTTCCTAAATAATCAAATTTGATATTTGAAAATTTAATATTATCTACATCAAAAAGACTATTATTATTTTCTGAGATTGCAAAATTTTTAATTTCAAAATTTTTAAGTGATTTAAGTCCATTTA
>CACLAC010000046.1 GCA_902604785.1 uncultured Pelagibacteraceae bacterium
TTTACAAGTAAGTGATATTGCTACATATAAATTACCAGAATTTTCAATAAATTTTTGTTTGCTAATTTTAGGAGCTTCTGTTGGATGTAGATTTGCTGAAAAAACTATTAAAGAAGTTGCAAATAATACTTTTCACAGTTTTATTGCAACAAGTTTGCTTGTGCTTCTTGGTTTAATAGCTGCTTATATTGCTACATTTTTTGTAGATAATAATTTTTTAACTTTAGTTTTATCATTTTGTCCCGGTGGAATTTATGAAGTTGCTGTCATTGCGATTGCATTTGAATTAGAACCTGATTTTGTTTCATTCCATCACATAATTAGACTATTATTTATTTTATTTACTGTGCCTTTAATATTGAGATTAATTGATAGAAAATAAGTTTAATTATATATTGATTCTATTTTTGGCATTAATGTTAATAAGTCTTATTAAGTGTGCAGTGGCTACTTGAGATAAGTCTGAATTTTCATGTTCGGCTAAAATTAATAATGGACCGAGAGCTCCTGGAGCCGCAGAAAAAATAGATGTTTTTTCATTATAACCAGAAAATTTTTGAAGATATTTTGAAACTATTATTATGCTAACCAAAATATAAAAAAACATAATTATAGTAGTCCATATCCAATTTACCATTTGGTTAATTAAATTTTGATCAATATAAGTTCCAATATAAAGGCCAAGAATAATTAAAATCCCACTCAAAGCTAATTTGGGCATTGCAACTTTTAGACCCATTAATGCTGCAATAGATATTGCTATCATCGGCCCTAACATCCAAGCTAGAGGAACATTAAAATACTCTGCTATAATTGCACTTGGAGTTGAAATCAAAATTACTAATAAAAACTCAGATGATATTAATGATTTTATCTCTTTTTTATTAAATGGAATCGCGTTTGACATGTATTCTATAAATGATTGTTGACACTAATTTTTATATTATGTTTAAATATCATAATTAATAAAGAGAGGGAAACAATGAAACTATATAAATCATTAATTTCAGTTTTATTTTCTGTAGTTCTATTACTTTCAGCAACTAATTCTTTTGCAATAGATAAATTGCATTTTGTGATTGGTGGAGGAGCTGGTGGTGGATGGGATGGTACTGCTAGAGGAACTGGAGAAGCTTTAACAAAAGCAGGATTCTTAAAAAGCGCATCATTTGAAAATATGTCAGGTGGTGGTGGTGGAAAAGCATTAGCTTTTATGATTAACACTAAACCCGCAAATACAGTTTTAGTTCAATCAACACCTTTAGTTTTAAGATCTATAACTAGGCACAAGGGTTATGTAAGTGGTAGTGGCACTTTATCTTATAAAGATGTAGTTCCAATTGCTGGAGTAATTGGTGATTACGGTGCTATTGCTGTAGCAAAAAATTCACCATACAAAAACTTTAAAGATGTCGTGGATGCTTATAAAAAAGATTCAAGCTCAGTAAAAATGGCTGGTGGATCTGTAAGAGGAAGCATGGACCATCTAATTGGTGCTTTAGCATTTCAAGCTGCAGGAGCAAATCCAAATGATGTTATCTACGTTCCATATGATGCTGGTGGTAAAGCTTTAGCTGGACTTTTATCAGGAGAGACTCAAATAATTTCTACAGGACTAGGAGAATTAATGGGTGCAAGAGACCAAGTAAGAATAATTGGAATTACTGCTCCATCAAGAGTATCCGATGCCCCTGATGCGCCAACATTAAAAGAGCAGGGTTACGATGTACAATTTGTTAACTGGAGAGGATTTTTTGGACCTCCAGGTATGAGTGCAAGCATGAAAAATGAAATTGCTAAAATGCTTGGTGATGTACAAAAAACTTCAGAATGGGAAACTGTTAGAGCAAGAAATGCTTGGGTAAATATTTATAATCCAGGTGATAAGTTTGTTTCATTTTTAGAAAAACAAACTGAGGAAATGACAGCTCTTATGAAAAAACTTGGAGTAATATAATCTTTAGGATTATTTTAAATTAGAGCGGTGAATATAAATACTACAAAAATTATATCACTGCTCTTTTTTATTTTTTCTTCAT
>CACLAC010000047.1 GCA_902604785.1 uncultured Pelagibacteraceae bacterium
AGAACGTATAAGGGTAGACAAGTTCTAGATCAAGAAGAGTAATAATTTATGAATAAACCAATCGTCATTGCTATAGATGCGATGGGTGGTGATAATTCTCCAACTAAAATTATTGATGGTATTGAACTATATCATCAAAAAAATAAAAATGTTTATTTTAAATTATTTGGCGACAGTAATATAATTGGGGAAAATTTAAAAAACAAAAATTTAGACAAAAAAAATTATGAGATTTTTCACTCTGAAAATAATGTAAAAGGTGAAGATAGTGCACTAGCAGCCGCAAAAAGAGGAAAAAATTCTAGTATGTGGATGTCAATTGAAAGTGTAAAAAATAAAACTTCAGATATTATTCTTTCTGCTGGCAACACTGGAGCGTTGTTTGTTATAGCAAAGTTAAATTTAGAAATGATAAAAAAAATTGACAAGCCTGCTTTATCAGGTTTGTGGCCAAATAAAGTAGGTATGAATATAGTTTTAGATTTAGGTGCAAATATTGAGTGTAATGAAAAAAATCTAAAAGATTTTTCAATAATGGGTGCCGCTCTTCATAAATCATTATTCCCAGATGAGGTTTCTAAAGTAGCTTTATTAAATATTGGATCTGAAGAGATAAAAGGTAATTCAGTGATTAAAAATACGTATCAAGAATTATCTAAATATCCTAATTCTCTTTTTGAATTTAAAGGATATATAGAAGGAAACAATATAATGAGTGGCGAAGTTAACGTTATTATAGCTGATGGATTTACTGGAAATATTGCTTTAAAAACTGCCGAAGGAACAGCAAATTTCATTACATCAGAATTAAAAAAAACCTTATCTGGTAATTTAGTAGGTAAAATTTCATCGTTATTAAATATAAAAAATATAAATAATTTTAAAAAAAAATTAGATCCTAGGTTATATAATGGTGCAATTTTATTAGGATTAAATTCTCCGGTAGTCAAAAGTCATGGCGGCACTGATTATATAGGATTTGCAAATGCAATTTCAGTATGTGAAAAAATTATTAAAGGTAAGTTAATTGATAAAATTAAAGAAAATATTAATTAATGAGAATTAATTTAACCAAAAAAGAAATTATTAATTCAATTTATATGCAAATTGGATTTTCAAAAAAAATATCTTCTAATCTTCTTGAAGATATTTTCCAAATATTATTAAAAAATATAATTTTTGAAAAAAAAGTAAAAATTGCTAAATTTGGAACTTTTACCTTAAGAAAAAAAAATGAAAGATTGGGACGAAACCCAAAAACTAATGAAAAAAAAATCATATCAGAAAGAAATGTTATTTTGTTTAGACCATCTAAAGAATTAAAAAAATATATTAATAATAATGATTAAAAAAGAAAATGAAGCGTATAAAACCATAAGTGAGGTCGCAGAAGAATTGAATTTAGTTAATTTAAAATCTGGCAAAGTTTCGACACATACACTCAGATTTTGGGAAAAAGAATTTAAACAAATTAAACCAAAAATATTTGCTGGAAATAGACGTTATTATGATATCAAAACAATAGAAATTTTAAAAAAAATTAAATATTTACTCAAAGATAAAGGCATGACCATTAAAGGTGTTAAAAATCAATTATTAATCGATGAATCTGATCTTGACGTATCAACTAATACAACTATAAACACAAAAAATATTTTGAAATCTAAAATAAGAAAAATTTCAAAAATTATTAAAGAATTAAAAAAATAGTATGGCAAAAAAAACCCACGTTAAAGTTAGATTGGTACCAGAGTCAAAACCAGATAGTCCTTTTTTTTACTATGTGAAAAAGCCAGCTGGTGGTGAAAAAGCTAAAATTAAATTAAAAGCTAAAAAATACAATCCATCAACTAGAAAGCATGAAGTTTTTATTGAAAAAAAACTTCCACCTCATAGTAAGTAATTATTTTTTCTTAAAATTTCTTCTTTCAAAATTAATATAAGCATAAATCATATTTATCCAAATACGCCTTGTTATCTTTGGATCAATATTTTTTTGTATAGATTTTTTTTTTA